>NC_013939.1:1547500-1867500 GCF_000010985.1 Deferribacter desulfuricans SSM1
AAGCTGTTTATTTACAACTGCATAAGCTCCTCTAATAGGTCTATGAATATTCATAGCAACGCTCTTCTTATCTTCCAAAAAATAAAAAGGTACTTTTTTCCTTGTAATCAAGTTAACCAATTTACCCTTGCTATGATTACTAATATCTGAAGGGAACAAACATAAAAAAGCTTTCTCATGTATCAAACTATCTTTAACGTTGTAAACACCTTCAATAATATTTTTTGAAGTTATATTAACCCTCATCAAAGTATACAAATATCTTTTATATGTATCTCTAACTTGCTTAACAAGTTTTACAAAAGTAATATTTTCATCTGTCTTTATTTTTAAATGCTTTGATAGAAGGTTCTTTTTTGTAGCCTTATTAAAACATTCTTTATTAAAACAAAGATATGCACCTCTACCATCTAACTTCTGCTTTAAATCAAACACAACTTCATTATCCACAGAAACAAACCTTAGTAGCTCGTTTTTATATTTTTCACTACCACAAGAAATACAGGTTCTTATAGCTTTACTGCCCATTAATCCTCATTCTCAGACAATTCTTCCTCATCTTCCACTTCATAATCAAGTTCTTCAAGCTTTTCAGTAAGATAATCTATTGCGCTATTAATTATTACTACTGCCTGATCTTCATTCACACCTAAAGCCATTACAACTTCGTCAACACTTGCTGTAGAAAGTTTTTCCACATCATCTATTCCATGTTCAATAAGTTTAGAAATCATATTTTCGTCTAAAACATCTATATTTTCAAGATTATATATCTCATAAAATTCTTTAAGCTCTTCTTCTTGCTCCTGAAGTCTCTCTTTTCTAATTATATTGTATTCACTCTCTTTTAATACATCGAGTCTCCAACCAGTCAGCATAGCTGCAAGACGAACATTTTGACCTCTTTTTCCAATAGCTAAAGACAACTGATCATCAGGGACAACAACTTCAATGGTTTTTTCATCTTCAAAAATATTCGTCAAAATAACATCAGCAGGTGATAGCGCATTACATACAAATTTTACAGGATCAGGTGACCACTCTATCACATCTATCTTTTCGCCACGCAATTCATTACTAATTGCATTTATTCTAGTACCCTTTAAACCTATACATGCACCAACAGGATCAATATTACTATTTTTAGAATAAACAGCTACTTTAGCACGATCTCCAGGTTCTCTCGCCACCGCTTTTACTTCAATTATACCTTCAAAAACCTCAGGAATTTCAACCTCAAATAGTTTCTTCAAAAAATCTGGATGAGTTCTTGATAAAATAAGCTGAGGCCAACCCCTAATTACCCTAATCTCTAACAGAAGCGCTCTAACATAATCACCCCTATCATAATAGTCTCCAGGGATAATTTCTCTTTTTGGCATAAAAGCCTCAGTCTTACCAATACTGACAATCATACTATCTTTATCAGATTTTAAAACAACACCAGTGACAATTTGACCAATTTTGTTTTGAAACTCATCATAAACCACTTGTTTCTCAGCTTCTCTAATTTTTTCAACCATTCTCTGTTTTGCCACAGTAGCAGCCTGTCTTCCAAGCTCCTGAAAAGAGATAGGCACCATAATAACATCACCAAGCTCTGCATCAGGCTTTATTTTTTTAGCGTCTTCCAATAAAATTTCATATTTCTTATTTTCTACAGACTCAACAACTTCTTTAGGTACCTTAATATCTATCTTTCCTCTTTCAATATCGACTGTTACCTCAGGATCTGTCAATCTACCATATTTTCTTATCACTGCAGCTTTGATAGAATCCTCAAGAGCCTCTTTTAACAACTCTTTTGACAAACCTTTTTCTTTACCTATCTCATCTGCTACTTTTGCAAGCTCTTTCATTTGACCTCCTAAAACTTTATCTCTAAGTTAGCTTTTTTTACAAGATAATAATCTATCTCGAATTCTTTATTTTCCTCTTCTACAAAAAGAGTTATAATATCACCTTCAACATTTTTAATATAACCTTTATAATTTTTACGTCCATACTTATCATGCTCAACTAATTTAATTTTGCAATATTTGCCTATATATTTTTTAAACTCATCCAAGTTTCTAATTTCTCTTGTCGCACCCGGAGTAGAAACCTCTAAATTATAATTTTCATAAGGAATAATATCAACTTCATCCAGCCATTTTGAAACTTGTTTACTCACAGATATACAATCACTTAACCCCACATTATCTCCTTCTATAAAGATTCTCAGAACCCAACCAGATTTTTCACGCCTAAATTGAATATCATAGATATCTAAAAACTCATTTTTCACATTTTCTTCTAAATAACTTTTAACTTTTTCCTTGATACTATTACTTAAAACATCCATAACTAACCCTAACAAAAAAATAAGTGGGCCAAGCCCACTTAGTTTATTCTATAACACATCACTGATGTTTTTTCAACCACAAATTTTATAAGATTAGAGGGTTTACTCATACACTTCGCAAATGCACAAAATTAAAGAATTTTAAGTTCATTGCACTGAGCAACAGCGACGAAACAATCAAAAAAACTAAATTAAGCCTCAAAGCTTTGGATATTTATAAATTTCCACAAGCTGGTAAGTATATATTTTGCATCATATTAAAGTTTTTCAGTCTAATGAAAGATAAATATTTTTATACTCAATATATCTTAAAGCATAATTTTTAATTGATTCAATATCATCATCAGAGAGCTCTCTTACAACCTTGGCAGGACTGCCTTTAATTAAAACATTAGGAGGAAATTTTTTACCCGGAGGGATCAGAGTCCCAGCAGCCACAATGCTATTTTCAGATACCACACTATCGTCCATAATTATAGCACCTAAACCAATCAAACAGTTATTATTAATCATACAACCATGAAGAACCACACCGTGTCCTATTGTAACATATTCGCCAATTTCAGTTGGATACTTATTTAAAGTACAATGGATAACAGAATTATCCTGAACATTTGAACCTTTACCAATTTTAATATAATTTACATCACCTCTAATAGTAACATTATACCAGATACTAACATCATCACCCAAGCTTACATCCCCTATCACATCAGCGCTTTCAGCAATAAAAACTCTTTTACCAATGACTAGTTTCTTTTTTAACCTTTCCCTAATCTTTTCCATTTAACACCTTTTAAGTACAACTGTGTATTTATTGTTATATTCATTACTATCAACTTTCATATCTATATCATTTTTTACTGCAAGCTGCTTAGCTATATAAAGTCGATACTCAGGCTCATTTGTGTTGATTTCAATATTACTATTCACAAAATAATTTTTTATTTTTTCAATATCTATACGCTTTCCAGAATCCTTAATTTCTATGAAAATATCATCATTTTTTTCATAAACATGTAATTCTATCATCCCTTTATCAGTATTTAAAACTGCAGCTAACGAAATATTTAGCAATAAACTATTAAGCACAGACTCTTTGAAAGATAATTTTGGAAAATTTTCAGGGATAAAATAATCAAAAATTAGTTTATCATTATTCTTAATCAACCCTTTGATAGTGGAAATTATTGAATCGATAATATATTTAGGACTGTCACAAATAATCTCATCATCAACTTCAGATAAAGGTTTTTTAGCTAATTGAATTACATTATTAATCATAGAGTTCAATCTTTTAGCTGACTCATCAATCATTTTCAAGGAATTGACAATATCCTCTTTTTCCATTTCTTCAAAATCAGTTAGCAATAAAGATGTAAACCCTAAAATAGAATTTAAAGGTGTTTTGATTTCATGATTCATATTAAGTACAAGATTTTCGCTATATGATTTATATGTTTCTAAGTCTTTTTTAGACTTTAACAATTGTTGATTTAAAGCATGAAGCTCTTCATTTGCAGCCTTTAACTCAGAAGCTGTTTGATTTAATTCCTCTATCTTTTCTTCAAGTTGTTTCTCCTTATCAGATAATTTCTTTATAACAAAAAAAGTTAGCAAAAATACATATAATGAGATGAGAACATCCGCAATGAATATCAAATGATTATATTTTAATATTAAATAAACTATAAATACAAAAAAAGTTATAAATGCTGTTAGTTTATACATATTTCTATTTAACTAACTCCTTGACTTTTTATTATAAATTTAATATATAATTTAAAAACAAATAAAAATCAAGGAGTTAAAATGAGCTACGGAGCTAAATTAAGAGAAATAAGAAAAAGATTAGGGATGACATTAGAAGATGTTTCACAAAAGACAGGGTTTACAAAGAGCTTTATCAGTCAAATAGAAAATGGGAAGAATTCTCCATCAATAGCCTCACTAAAAAAGATATGCTTTGCGTTAGGCATCACAATAAGTGAGCTTTTTGAAGATGAAAGAAATGTTGTATCTAAATTCAGCTATGATGATTACAAAGTTTTAAAAAACAAAAATTTGGATATTTACTTTTTAGCAAGTAAACTTGTAAACAGAAAGTTAGAGCCGCTTATTTTAGAAATGCACCCAAACTCAGAAACAGGTTCAAATTTTTATAATCATGTGGGTGAAGAATTTGGTTATGTGTTAGAGGGTGAAATAGTTGTTGTCATTGGTAATGAAGAATATGTGTTAAAAGAAGGGGAATCTATATATTTTAGTTCAAATCTACCCCACAAAATAAAAAATAAAACTAATAAATTTGCTAAAGCATTTTGGGTTGGAACACCACCATCTTTTTAGCAAAAATAAAATCACAATTTGCTTGACTTAGATTTATATTTTTGTTATTAAGCGCACTGCTGTAATTGTAAAAAATTAAGAGGTGAAGAATGGCGCATAGTTTATCTGCAAAAAAAAGAATTAGGCAAAATGAAAAAAGAAGGTTAAGAAACAAATCATATAAGTCAATGATGAAAACTTTTACAAAGAAGTTTTTGGCTGCTGTTGAAGAAGGAAATATAGAAGAAGCTGAAAAAAGGTTTAATGAAGCTGTTAAAGTAATTTACAAAGTACACTCAAAAGGTATTATCCATAAAAATCAAGCTGCTAGAAGAGTAGCTAGATTAGCTAAAAGACTTCAAGCTTTAAAAAATAGCGCAGCATAAATTTAGGGGAATCTCCCCTTTTCCTTTTTATTAATCCAAATTCTTATTGTTTGAAATCTTATTTTTTTAAGAATTTTCACAGTTTTTTGTTCACTTCTGATCAGTCTTGTTATAAAATAAATGTTATCAACTTCAATTAGTTCGAGAACGTTGAACAATATCGCTATTCTAGAGCTCCAGATTGCTTCACTAATGCTCGCAATGACTGCATTATGGGGTCATTGCGAGGAGCAAAAGCGACGAAGCAATCTCATGGTTATGATAAGACTATTATGCAATTTCCTCATAGTCTTATAAATTAAAACTACTTATAGTCTATCTGTATTTCTATTCATTTTCAGCTTAAAACTTTCAATCTCTTTTTTACTATGGAATCCTGATACTTTTATATCATATAACATTTTCTCTTTGTATTCCTTTTTTATGACAGCCCTTAAGTGGTACTTCTTAGCATAGCTAATAGCACTTTCTTTATCACTAAATTGTTTTAAAAATACCACAGGTTTACCAGCTATATATTTTTTAGAGCTTGAATCAATTTTATATAACAACCAAACTGGAGTTTTTATAGCATATTTCCTTAATATGACTAAAGTTTTGCCATTTTTTGATGCAACATTTTTTATCCGTTTTAAATTAATATAATCAACCCTTTTAACAATAAAAGATAATTTCTTAGATTTCTTTTGACTTGCGGTTTTATTTTTCTTTTCTACAGATTGTTTTGCAATCATATTATTTTTGTCAGATTTCTTATTGTTTTTACCTGTATTAATAGCTTTACTACTAATTTTTGTTTTATTATTTGGAAGTAGTTCTAACTCACCAATTTTAACATATTTTTCGTTTTCTTTATTTTTAGAAATATTATCAAACTTATTATTAATATTATCATTATTTCTTTTATTAACAGTATTACTTTTAACTTTTAAATTATGCTTTTCCTCTTTGTTAATAAAAACCTTTACCGTCAAAACTAAAGCAACAATCAATAAACAAAGAATAAGAGCATAAAAAAAGAGCAGGACTTTTGACCTGCTCTTTTTTGGTTTTTGCTCCTCTATTTCCCCATGCTCAATTTGATAAATCTCAGAGAATGATTTATCAAAATATTTGAGCAGATTAATTTGTATCATACAGTAAACTAATCTTTTTCTTTCTCAGCCTTTGCCTGTGCAATAATTTTTTCCGCAATATGTGTTGGCACCTCTTCATAATGACTAAATTCCATAGTAAACATTCCTCTACCACCAGTCATACTTCTCAAATCAGGAGCATATTTCAAAATCTCAGCCATTGGAACCTGTGCTCTGATATGTTGGCCATTGATTTGAGGTTCCACATTTATAATCCTACCTCTTCTCGCATTTAAATCACCTAATACAGTACCAACAGTTTCCTCAGGAACAAACACATCTATATTCATAATAGGTTCCAAAAGAACCGGTTTTGCTTCCATAGCAACCTTTTTAAAAGCCATGGACGCTGCAATCTTAAATGCCATTTCAGAGGAATCCACAGAATGATACGAGCCATCGTACAGAATAGCTTTAAAATCTACCATAGGGAATCCAGCCAAAATACCTTCTTTTGCAGCCTCTCTTATCCCTTTTTCTACAGCAGGGATGTATTGTTTTGGTACAACACCACCAACTATTTTATCTTCAAATTCAAAACCAGCACCTCTCTCTAATGGCTGTAATTCTATCCAAACATCACCATACTGCCCTCTTCCACCAGTCTGTTTTTTATATTTGCCCTGCCCTTTAGCACTCATTTTAATTGTCTCTTTGTATGGAACTTTTGGTGTTTTCAACTCCACATCAACTTTAAACTTCTCTTTTAATTTTTCTACAACGACTTCTATATGCATCTGACCCATACCACTCAACAAAAGCTCATTTGTCTGTTCGTCTCTACCAACTCTAATACCAACATCCTCTTCCATTAATTTATGCAAACCATTTGATACTTTATCCTCATCCTCTTTTGACTTTGGTTGTAGTGAAAAAGAGATAACTGGTTCAGGTACTTCTACTGGTTTGAATTGTAGAGTACATTTCTTATCGCAAAGAGTATCAAATGTTGTAGTATACTTTAACTTATTTATCATTGCAATTTGACCAGCAATTATTTTATCTGTCTTAATAAAATTTTTCCCTTGCAACAGATAGAGTTGATTAACCTTTTCAAACTCCCCTTTATTTGGGTTGTAAATTTCAGAGTCGTTTGTTAATTCTCCAGAATATACTCTAAATATAGTTAGTTTACCCGCAAAAGGATCAATAAATGTTTTAAAAACAAATCCCATAAAGTTTTTACCCTCTGGCCTAACAGGTACTTCTTCACCTGTTTTTGTATCAACAGCTACTTTATACTCTCTTTCTAATGGGGAAGGTAAATAATCAATTATTGCTTCTAATAAAAATTTACTACCAATATTTTTAACTGCAGAACCACACAAAACAGGTATAAATCTTTTAGAAATAGTCCCTTCTCTTAAACCTTTCTTAATCTCTTCTTCTGTAAGCTCTTCACCCTCAAGATACTTTTCAATTAATTCATCATCAGTTTCACTTACGGCTTCAACTAGCTTTGTTCTATAATTTTCCACCTCATCCATCATCTCTGAAGGGATTTCAGCTTCTTTAAACTCTGCTGTTGGCTCATCAGGGTATATGTAAGCCTTCATTTTTACAAGATCTACAATTCCTTTAAAGTTCTCTTCTTTACCAATAGGTAAAAATATAGGAATCGGCGTAACACCAAAACTTTTCTCTATGTCTCCTAATGCTCTAAAGAGATCAGCTCTTTCTTTATCCATCTTGTTGACAAAAATCAGCTTAGCTAAATCATACTCCTCTGCAAATTTCCATACCCTCTCAGTTTCAGCTTTTACACCTGTAATTGCACTTGCTATAACAACTGCTCCACCCACTGCAGATAAAGCAACTTTTGTCTCATGTAAAAAGTTAGCATACCCTGGAGTATCTACAATATTGATCATATTTTTACGCCAGCTAATTGTTGCAACTTTAGCATTTATCGAAATTTTCTTTTCAATTTCAACAGGATCAAAATCCATTATAGTAGTCCCATTATCGACACTACCAATCCTATTTGTTGCTTTTGCATTAAATAAAATCGTTTCAACTAAACTTGTTTTACCAGCACCACCATGTGAAATAAAAGCTACGTTTCTTATGCTACCTGGATCATTAACATTCATAGGCTTCCTCCAGATTATAATGTTTTTGCCAAAAATCTATATAAGTTTAACAGAATAACTTAAAAGTTTCAATTAACAATTGTAATTAAATGAAATAACGTTATACTAAATCAAAATTTAAAAGGTGGTATTATGAATAATAGTGATCCATGGGGCGATAAAAAAATAGAATTTAAAATGCCCAACTTTAAATATAAAGGGTTATTGCTATCTTTGATTGCTATAGTCCTTATATTATTATGGCTTGCATCAGGAGTTTTTATAGTTAAACCAAATGAGCAAGCTATAGTTAAACGCTTTGGTAAAATAATCAAAATTGTAGGCCCCGGCCCGCATTATCATCTACCTTATCCAATAGAAACTATAGATAAAGCAGAAGTTACTAAAGTGCATAGGATAGAAATAGGCTTTAGAAGTTTAAAAAATGGTGGCTATAAAACTATTAAAGAAGAATCCCTGATGCTCACTGGTGATGAAAATATCGTCAACATAGACTTTATTGTTCAGTATAAAATTTATGACATTTCAAAATATTTATACAATGTTGTAGATGTGCCAAAAACGATAAAAGATGCTGCAGAAGCTACTATAAGAGAAGTTGCTGGAAAGGAAAATATAGACGAAATATTGACAACTGGAAAAAATAGAATCCAAATTGAAACACAAAAAATTTTACAGAGAATTTTAGACGATTATCAAACAGGGGTGAAAATTGTAGCAGTTCAGCTTCAAGATGTAGAACCACCTGCACCAGTAATAAAGTATTTTAAAGATGTCGCAAGTGCAAGAGAAGATAAAAACAGATATATAAACGAAGCAGAAGCTTATGCCAATGAAATAATCCCTCAAGCTAGAGCAAAAGCTGCATCTATGATTTTAGAAGCTGAAGCATATCAAAAGGAAAAAATAGAAAAAGCCAAAGGGGACGCTTATAGATTTATAGAAACATTAAAAAGTTATAAATCTGCTCCAGAAATTACTAAAAAAAGATTATATTTTGATACAATGGAAAAAATACTTAAAAGAAGTGAAAAATATATTTTCGATTCTGATATAAAAAATCTAAGCCCCATTATTGGATTAGATGGATTAAATCAAGGGGTAAAAAAATGAAAAAAGGCGCTATATTATTAATTTTAATTTTTGGTGTAATTATTGCATATAAAAGTTTTTTCTTTGTAGTAGATGTCACTGAATATGCTATTATAACCCAGTTGGGAAAACCTAAAAAAACTATCACCGAGCCTGGCTTATATCTTAGACTACCTTTTATTCAAAATATTATATTTTTTAGTAAAAAGCTTATGGAATATGACGCTCCACCATCGGAAATTTTAACAAAAGATAAAAAAGCTTTGGTAGTCGACAACTATTGTAGATGGAAAATAATAGAACCTTTAAAATTTTATCTCTCTTTTAGAGATGTAAGAAGCGCATTAGCTAGAATCGATGACATTATATACTCAGAAATGCGAATTGAACTTGGAAAGCACAATCTAATTGATGTGGTATCGAAAAATAGAAATGAAATAATGAAAAATGTAACAATAGCATCAAAACTCAAAGCCAAAGATTTTGGTATAGAAATAATTGATATTAGGATTAAAAGAGCTGATCTACCACCAGAAAATGAAAAAGCTGTATATGCCAGGATGAAAGCAGAACGTGAAAGAATAGCAAAACAGTATAGATCCGAAGGATACGAAGAAGCACAAAAAATTAGAGCCAAAACAGAGAAAGAAAGGACAATCATACTCGCTGAAGCATATAGAAAAGTGCAAGAAATAAAAGGGAATACCGATGCAAAGGTTATAAAAATCTACGCCGATGCATTTAGTAAAGACCCTAATTTTTACGATTTTCTAAAAAAGTTAGAAGTGCATGAAAATAGTTTTGATAATAAGACAAAACTGTTTTTATCAACAAACAGCGAAATATATAAGATGTTAAAAAGTATAAAATAAGCATTTGATTTTTAATAAAAAATTATTATAGTGGCCTTCATGAAAAATATCATCATTGTTGGTGCTGGTGAAGTTGGATACAATTTAGCTTCACATCTTATCGCTGAAAATAAAAATGTTGTATTAATTGATAAAGATAGCGATAAGATTAAATATGCTTCCACTCATCTTGACTGTATAACTATCAAAGGTGAAGGAAATAATATAGATATTTTAGAAAAAGCTGGTATTGATAATTGTGATATTTTCATATCTGCCACTGATTCAGATGAAGTAAACATTATATCCTGTTTTATTGTTGCGAATGAATTTAACGTACCTGTTAAAATAGCTCGCGTAAGAAATCTTGATTACTCTAAAAGAAATTTTTTCATAAAAGGTAACAGCGGTATAGACCTGCTCGTTAATCCAGAAATAGAAGCAAGCAAAAGTATTGTAAACAGTATAGTTCATGGTGCTGTAAGCGATGTCTTTACTTTTGAAGGGACAACAATACAACTTCGTGATATTTATATAGATTCTAGCTCTAAAATAAAAGGTTTAACACTTTACGACCTAAAGAAAAAATATAATCTCCCATATATAATTGCAGGGATTTTAAGAGAAAAAGTGATTTTGATCCCTCACGGAGGAACAACTATATTAGAAGGGGATAACCTCTATATAGTTGGTGATGAAAAAAATCTAGATATACTTTTTAAAAAAATAGGTTTAAAAATAAAAAAAATTAAGGATATAGTTATAATAGGTGGCGGGCGTATAGGTGAAATTGTAAGCTCAGAATTAACCAAGCTTGGTAAAAATGTCATGCTTATTGAAAAAAATTATGATAAATGTAAGGAATTAAGCGAAAAGTATGAAGATATATTAATAATCAATGCAGATATTACTGATAAAAACATTTTTGAAGAGGAAAATTTAAAAAACTATGATTTACTGATTGCTACCACCGGAAATGAAGAGTTAAACATTTTAACAGCTGTTTATGCAAAAAAAATAGGGGTTAAACGTACAATATCTATAATTAATAAGTCCAATTATTTGACTCTTGCTTCAAGCTTGGGAATTGATGCAACAGTAAATACAAAACTTAGTTCAGTTAACACTATTTTAAAATTTATCAGAAAAGGGAAAGTGAAATCTATTTATTCTATTTTTGATGGTAAAGCTGAAGCTTTCGAAATTTCCATAAATGAAAACAGCTATTTTGCCAATAAAAAAATTAAAGATATCAATTTACCTAAAGGTGCTCTAATAGTTGCTATAAATAGAGAAAATAATAATTTCATCCCCGATGGCGATTCTGAAATTAAACCTGGCGATAATATAATAATTTTTACATTACAAAATGTTGTTGAAAAAATTGAACAAATGTTAGCATAATTATGCATTTAAAAACAGTAATAAACATTATTGCAATACTTTTAGTTATTGTAGCTCTTTTTATGATTTTTCCAGCATTATGGGCCTTATATTATGGTGAAAAATCATGCTTTGTTGTTTTTTTAAAAGTTATTATCTCTGTAATAATCAGTTGTGGTATTGTTTTTTTTGCAACAAAGAAAAATAAAGAAAACAACCTTTCTACAAGAGATGGATTCTTATTAGTCTCATTAAGCTGGGTGCTTGCATCATTAATAGGAGCATTACCATTTTACTTGTCAGGCTCTATTCCATCATTTACTGATGCATTTTTTGAAACGATGTCAGGTTTTACCACAACAGGAGCTTCTATACTTACAAACATAGAAGCACTACCAAAATCCATGCTATTTTGGAGATCTTTGACACATTGGTTAGGTGGTATGGGGATTGTAGTTTTGACAGTAGCTATATTACCTCTTCTTGGAATTGGCGGTTTGCAACTGATTAAAGCTGAGGCCCCTGGACCAACTGTCGACAAAATTACTCCAAGAATTGGTGAAACTGCAAAATATCTATGGCTCATATATGTTGGTTTTTCAGTACTTGAAACAATATTATTACTTTTTGGAGGAATGAACCTTTTCGATGCTTTAACACACACTTTTGGTACAATGGCTACAGGTGGCTTCTCTACAAAAAATACAAGTGTGGCGCATTTTAACTCTGCCTATATAGATTATGTTATAACAATTTTTATGATACTTGCAGGGATAAATTTTACTTTGCATTACAAATTAATAACAGGAAATTTTAAAGACTTAATTAAGGATTCTGAATTAAAAGCTTATCTTACAATTTTTGCTGTATCCACTTTACTTCTCACCTATGATTTGACAAAAAACCATTTTGATAACTTTTGGCACGGATTAAGATACGGTTCATTTCAAGCCGCTACTATATTAACAACAACCGGCTATGCTACATTTGACTATGAAAAATGGCCTGCAATGTCAAGGACAGTCCTATTTTTGTTAATGTTTATTGGAGGCTGCTCTGGATCAACAGGTGGTGGAATTAAAGTTATAAGAATTTTTACCCTTTTTAAACAAGCTTTAATAGAAATGAGGTATCTTATTAGACCTAAAGGGATATTTACTCTAAGGCTTAGTGGAAATGTTGTAAAAAAAGATATAGTTTATGCTATTTCTGGTTTTTTCTTTTTATACATTGCTATTGTACTTACTGTTGCATTACTTGTTTCGCTTGAGGATGTAGATATCTTAACATCAGTATCGTCAGCCCTTGCTACAGTTGGCAACATAGGGCCTGGTTTTGGACGAATTGGACCTACTGAAAACTACGCTTTTTATTCTGATTTTTCAAAATGGGTATTAAGTTTTGCTATGATGATAGGTCGTCTTGAAATCTATACAGTATTAGTTATTTTTACTCCTTACTTCTGGAAAAAATGAAAACTTTTTTAGTAAAAGTCCAAGGGGTTGTTCAAGGAGTTGGCTTTAGACCATTTATTTACAATCTTGCTAAAAAATTAAATTTACCAGGTGAAGTCAAAAATACCTCTTCAGGTGTTGAAATAACTGTTAATACCAAGAATAAAAAAGAGGTAGCAAAATTTATAGAAATAATAAAAACTGATGCTCCTTTATTATCCCATATTGTGGATATACAGTGTAAAGAAATAGAGTTTAAACATTTTGACGAATTTAAAATTATAAAATCTGAAAGCAAAAATGATATAACGTTTGTTTCTCCAGACGCTGCCTTGTGCAAAAAATGTGAGAATGAGCTTTTTAACCCAAATGACAGAAGATATTTATACCCATTCATAAACTGTATTAACTGCGGCCCAAGATACTCTATCGTAAAAGAAATCCCCTACGATAGAGAAAATACTACAATGTCAATTTTTAAAATGTGTAAGGAGTGTGAAGAAGAATATAATAGTGTAGTTAACAGGAGATTTCATGCTCAGCCAAATTGCTGCTCTATCTGTGGTCCTAATGTTTATACCAAAAACAATAAAGGGTTTGATGCTATAAAAGAAGTTGCAAAAGTCGTAAATGATGGTGGTATTATTGCATTGAAGGGGCTCGGTGGATATCACTTAATCTGTGATGCCACAAATGATGAAGCAATAAAAAAACTAAGAATACACAAAAAAAGGGAATACAAGCCATTTGCAGTAATGATAAAAGATTTAAATATTTTGACTGATAAATATAAACTAAAGCTTTCAAATACTGAAAAACTAATAATAACTTCACCGCAATCACCAATTTTAATTGTTAATTGGCCAAATCATCCACTTTCAGAGTATGTTAATCCATTAAATAATAGATTAGGGATAATGATTACTTATACACCTCTTCACAAGTTATTGCTAAATTTTATAAATACAGATTTTATTGTTGCTACAAGCGGTAATTTAAGGGATGAACCAATCGCTATTGATGAAGAAAGTGCCGAAAAAACGTTACAATTTGTAGATTTGTTTCTTCACCACAACAGACCCATACACAACCGAGTTGATGACTCTGTCGCTACAGTCATAAACAATCAAATATATATCCTTAGAAGAGCAAGAGGTTTTGCCCCTTATCCCATTATGTTAAAAAAGAGCCTTAACAAGGTAGTTCTTGGTGTAGGCACTCATTTAAAAAACACTATAAGCCTCGGAGTAAAAAATTATATATTCCCATCTCAATACGTAGGTGATCTTGATAACATAAAATCTATAAAATTTTTTGAAGAAACAATAGACAAAATACAAAAACTGTTTAAAAGCAAAGCTGATTTAATAATCACTGATCTACATCCAGATTACTACACAAGCAAATATGCAAGTAAAATAAACAAACCTCAAATTAGTTTACAGCACCATGTTGCACACTTTTTCTCCGTAATGGCCGAAAATGGTATCGAAGATAACTGTATCGGTATAATCTTTGATGGTTTAGGACTTGGTTGCGACAAAAAAATTTGGGGAGGAGAAGTTTTTACTTTTTGTAACGGAATACTTGAAAGATACACACACATCGATTACAGTTTACAAATAGGTAATGCCTCATCAAAAAAACCTTTTTTAATGACAATTTCTTATCTAAAAAAATACAATCTGCTCAATGAAAATACATTGCTATTAAAAAAAATATACAATATTGATGATAACGAAATATCTTTTATAAACTCTTTACTTGATAAAAAATTAAACTGTATAGAAACATCAAGTATGGGTAGACTTTTTGAAGCAGTAGGCTCACTGCTATCAGGGGTAAAAGAAAACGAATTTGAAGGGCATACTGCTATAATTCTTGAGTCAATAGCAGAACAATCTAACGACATGGAAGACCATTATAAAATAAGTATAGATGACACTATAAAGTTAAAAAATCTAATTAGAGGTGTTATTGAAGACTTAAAAAAAGGGACACAAAAAGAGATAATTGCAAGAAAATTCCACAACAGTATAGCAAATATGATACTAAACATTTGCATAAAAATAAGAGATGAAAAAAATTTAACAAATGTTGCTCTAAGTGGAGGAGTTTTTCAAAATATAATTTTAACTAAAAAAACTGTAAACCTTCTCAATAATGCCGGCTTTAAAGTAGCTTTACATCAAAAACTCCCCCCAAATGATGGAGGGATATCAGCTGGACAGGTTTATTATTATTACTTAAAAACTAATAAAAAGTTAGATGGTAAATTTGAAAAATTTTGGTGAACTTTTAAATAATATCTTATATCTTTAAACTTGTGGATTAGATATAAGAATATACTCCAGATTGCTTTGCTAACGCTCGCAATGACGTCAATTTTTGGTCATTGCGAGGTAACAAAAATTGCCGAAGCAATTTAAACAATTTTTAAATTTTAAATAAAGTTTTTTTCATGTTGCAAACCAATTATTCTGGAGGGATTAGATGATAGAGGTAAAAAACCTCAAAAAACGTTATGGAAACTTTGAGGCACTAAAAGGAATTAGCTTTTCAGTAGAAAAAGGTGAAATAGTAGGATTTTTAGGCCCAAATGGGGCAGGAAAAACTACCACTATGCAAATAATCACTGGATTTATTAGCCCAAGTGCAGGTGAAGTTGTTATTGATGGCAAAAAAGTGGATGGTTTTGACATCAAGTTTAAGAAAAAAATAGGTTATTTACCTGAAAATAACCCTATTTACAATGACCTATCTGTTTATGACTACCTTTCTTTTTTCGCTAACTTAAAAAATCTAAAGAATAAAAAAGATGAAATAAGAAGAGTAATAAATCTCACAAAGATTGAAGATGTAATCAATAAAAAAATTGATACCTTATCTAAAGGTTACAAACAAAGAGTGGGACTTGCTCAAGCAATATTAGGAAATCCAGAAATATTAATTCTTGATGAGCCTACAACTGGTCTTGATCCAAACCAAATCATTGAAATAAGAAATTTAATTAAAGAACTTGGTAAAAAGAAAACTGTTATTTTATCAACTCACATCATGCAAGAAGTGGAACAAACCTGCGAAAGGGTAATAATCATAAATAAAGGGAATATAGTGGCTGATGATAGATTAGATAATCTTAAAGGGAAAAATGAAAGAATTATAATAGAAGTGGATAAAAATTTACCAGAAACTTTCTTCGAGAAATTTGGGGAAGTTACAAGACTTTCTGAAACAAAATTTTTAATTAAGTCAAACGAAGACGTTAGAAAAGAGATATCAAAACTCTGCTTTGAAAATGGTGTAATGATATATGAGCTCAAAACTGAATTTGATGATTTAGAAACAACATTCAGAAAACTCACATCCGTGGAGGTCTAATATGGGGATAAAAGCGATAGCCATTAAAGACCTGAAACAAACTTTTTATCACCCTACTGCATACGTTTTATCATTTTTCTTCTTGATTATAACAGGATGGTTTTTTTCTAGTACATTGTTTTTGATTGGGCAAGCAGAATTAAGAGATTTCGTTGGAGTTGTCCCGTTTCTTCTAATGTTTTTTATCCCAGCAATTACAATGCGCACAATTTCTGAAGAAAGAAAACAGGGAACAATAGAATTAATACTTACTAACCCTGTCACAGATACCGCTTTGATTTTTGGTAAATTCACAGCTTCTTTTATTACAATATTATTTTTTGTATTTTTTACTTTAACTTATCCGATAATTTTAACTTTCATTGGAAATCCTGATATTGGTCATATAATTTCATCCTATGTGGGTATCATATTGTTATCATCTTTTTACATTGCAATAGGTATCTTTGCATCTTCGATAACATTTAATCAGATTGTGGCCTTTATTTTATCCTTCTCAATAATTTTCTTTTTCTATATCTTGCAAAGAGTTGCAATATTCATGCCCCCATCATATCAGGAGTTTTTACTGTATCTCTCATCTGCTACACATTTTAAAAAGTTTACTATGGGATTAATAACATTACAGGATGTTGTTTACTATTTAACAGGTGCTGCACTATTTTTACACATTGCCAATGATATCATAGAATCAAGACTTTCTAAATGAGGTGAAAAATGACAAAAAGGCAGATTATAAATCTGATTTCTGTTTTAGTAATTGTAATTTTTGCAAATCTAATAGCTGCAAGATACTATTACAAAATAGATTTAACAGAAAATAAAGTTTACTCTATATCCAATGCTACTAAGAAAACTTTACAAAACTTAAAATACCCTCTACATATAAAAGTAATTTTAAGCAACGACATCCCATCACCTTACAATAATATAGTCCGTTTTTTCCTAGATATACTTGAAGAATATAAATCTTTTGCAAAAGATAAAATAAAACTTGAAATTATACAAGGTTCAAGCATTGAGACTGAAAAAGCTGCAAAACTTTATGGTATCCCACCTGTCCAGGTAAATGCAATTGAAAGTGATAGTCTCCAAATAAAAACAATTTATATGGGAGCAGTAATAATTTATGGAGACAAAACAGAAACTATTCCCGTAATTGCAAATATAAAAGTCCCAGAATACGAGCTAACCTCTTTGATAAAACGGATGAATACAGATAAAAAAAGGGTGATTGCAGTACTAGATGCTGGTAAAAGCTCAACAGGGATAAATACACTTAGGTCATTAACTCAAGTTTTATCTAAAAATTATGATGTTCAAACAGTAAAAATTGAAAAAGGTAAATTAATCGACAAAAAGTTTGATACTGCACTTTTAATATCCCCAATAGAAAAATTAAAACCATTTGAAAAATATGCTTTGGAAGAATTCCTTTTTAGTGGCAAAAACTTAATAATGGCTATCGACAAAGTGGATGGTGATATTCAAAGCGGTTATGCATTTAAAAAGGATTTAGGCATCGAAAACTTTCTTGAAAAAAATGGTATAAAGCTAACAGACAAACTTATTTTTGATGCAAATGCTACTCTCATAAATGTGTCAAGAAATGCTGGAGGTTTTTATATTACAACTGCTATGAAATACCCATTTTTCCCTGAAATTATCGATTTTGATAGAAATGAACTTTTTACAAAAGGTGTGACATCAGTCAATATGATTTATCCTACCTTAATAGAAACTGATAACAGTTCTTTAACCATAAAACCTTTTATGTTTACTTCAGAACATGCTGGGTTAGAATCAGAGCCTTATAACGTGGCTATAGATAGAGAGTATTCAGAAAGTGATTTTACAAAAAAAAGAATACCTGTTGGATTTATTATCGAAGGGAAATTTAAAACCGATTTTAAAAACCCTTTAGAAGAATATAAAGATACCTTTAAAAAAGAAGGTAATGGAAGATTAGTTTTAATACCTGATGGTGAAATGTTTAAAGATGATTATATCTCATCTGGTGATAATTTAAAACTGATTAGCAATATCATTGATTACTTAATGTCTGACAATGAGTTAGTAGAATTAAGGAGTAAAGTTGTTAAATATCATCCAATCTCATTGAAAGATCCAAAAACAGCACTGTATTTAAAATACTTTATATTACTATTTCCGCCTATAATGGTTATTTTTATTGGATTTATTATCATAAAATTTTCTAAAAGGAGGGTTAGACTGTGAGAAAGAAAGATATAATCCTTCCCATATTAGCTATAGTTTTAGTTGTAATATATTTTGCTACTGGTAAAAAAAATGAGATAAAAACTGAATACTTGTTACCTAAAGATTTAAATATAAAAGTTATAAAATATAAAGATGACGATTTAGATATAACTTTAGAAAAAGCAAAGGATGGATGGTTAATCACAAAACCTGAAAGCTGGCCTGCAAATAAAGATCAGATAAACAAACTAGTATCTAAGCTAAAAAATATAGAAATAATATCGAAAATAGATTCCAAAAATGATAAAAATTTTGGATTTTCTGAGAAAAAAAGATTATTGGTAAAAACAGATAAAATAGATTATTCTATCTACTTAGGGAAAAAAGATAAATCTTATAGATTTCAGTATGTTAAACTGAGTGATAAAATTTATCTTGTGGATGCATCATTTACAAATTATCTCCCACTTACAATTAATCAGATTAAAGACAAAACAGTTTATAACATCCAAAACCCCAAAAGTTTTAGCTTAAAAACCGATAATGAAACTATAGAAATAACTTTTGATAATGAAACGGCAACATTTAATGGAATAAATATCGATAAAGAAAAAACTAAAGAGCTTATGAAATTAATTTCTAAGTTTGAATCAAACACTTTTGCAGACAACAATACGTTACCAGATGATGCAAAAAAAATTGGCTATTTAAAAGTAAAAAGTGCTAAAAAAGAGTATTCCTTTGAGCTTTATAAAAATAAAGACGGAGATTTTTACATCCCATATAAAAATCAGGTTTTTGAAATATACAGCTTTAAATTAGAAGACTGGATAGAAAATATTAAAAAGTTGATACCAAAAGAGACTGGCACCAAATAACAGGTGCCAGTCTTATGTTTAACTATTTGTATTTATCTATTAAACTATCAAGCAATGAAAGTAACTTATCCACATTATCCAACATAACAGATAAATTTTCTTTCGCTTTGTCCATATTTCCAGATTTAATACTATCTACAGTTGCTCTGCCGTAAAAGTGAACATTTTTATGAGGCTCTTCAATCATCATGAATTCACTATCATTTCCAAAAATCTCTTTACCAACTGAATAGTAAAATTTTCCAAAATCACACATAGTATGATCTTTAATTTCAAAACTACAATTTTTTGTTGCCACACAATCTAAAACATTCTTAACAAAGATGATATGAGCAAGCTTAGCTTTTACAAAAACAGCTCCTTTACTAGATAACGTATACTTAGAGTATTGATCGACTAACCTATTCAGATCATCTATCATCATATTAATTTTTCGTATAAGATCAAATATTTCTTTTTTATTTTCATCAGCTCTTGTCGCCACATTTTCAACACTTCTTGCAATCTGTTCTGTTGCTGATGATTGCTCTTCTACTGCTGTAGTTATACTTAAAATTAAGTTTACTAAGTCATTTATATAATAATAAATATTATCAAAACTCTCTTTAGTTTTTTCTGCTATTTCCACTTGCTTACTAACGGCATTGCCCACATCTTCAGCTTTGTGATTAACTTCAGAAACATTTGCCTGCATCTCTTTAATCATATCTTCTATCTCTTTTGTTGACTTCTGTGTCTTTTCAGCCAATTTCCTCACTTCATCAGCAACGACAGCAAATCCTCTACCGTGCTCACCAGCTCTTGCTGCTTCAATTGCAGCATTTAATGCAAGTAGATTTGTTTGATCCGCTATATCGTTTATCACAGATAAAATTTCACCAATTTTTTGAGAGTTTTCAGAAAGACTACTAATTTCTACTTTCAAATTTTCCAAAACACTGTTTACTTGTTCCACATAATTTACAGTTTCTTCAATAAGTTTTGCCCCATCCTGGGTAATTTTTACCGTTTCATCGGCCTTTATAGATGCATCATTTGCATTTCTTGCAATTTCAGCTATTGTAGAGCTCATCTCCTCACTTGCTGTAGCAACTTGGGATGCCATTTGCACATTTTCTTCTGCATTCTGCTCTATTTTTACAAGACCATTACTCACAGGAACTATCTTTTCTCCAACTTCAGATAAATTCAAAAGTGTTTTCTTAAATTCTTCATCCACCTTACTTAAATATGCGTTTACCCACACACTCATTTCAGAAATTTCATCATTTATCGATTTTTTAAATACTTTACAATCTTCACATGAAGATATCTTTCCACTCTTTAATAATTGACATCTTATTTCATCAGAAAATTCCCCCATCGTGCTCCAGCAAGGTCTTAAATTATTATGCTCTTTACACTCATTATCACCTAATCCAGCAATATCATTACATGAAGCAACATTAACGGGAATCCTTTTACTCAAATCACCTTTTCCTCTTGCAAGCTCTTTAACTATCTCCAGGAATCCTTTCATAGGCTTAAAAGCAAAACTTAAAAATAGATAAACAATAACATTAATGAGCAATGCAACTATAATAATAGCGGTTATTGTCCTATACATATTAGATTTTAGTGCTGAAATTGCTGGCGTAAAATCATGGACATAATATATATACCCTATTTTCTCCCCTGAAAAATCTTTAAGAGGATATTTATATGAAAAAAAGGTCTTATCTGATATTTTTATTTTTGCTTCATTAAAGTGATCTTTTAAAACATTTTTAATCGTTGAGCCTTTATAATAGTAAAAAACAATATTATCTTTTACAATATCAGTTTTAGCATTTTCAAATCTTTTAGCATTTTTAAATACATCATCAAAAATACCTATTGCATATTCCAAACCTAAAGTATCAGAAAGCTGATTGATTATTGCATATATCGAACCACCAAATTCAACACTACCTATATGTTCACCTTCATAAAATACAGGATAAACCACTCTCAAACCTGGACCACCCCTACCAACCTCTATTCCGACAACAGGCTTTTTGGATTTATTACATTCAACAACGGTTTTTCTAAATGAGGATAAATCATCTCCAAATTTTTTCGGTTTATGGAGTCTCAAAAAACTTGTAGCAAGTGGAATATGATATTGAAATTGACTTAACCCATACTCCTTTTTTAGCCTTTTAAAATAGTCAGATAACTCATTTTTCAACGATTCCCTATCCTGTTTAGCAAAATACTCATTTAATATTTTGTTTTGAACAAGTGTTTCTACAGCTAATGAAAGATCTTTTAATTTTAAATCTATACTATTTGAGGTTAAGGTGCTCACCTCATTAAAATACTTCTCTTTTTGAGCTAAAATATTGTTGTTAAGGTTCCTTATATTAATAAACACAACCACTAAAATCAAAATCACGTTACTAACAACTATTAATATCGAAATTTTATTCTTAATAGTTAATTTCACAAGAGCACCTCCAAGAATGCCTTAAACTTTCCCTTTTAAAAAACTGCTATATTTTTTATCCTCACCCATAATATGATTAATCAACCACTTTTTAAGGAAACTAAGTAAATTAAATCCCACAGCTGTATCACCTTTTTTATATTTTTCTAAAAATTCACCCACCTGAGTTTTTAAGTCTTCATGTATTTCTCTATGTTTCTCATATTCTGGATATCCAAATCGTTTGAATGCTTCCTCTTCAGAGTCAAAATGATATACAGTGTATTCAACAAGCTCATTTAAAATTTTTTCTAAAACTGATGCCGATTTATCATCATTTACAGCATCATATATTTCATTTATTAATCTTACCAAATTTTTGTGCTGTTTATCAAACTTATCAATCCCTACAGAGAGTTTATCTGACCACTCAATAAAGTTACCACTCACATCAATTTTAAAAAATCCAATTTCTTTCATCAGTTGAACAGATATTTCCAAAAGTTCATTACCAGATTCTTGCGTTTTTTCCACAAGTTCCTTTATTTCCCCTATTTTGTATGCTACATCTGTAATATTTCTAGTTATATCTTCTATAGCTAGTGACTCTTCATTGATTGCATTAGTGATACTTTCTACCCTAATTTTTACATTCTCAAAACTTTGTTTAACTTCATTAATAGAATCGATACTTTCGTTTACTTTTGCAACGCTATCTTCTACTTCCTCTTGTTCTTTTATAACCACTTTAGAAATTTCATCGGCCTCAATTTGAATAGATTTGATAGCATCTTCTATCAATTTTGTAGAATCTGTTGTTTTATTTGCAAGCTTTCTTACCTCATCAGCTACAACGGCAAAACCTCTACCATGCTCACCAGCTCTTGCCGCTTCTATCGCTGCATTTAAGGCAAGTAAATTTGTTTGATCCGCAATTTCGTTAATAGCTGAAACAATTTTACTTATCTCCTCTGATAACTCTTTAAATGCTGTAACCTTATCCACCACAAGTGCAGAGGTATTTGCCACAGCTTCTACCTGTTCTTTATTTTCCAATATTAAGTTTACAGAATTATCCAATTTATTATCTGCTTCGTTTATACTCTCATTTATTTCAATACTGTTATCATATATGTTTTTACTAGTAGAATTTAGCTCTTCTGCTGCCGATGAAATGGATTGTATTTCATCATTGATTTCTGCAAGTCTTACATGCGCATTTTCACTTGTATCTGCTAAATCTTCAGAAGCAGATTTCAGCTCTAATGAAGTTTTGTAAAACTCTTTCAAAACACCAGCTATTTTATTATATGAATCATACATGCTATTTACCACTTCTGATAGTTCATCCTTGGATTTTGTATCTGTTTTTTCAAAACTAAGTAAACCTTTACTAATATTTTGAACGTTTTGAGAAATAATTTTTAGATTTTTAAAAATATAGCTATTCAGGAAGAATATCATAAAAAATGCTGCTATTGTACCAATTATCATAAGAAAAACATTTATCTTTATAACCAAAGATGTATCAAGATTATTTAAATCAGCATAAACATTAATAAGACCAATAAATCCACCAAGAATACCAACAAATAAAATCCCAAGACTAATCTTTAATTTCAAACTAACTTTCACTAAGCCACCCCCAAATTATTTGTCATTACACACATAAAAATTTCTTAATAGTAGTTTTATTAAATTGCTTCTGCAATTTACATTACCACGCTATAATTAATATAATACATCATTGCGAACGTTAGCGAAGCAATCTTAACTATTTAATCTCTGTTTTAACAACATTCTTATTTTATTATATCGGAAATATATAATTTTTAAATAGTAAAATTTAAAAAATTTAAATAAAATATTGCACTCATTAAAATATTAAATATTATCTAAGCTATGAACAAAGAAAACGCTTTAAAATTTTTTGCAAACACCTTTTTCAAAACTTCTACGGCAGAAATTTTGTCTGATTTTTCTAAATTTACACATATCAAATCATTAGCAAAAAAAGAGATTTTATTTTATGAAGGGGAAACTGGCTCCACAGTTTATTTTTTAGTAAACGGCAACTTAAAACTTTATAAAACAAACGAAGAGGGGAAAACAATGATTATCCACATTGTTCGCCCAGGTGAAATTTTTGCAGAAATCCTTTTCTTTTTACAAAACCGATACCCAGTAACAGCTGAGGCTATTTCAGATTCAACTCTTCTTGGCATAGATGCAAACAAGATGTTAGAATATATAAAAAATTCACCAGAATTTTCACTGAAAATCATCGGAGCACTTTCTGGCAGGATAAAAGAACTATTAAACAAGATTGAAACATTGACATTAGAAGATATTAGGACAAGATTTTTAAATTATATAAAAAGGTTGAGTAATCAAAAACGCTCTAAAACTGTTACCTTACCAGTAAAAAAAGGGGATCTGGCAATGATGCTAGGCATTAGACAGGAAACATTTTCTAGGCTCTTAAAAAAACTTCAAGAAGAAAATATCATCTCAATAAACAAAAATGAAATAACAATTTTGCAAGAATTATAGATTCATAATTATATAAGCAATCGGTAAAACAAAAATCATTAATTTTATAAGGTTTTTTAAGAAAAGACTATCAAGCTTATTAAAAAATAATAAATACAATAAAGGTAAAAAAACTGTAAACCCTCTAAGCCCCATAGATAAAAAACTCCAGTCAAGTATCTTTCTCCCTCCGCCAGATAAAACAATTAGAAAAGCACCAAAAATAGCCAAAAATGTTATCCATCTCAAATAGTTAATCCCCTCTTTTTTTCTAAAAATATCGTTATACAAGTTTGTAGATACACCAAGTGCAAGCCCAGCACCTGTTCCCAATACAATCACAAGTAAAAATGCATTTAAAATAACACCAAGCCATCCAGGGAAATAATTTGAAATAAAAAAAGGTAAAGCCTTAGCGCTCAAACTTCCAATTTCTGGATGATAAGCCCTTAAATACAACCCCACCACAACCCCCATAAAACCTATAGGAGGTATAACCGCTGCGCTTATCAAAGCTCCTTTTCTTGCTTCTTTTACATTTTTGGCAGAAAATATTGCTTGAAGATATGTTTGCGTAGAAATTACACCGATAACCATAGACAAAAAATCAACCCACCCCTTTTTATAACCGTAATCTGCAAACCCGAACCAATCTCTACCTTTAGGCAAATTATTTAAAACATCTTTAAAAAAATGGCTTTTGTACAATACGATTAATGTTGAGCAAATCATTAATAAATAAAGTATATAAAACTTTACCTTTCCAATAAAAGCAGAACTAACAATCCCGCCAAAAACAACCATACATGCTAATAGGAATAAAGTTATTATTAAACTTATTTTAAAACTTATATTAAGCACAGAAGATATAATTGCTGCTGAAGCCAAATATTGAGCTACAATATGGATAAAAATACCTGACGAGCTTAAAAAACTGGAATACTTTCTAATAGATTCCCCAAAACTTCTGCCAATAAACTCTGAAACAGTAACAACTTCACTTTCTCTTAAAGCTCTTGAGAAAAATAGCCCTAAAATCAGACATGCAATCCCACTACCAAAGGTAAAAATAATTGCAGGCAATCCATATAAAAATGCCATTTGCACTGTACCCACAGTTGAAGCACCACCAACAAGCGTGCCAACAATCACATAAGACACATTTTTGGCATCAAAATCTCTTTTGCCCAATAAAAAAGTGTCTTTTGTTTTAACATTTTTAGAAAATTTTATTATCAAAATCAAAAATAATAAAAGTGTAACAATAAATTCAAATTTATACCACATTGCCTAACTATTTTGTCATCTTGTCAAATTTATCTTTAAATACCTCAAAATCTTTATCTCCAAATAGGACAACAACTATCTGTTCTAATGTGTTTTGAGCATCTTTCTCACAAAAATCGATTATTGCTCTTAATATTATTTCACTTGCTTCATCCAAAGGATATCCAAAAATACCTGTTGAAATTGCAGGCAATGCTATAGAGTTACAGTTTTTCTCAACGGCTCTTTTTAATGAATTATATACAGCATTGTAAAGATTTTTTTCTGGCTCTGGATCAATCCCATACCTTGGACCCACTGCATGTATCACATATTTCGCATCCAATTTCCCCGCATTTATAGCAACAGCATCACCAAGAGGGCAATAACCTATTTTATCACACTCTTTTTGGATCTCCTCGCCACCTGCCCTTCTAATAGCTCCCGCTACACCTCCCCCCATTTTAAGATGGGAGTTAGCAGCATTAACGATAGCATCAACTTTCTCCTTAGTTATATCACCTTGTTTTATTTTTACTGAAGTGTTATTTATTATTTTCTCCATCTAACACCCCTATTATAAACTCAATTTATTCAAGCTAAATTTTAACCTATTATTTTTTCAAAAACAAGCTATTTATTTAATAAATAGCAAATTTTATACATATATAATTTATTTTAATTCTTGACATTTTAAAAATATTGTTTTATTTTTGATGTAAATTATGAGCAAGTGCAGAGTAGCTTTAATACAAAACAAAACTTTTGTTGGTAAAATAAATGAGAATTTCAAAAATTACTATAATCAAATAACGTCTTTAATCAAAGAGAACCCAGACTTTATTATTGTCCCAGAGCTTTTCTTAACAGGTTTTGATTATAAAAACTTAACAAATTATAAAAATGAAATTAGTTGTTACTTAAAAGAATTTCAAAGTTTATTAGGTAATAATACAGTTTTAGTTTTATCACTTCCAGAATATGATAATGACTTAATATACAACACTACATATTTCTTATCAAAATCAGCTATTTTAGCCAAGTATAGAAAAAACCTGCTATTTGCCCCATCTTACGAAAATGTATATTTTTCACCACAAAACAATATAACATTATTTTGTTATCATAATATAAAAATAGCAACACACACTTGCTATGAAATAAGATTCCCAGAGCTATTCAGGATGTCTTATTATTTCGGGGCAGAAATTTACTTCATACCTGCTGTTTGGCCAGAAGATAAAAAAGAGCACTGGCTTACATTACTCAAAACAAGAGCAATAGAAAACCAAGCTTTTGTCATAGGGTGTAATTGTAGTCAGCAAATAACAAAAAATAAAACAATTAACTGCGGCTATTCAGCAGTATTTGATCCTTGGGGAGAAAAACTACTTTTAGCATCAAATGAAGATGATGCTTATATAGTTGAGTTAAATATAGAAAAAGTAAAGGAGGTGAGAGAAAAAATACCCTGTTTAGAAGTGGCTAAAAACACTTTTCAAGTAAGTTTTGTTGATGAAAGAGTGAAAAATTTGGATTTAATTAGCACCAACATAAATTAATAAACGGAGGTTACTATGAGTAGTAAAATTTGTGGAGCAAGAGAAGCATTAAGCTGTATTAAGGATGGGGACACTGTTGCAGTATCAGGTTTTAATTTGACTACTGCGCCTGAGTATTTAATATTAGAACTATTTGAGATGTGGAAAGAAACTGGTCATCCAAAAAATCTTTTCATCATTTCTGATACTCTACCAGCAGTTCCAGGAAGAGCTTTTGACAAAGTATTCTCTGAACTTTATGAAATGAAGGATCAAGATTTCATTCGTGGCGTTTTAATGCCATTTATCGGCTGGTCACCTGCTTTGATGAAAATGACTCTTGAAAATAGGATAGAGGTTTACTCATGGGCAATTGGTACCTGTTCTTATTGGTTTAGAGAAGCAGCTTCAGGAAGACCTGGTATTATTACAAAAGTAGGTCTAGGAACATTTTTAGATCCAAGACAGGATGGTGGTGCTTCCAATGAAATAGCAAAAGAGAAGAAAACATGTAAAGTATCAGTAATGGAAATAGATGGTGAAGAGTGGTTGTTATATCAAGCACCACTACCAGATGTGGCTCTAGTTAGAGGTACTACAGCTGATACTGATGGTTATGTTTCTATGGAAGAAGAAGGGTTCTATGGAACCGTATTAAATATCGCTCAAGCAGCAAAAGCTCAACCTAACCCTGGAAAAGTGATCTGCCAGGTTAAATATGTAGTTCAAAAAGGATCTATTCCTACAAGAGATGTTATTATTCCTAGAGCACTTGTTGACCATGTTGTTGTTACACCTGATGAAGATTTACACAGAATTGCTGGTTCTTATGTGTATGACCCAAGACTTGCTGGTCATATCAAAGCTCAAAAAACTAAAGAACTTGAAGCATTACTCCCAACACCAGATAAAATAAGAGATAGAATTGTTGCAGGTAGAGTTTTAATTGAAGTAATGAAATTGGTTGCTAATCTTAAAAAACCTGCTTTCGGTAACCTTGGTATCGGTATCCCTGTTTATGTTTCTTGGATGGCTGGAGAATTTGGACTTAGCGACTTATTAACATTGACTGTTGAGCCAGGTCCTGTTGGCGGTATCGCACTTGTTGGACAAGACTTTGGTGTTGCTATAAGCCCTGCTGCAATCATACCAATGCCTGATATGTTTACAAACTATGAAGGTGGTATTATCGATTTTGCATCTCTTGGTTTCATGCAAATAGACCCTAAAGGTAATGTAAACCCATCTTACAGCCCTGTAAGGGTATCCGGTCCTGGTGGATTCCCAGTTATTTCAGCTGGTTCACCTAGAACATATTTTGCAGGTGGCTTCACAGCTGGTAAAGGAATAGATATTGATGCAGATGGTGGTAAACTTATAATTAATAGTGATGGTAACATTACAAAATTCAATAATGAACTTGTTAAGATTGTATTCAGTGGGCCTGAAGCTGCAAAAAATGGAAAAGAAATCATTTACGTAACAGAAAGAGCAGTATTCGGCTTAAACGAAAACGGATTAATCCTTAAAGAAGTTGCTCCTGGTGTGGATGTGGAAAAAGATATCCTTGCTAAAATGGATTTCAAACCTCAAATTGCTGACAAACTTGAAACTATGCCAGAAGTTCTCTTCCATCAAAGTATGGATCCACTTAAAGAGTATATTGATAATATACTTAAAGAAGCTGGAATGTTATAAAAAAAGGGGGCTTAAGCCCCCTTTTTTTTTGTTACATAAAACTTGTAGGATCTATATCAATCTTTAAGTAAATATTACCTTTTTTAATTTGCTCAAACTTTGATTTTGCTATTTTACAAACATTATGGATATCTTTAATATTTTTAGCTTTGATTAAACATTGATATCTGTAACGATTTTTAATTTTGTAAATAGGAGCTTTTGCGGGCCCTAGTAAAGTTATGTTTGGTAAAGTTTTTAAAATATCAGAAATCTCCAATATGGTCATTTCGCAACGCTGCTCATTAGAATGCTCAGTAATAAATCTTGCTAATTTGTAATAAGGGGGGTATTTAAAAAGTTTTCTCTTTTCCAACTCATATTTGTAAAACATTTCTCTGTTATTTAAATATTCGAAAAATGGGTTCTTCTTATTAAACGTCTGAATTAAAATTTCACCTTCCTTCTCAAATCTACCGGCTCTACCACCCACCTGATTAACAAGCTGAAAACACCTTTCATAACTTCTAAAATCAGGCATACCCAACAATCTATCAATATCTAATATCCCCACAAGAGTAACATCTGGAAAATTAAACCCTTTAGCTATTATTTGAGTGCCTATTAATATCTTAAAGTCCTTTTCTAAAAATTTATTTAATTTTTTATTAAGTGCGGTGTGAGAAGTTATTTCATCTGTATCAAGTTTTAAAATAATATCACCAAAAATCTCAGATAACACATTTTGTAAATGCTCTATACCGTAACCATATCCATAGATTTTATCGCTTTTACATACAGGACATGTATAATTATAAAACCTCTCACCACAATAATGACATAAAAACTGCTTACTGCTTTGAAAATAAGTTAGACCCACTGAACAATTTGGACACATGACACTTTCACCGCAATCTTCACAAACCATATGATGAGAATACCCTTTTTTATTCAAGAAAATTATAACCTGTTCATCTTTACTAAGCCTGTTTTCTATTTCATCAACCAATCGTTCTGAAATAATTTTCCCAATAAGTTCGTCTTTTTCTACTTTCAACACATTTAAATAAGGGATTTTTGCCTTATTAAATCTCTTTGATAAAAAGTAATGATTATACTTACCAACAGTAAAATTATAATAAGACTCCGCAGCAGGCGTAGCTGAACCTAATATTATTGGGATATTAAGAAGTTTTGCATAATAAATGGCAATATCTCTTAAGTTATAATAAGGAGCCTCTTCCTGTTTTAATGTTGACTCATGCTCTTCATCAACAATGATTAATCCAATATTTGAAGAAGGGATAAACAGTGCACTTTTTGTCCCTAATAAAAAGTCATTAGCAGATTTTGTAAACTTCCAAAACCTTTCAACCCTTTTTTTAAGAGGGATTTTGCTATGATAAACATCAACATCAAATCCAAGTCTCTCAGAAATCCTCTTTGTAAGTTGAGCAGTTAACGCAATTTCTGGCAACAGATATAAAACCTGTTTACCGTATTTCATCACATCTTTTGATACTTTTAAGTATATTTCTGTTTTTCCACTTCCAGTAACACCATCTATGTAATGGACATTAAACCCTTTGATATTATTAGCTATTTTATCATAAACATTTTGTTGCTCATCATATAAGAGGATATCACTCTCTGCTACATCTTTTTTATTTGTGCACTCTATTTCTTTAGAAAAAAATATCTTTTTTGATATTACATTTTTAAAAACTATCCCTACTTCACAACAGTAATATTTTGAAATAAAAAATATAAACTCAAGAAACTTTTCATTTACTAAAAATTCATCTACGACTTCTTCTACATATTTGTACCTGATACCTTCTTTAGGTGCAATATCCTCTTCTAACACAACACCATATTCAAACCTATTTTTCAAAGAAACAATAATCCTTTGCCCTCTCTTTAAGATTTTATCAGATTTATAAGTAAGGATGCCGTTATTTGGAACTGGTAGTAAAACTTTATAGTATTTTTCAGCCATAAAAGAATTTTATCATTTTTACTAATTTAATCAAGAAAACTCTAAAGTTTTAAAAAGTGCGTAGAGTGGAATCTCACCCCCTACGCACATAAAGGAAAAATCTTTAATCTTTGTAATAATCTTCAGGCAAATCTACCTTAATAAACAACTCTTTTAATTGCTTTTCATCTACGAAACTTGGAGCATCACACATCAAATCTGTTGCCTTTTGTGTTTTAGGAAATGCTATTACATCCCTTATAGATTCTGCTTTAGCAAAGATTGAAGCGATTCTATCAATCCCAAACGCTATACCACCATGAGGTGGTGTCCCATATCTCAATGCTTCAATGAAAAATCCAAATTTATATTCCCTTTCTTCCTCAGTCAATCCTAAAACAGAAAACATCTTTTCCTGAACATCACTTCTATGAATCCTTATACTACCACCACCAATTTCAGAGCCATTTAATACAAGGTCATAAGCTTTTGCTCTAATTTTACCAGGATCTGTATCAAAAAGTGGAATATCTTCATCTACTGGTGAAGTAAAAGGGTGATGCATTGCCACATATCTTTTTTCCTCTTCATCCCACTCCAATAGAGGGAAATCTGTCACCCATGTAAAACTATATTTATTCTCATCAATTAATCCAAGTTTTTTACCTAATAATAGCCTTAACTTAGACATATATAAATTAACTGTTTTCTCGTCACCAGCTCCGAAAAAGATAATATCTCCAACTTCGCCATTCATCTCTTTTACAATTGAATTGGTAACATCTTCTCCCAAAAATTTAATAATAGGGGATTGGAGTCCATCCTCATTTATTTTTATATACGCTAACCCTTTAGCACCAAGTGAACAAACAAAATCTGTTAACTCATCAATCTCTTTTCTAGAAAACTTAGCTCCACCTTTTGCGTTAATTGCTTTAACAACACCACCATCTTTAACTGCATCAGCAAAAACCTTAAATCCACAACCATCAACCAAATTATTAATAGTTTTCAAAAACATCTCAAATCTTGTATCTGGAGCATCATGGCCATATTTTTCCATAGCCTCTGTATAACTCATCCTTGGAAAAGGTCTTTCTATCTTTAAACCCAAAACCTTATCAAATATTTCCACAAACATCTCTTCTATTAAATCCATTAAATCTTCTCTGTCAATAAAAGACATCTCCATATCAAGCTGAGTAAACTCAGGTTGTCTATCAGCTCTTAAATCTTCATCCCTAAAACACTTTACAATTTGAAAATATTTATCAAAACCAGAAATCATTAAAAGCTGTTTAAACATTTGTGGTGACTGTGGTAAAGCATAAAACTTTCCTGGATTTACCCTACTTGGTACAAGATAGTCTCTAGCACCCTCTGGGGTGCTCTTTGTCAAAAAAGGAGTCTCAATATCCAAAAACCCTTTTTTGTACAAAAACTCCCTTATAGTTCTAACAAGATTATGCCTCAAAATTAAATTTCTTTGAAGTGGTCTTCTTCTCAAATCTAAGTATCTATATTTTAGCCTTATATCTTCGCCAACATTCGAATACTCATCTAGTGTAAATGGTAAGACTTTTGAAGTATTTAAAATTTTAAGCTCACTAACCATTACCTCAATTTCACCAGTTTTCAATTTTGGGTTTTCTGTGCCTTCAGGCCTTTTACTAACAACCCCTTTTACTGCGATAACATATTCAGTGCGAAGCTCTTCTGCTTTTTTATGAGCATTTTCATTGTATTCTGGATTAAAAACTACTTGAGTAATCCCTTCTCTATCTCTTAAATCAACAAAAATAACACCACCATGATCCCTTCTTTTTTGAACCCAACCCATTAAAATTACTTCTTCATTCAAATTATTAATATTTAACTCACCACAAGTATGAGTTCTTCTCCAACTTCCTAAATTCTCTAACATTTTTTCCTCCTAATTTTCCTGTAAAAACTTAATTATTTCATCTCTATTTATTTTAAACTGTTCTCCACTATTCATATCTTTTAATGTAAATTTACCACTACTGATTTCATCTTCACCTATTATTAACACATATCTACTATTTAATCTATTTGCTTTTTTCATTTCTGATTTAATACTTCCAAGATCATAACCTAAATTTACCTTAAAACCAGCATCTCTTAATTCATTTGAAATATTTATACCTACCTCTGTAAACTCTTCAAAAGTAATTATATAAATATCTACCTCGTCTTTTTTTAATTCATTTTTCATTTTGATGAGCTCTACCAGTCTATCCACACCAATGGCAAAACCTATCCCTGGAATATCTGGACCACCCAGTTCTTTAATCAGGCCATCATATCTCCCACCAGCACCAACCGCCGAAGAAGCTCCCAATTTATCAGTTACCATTTCAAATGCAGTCCTTACATAATAATCAAGCCCTCTAACAATATATGGATTTACATTGTATTCAACACCAAATTGATTTAAATAACTTTTCAATTTCCTAAAATGGTTATCACACACATCACACAAATTATCCAAAATTATCGGAGCATCTTTTACAATCACTTTACAACTTTCAACCTTGCAATCAAGTATTCTCAAAGGATTCTTTTCAAGTCTTCTTTTACAATCTTCACATAGGTCTTCGTAATTATTTTTAAAATATTGGATTAATTTATCCCTATATTTTGGTCTACATTCTGGACAACCAATAGAATTTATCTCCATTCTTAAAAAATCTTTTAAATCAAAATCGTTTAAAAATTTATATAATAAAAAAATTATTTCAGCATCTAATAAGGGTGACTCTGAGCCAAAAGCTTCAATACCTATTTGATAAAACTGCCTAAATCTACCCTTTTGAGGTCGCTCTCTTCTAAACATCGGACCATAATAGTAATATTTCCTTATTGCAGGGGGCTCATAAAGCTTATTTTCAATAAACGCTCTTACCACCGAAGCCGTACCCTCTGGCCTCAATGAAAGATAAGAGCCATCCCTATCCTTAAAAGTAAACATCTCTTTTTCTACAATATCAGTAGTATCGCCTATCCCCCTAACAAATAATTCTGTTTTCTCAAGGATAGGTAATTTTATCTCTTCATAACCAAATGTGGGAAATAACTTTTTAAAACTATCTTCAATTAAATGCCAATATCTAATATCATCTCCAAAAATATCTCTAAAACCTTTTACTTTTTTAAACAAAACAACCCCCAATCTATAAAAATATGCTATAATATATTAGCTACAGGTTTATAAGACAGATTAACATTACTGTCAATATATTGTAGTGAGGGGATTATGATAAAATATAATATTAAAAACGTTTATAGAACCAGATTAAAAAAAGATGATGATCTTTACTTTGCCATTATGAGAGAGATTAATAAACTTGAAATAAACTCAGGAATAGTTATTGGTATTGGAGCTGTACAAAAGGCAAACATTGCATATTTCAATCAAAACAAAAAAGTTTATGAAAATTTCCATTTTAATGAGCCGATGGAAATTGTTTCATTGAAAGGTAATATTTCAATTAAAGATGATAAACCTTTTGGACATTTTCATATATCTTTAGGTCGTAGTGATTTTACTGTTGTAGGTGGACATCTCTTACCGGACACAATAATTTATGCATGTGAAATTGATATTATTGAATTTGAAGGTAAAACACTAATGAGAGGATTTGACCCAGATACAAATCTGTATTTATGGGATATTAATTGATACAATTATCAAGGTTGTCTTAATAATTTTTATTATACCTATGAACTAAACAAAGCCATTACACAATAAAAACCAACTTTTTGATAATGCTTAGCTACCCCCGCAATGACCCATTTCCCAGTCATTGCGAGGAGCAAAAGTGACGAAGCAATCTCATAAAATTTAATATTAGAAATTATATTACAAAATAACCACTAAATTTCTACAAATTCAGAAGCTGGAGCATGACATACAGGGCATGTCATAGGTGGCTCTTCTGCTTCTACTATATAACCACAAACTTTACATTTCCATTTTTTCATTATACACCTCACCTAAAAAGGCAGTCAAAATTGTTGACTACCAAACTTTTAATTAAAGAGCCACTACCTCTTTAACTTCAGGTATCATCTCTTTTAATCTCATTTCAATACCATGTTTCAATGTCATAGTGCTAAAAGGGCATGATCCACAAGCACCAGTCAATTGTACCTTTACAACACCATCTTCTGTAACATCCAATAACTCCACATCACCACCATCAGCCTGTAAACCAGGTCTAACTTGATTTAAAACTTCTTGAACTCTTTCCTTTAATGTCATGAAAATACCTCCTTTAACTAGCTATTTCAGTTTTTATTTTTTCTTTCATTTCATCTACTATTTTTGGATCTTTACCTATCCTCTGATAATAATCTTTTAACGCGGCTTCAATTGCCTCTTCAGCCATAACAGAACAATGAATTTTCGCTGGTGGTAAACCATCAAGAGCTTCAACTATAGCCTCATTTGTTAATCTTAAAACATCTTCAACCCTTTTACCTTTAATAAGTTCTGTAGCCATTGAGCTTGAAGCAATAGCAGCACCACAACCAAAGGTTTTAAATTTCACATCCTCTACGATACCCTCATCATTGATTTTCATATAAAGCTTCATTACATCACCACAAGCAGGGTTTCCAACTTCACCTACTGCGTTGGCATCTTCAATTTCACCCATATTTCTTGGGTTCATAAAATGATCCATTACTTTTTCACTATATGGTCCTTTAGCCATAATTTCCTCCTAATCTTACTTTTTGTTATAATATGGTGACATTTCACACAATCTATTTACTATCGCTGGAGTTATCTCCAATACATAATCCACGTCTTTTTCCTCGTTATATTTTGACATGGAAAATGTAAGTGAGCCAGCGCAAATATCGTTTGGAACCCCAACAGCAGTTAAAACATGAGAAGCTTCAAGCTCATCCTCATCTTCTGCCAATATATTGGAAGAACAAGCTGAACCACTAGCAGCTGCTACACCTTTTAATGAATATGATAGCAAAAGTGATTCACCTTCTATATATTCTATCCAAAAACTCACATGCCCAGGTAATCTCTGCTCTGGATGACCAGTAAAATGCAAGAAATCAAACATTTTAGCAAGCCCATCCCAAAGTTTTTTCCTCAACTGAATCATTTTTGGTGCATAAATATGCATCTCTTCTTTAGCAATTCTTGCCGCTTCACCCATCCCAACTATTGCTGGGACATTTTCACTACCACTCCTATATCCTCTTTCCTGAAATCCACCATCAAATAATGGTGTTAATTTCACACCATCTCTTATAAACAGGGCAGCAACACCTTTTGGACCATAAAAGTTTTGTGATGCTATACTTAAAAGATCGCATTTAAATTTTTCCACATCAACTTCAACATGACCACAACTTGCAACAGCATCAACATGAAATAACACACCCTTCTCTTTGCAAATCTCACCAATCTTTTCTATATCTTGAATAGTACCTATTTCAGGATTTGCATGCATGATTGAAACAAGCAAAGTGTCTTCACGTATTGCATTTCTTAAATCTTCCAATGAAACCAAACCTGTCTCATCAACTTTTAGTTTTGTAACTTCAAAACCTAAATTTGTAAGCTTTAATGCAGTATTTTGAACTGAATAATGCTCAATTTCACTAATTATAATATGTTTTTTACCTTCGTATTCTGAGTTAAAAGCAACCCCTTTGATAGCAAGGTTATTACTCTCTGTACCACATGATGTAAACACAATATTGTCACTTTTCGCATTTATCAGAGATGCAACATGCTCCCTCGCCTCTTCAATAGCTTCAAAAGACTCTCTACCCAAAGGGTAAAAATGCGCACTTGGATTGCCATATTTCTCTTCAATAAAAGGCAACATCTTTTCTACAACTCTTTTATCAGGTTTTGTCCCTGCTACATTATCCATATAAATCATTTCACACTCCTCATCATAGTTCATCTATTATCTGTTTTATAATTATTTTCAAATAATCACCAACCAGAGTTGTTTTAACACCATTCTTCATTACCACAACTTTCTCTTCTTCAAGAGCATCATGCAAGCTGTAAACATGTTTCTTCACAAAAAAATCATCCTCTTCAAAGTCAATATCGCCAAAAATATCAATAATAAACCCTGTAGATACAGGCAGCTGTCTTAGTTCAAAAGGAAAATCTAACTTATTATCTAAAAAGGAAAAGTAATTTTTATAAAGTTCATCAGATCGTTCTAGAAAAAAAACATTAAATGCCAACATCCTATCAAAAACTTTATAATCATTTCTTACAAAAGAGAATATATCCCTCGTTTGGTTAAGTAAATCATCCACAGCAGCCTTCCCAAATATTGCTGCAGGTAAATTAATAACCGCATAATCAGGATTTCTCTCATCTAATAGATTTTCAAAACAATAAACAACAGGCTCTTCAATATGAACCACATTATTTACATTAACCACAGTGCCAGAAAAATCTATGACTTTACCTTTAAATTCTTTTATCTTATCTAATATTTTACTCGCATCATTTAATACAATTAAAACATCATCTTCAAAACTTTCGCTAATACCAGTAATTCTAACATTATCAATTTGTTCTAAAGTGTCTAAATAACCTTTATCAGTATAAATAGTAGTAAATAGTGAAAGATAATCTTTGTTTATCTTCTCTACTAACTCAGACAAAACCAAACTATCATTTGAATATATACCAATTCTTTTCATAAATCATACCTTTTTAGTCTTTTTTAAAAGATATACAGATTTAATAAAAAAGCAAGCACAATTTAAAATCAACACCCCAAAATAATCCAAAACTATTTAACTTTTTCATACATCAAATAATTATCTTCATTAACAGTAAAGTATAAGTTTTTTACTGGCTGCCTAAAACCACCAAATCTAGAAAAAGTTAGATTATCATATTTAATAGTTAGCGCTGCTGCATTTCCTATATCGATTAAAAAATATTTTTTAAATTTAATACTTTTCTTAGTTCCAGGATTTGCTATAAAATCTAAAACAGTCTTATTATCTATTTTTATATTTACCCAACAGATATCATTAAATTCTAAAACGGCTTCATGAAATGTTTCATTATCTACTACTTCTTTTTTATTTATCTGCTCCACAATCTTCTTAGGATCAATCTTATCTATCTTTTCCTCCACAATAGCTTTTATGTCTTTAGACTTATTGTCACTATTAATAGTCTCATTTTCTAATGGGACAACATTTGCTGTTTTATTTTCAACAGTAAGATTCTTTATCACTTGCTTTTTGTTTACATTTAAAAAGTAATATACCAGAGCTATTATCAAGATTACTACAATAATAAAAAATACAAAAAACTTATGTATATTTTTAAGATTTACCTCTTTTTGGATAATTTCATCACTTTCTATCTTAACATATTTTTTTTGAAAATCCTCTTTCTTGCAAGCTTCATCAAATAATGGTTTTAATTCATCAAAATTAAAACCCAAATATTCTGCATAACTTTTACTAAACCCATAGGCATGTACATAAGAGGGTAATTTATTAAATTCCCCTTTTTCGATTAATTCCAAGTAATGAGTTGTAACTTTGATTGCTTTAGAGACATCACTTAAGCTTAAATTTAAGCTTTCTCGTTTATCTCTTAAAACTTTGGAAAACTCACTCATTTATAAATACCTAAAGACTTCAAGTAAGTTGCAGCTTTTTTTGCTTCTTCACTTTTTGGAAATTTAATAATTATATCTTCAAAAACTGATGCAGCATCGTTATATTTTTTCTCATTATAGTAATGTTCTCCAAGTTTTAACATTAATACTCTACTTGCAGGGTTATTATCTACAGCTTTTTTCAATATTTTTTCAGCTTCTGCCATATTCATCTCTTTATTATATATTTCATAAAGCATAAGATAAGAATTTACAAAAAATCTATTTGCTCTAATAGAACTTTTAAAATACTTTTTCGCCTCTTCATAATCATTCATATTATAATAGGCCAGGCCGATATTATAATAAACAAGCGGGATATTAGGATATGTAGGGTCATTTAATATCTTCTTCCAATTTAATATTGCATTTTCTAAATCACCTTTCGCAGCAAGTATTGAAGCATAAGTATTTAAATACTCAGAATTATTGGGTGAGATGGAAAGAGCTTTTATTATATATTGCTCTGCTTTTCCTATCATATTTTTCTTTAAATAAAATGCTGAAATTGCATAATATATTCTATCATCTTTTGGATTATATTTTAACGCCTCTTCAAACTCGCCCAATGCTCTAAAATCATTTTCACTGGATAAATATGCCAACCCAAGTTTATAATGAGACTCAGCAATCTTAGATTTATCAACTCTTTGTGCACAACCTAATATCAAAGAAACAAATATTATTAAACTAACAATTTTTTTCATAAATAATCCTCAACCCTTCTAATGTTAAATTTGGTTCATATACCTTTAAATATTTAGATTCTCTAACAAAAATACTACCTAACCCACCGGTAGTTATTACTGATAAATTTTTTATATCACAACCAAGTTCATCAATAATTTTCTCTATTATACCATCAACCATAGATAAATAACCGTAATATATACCAGACTGAATAGATCTAATAGTATTTGTCCCAACAACTCTATCAGGTTTCTCTATCTCCACTTCAGGGAGTTTAGCGGTTCCAGTGTGTAATGCTTTTATCGATAATTTTATCCCTGGGCAAATTAATCCACCCACATAGCAAGAGTTTTTATCAACCACATCAAAAGTAGTAGCTGTCCCAAAATCAACAACTATAACCGGCGCTCCATATTTATTAATTGCCGCAGCAGCATTTACAATCCTGTCTGCCCCAACCTCCCTAGGGTTATCAATATGAATCTTTACCCCTGTTTTAACTCCTGGTCCAACTACTATAGGTTCTGAATTAATATATTTTCTACAAAGCTTGCTAAATGTATATATTAATGAGGGAACAACACTGGAAATAATCACTCCCCTAACACCTTTTATATCAATATTATTTTTCTCCATTAAAAGCATAATAATGGATGCATATTCATCTGTAGTTTTGAAATGGTCCGTTGCTAATCTAAAATTTGCAATAAGTGTTTCATCTTTAAAAACACCTAAAACTATATTTGTATTTCCTATATCAATTGCCAAAATCATAACCTATTTCCCCATAATAAACTTTTTTAAGCACACCCTTTTTGTCTTCTATAATTAGTGCACCATCATCTGTTATACCTTTTTCAATAAACTTTTCAATACTATTATTGTAATGAAATGAGATTTCTTTATTGTAGTATGCTGAATATTTATCCCATAACTTGTTTATATCGCCATCCCAGTTTTTCCACTTTATAAAGTGTCTCAAAAATCTTTTTAAAAATTCTAATTTATCTATCTTTTTCCCTGTCTCAAGAAACAATGTCGTAGCTCTATTTTTTATCTCATCTGCTATCTTATCAGCATTTAAATTTATACCAACCCCTAAAACAATTCTATTCAATTTATTCCCCTCCATTTTAGCCTCTAAAAGTATACCCGAAATCTTCTTCCCATTATACAAAATATCATTTGGCCACTTAACCTTTACATTAACAGAATAAACATCTTTCATTGTATCACACAAAGCATAAGCTGTAATTATATTTAAGCGAAATAAAGTTCTTATATTTTCATTATTATCTAACACAATAGTAAAATACAAATTTCCTTCATTATCTGATATCCAAGTTCTACCTTGTCTACCCTTTCCTTTTAATTGTTTATTAGCAATAATAATAGAATAAATATCTAAACTACTATCTAAAGCAAACTGGTTTGTAGAAGTTAGAATTTCATAGATGTAAAGCCTAAATATTATATCATCAACAACAACTTCTTGATAAGAAAAATCAGTATTATTTTTTCCCATTTATAGCTAAATTAACTGTATCTATTAATTTCTCAATATCAGAGCTTTTTTCAATTAAATACAAGTTACTATGTAAATCTTCTATACCATCATAATTATCTATATTTGCTGAATAAACTATGACAGGAATATCACTTTTATTTGAAATAACCTCTAACACTTTGTCACCTTTAAGTTTAGGCATATTTAAATCCAAAATAACAAGGTCAATCTGGTTCTCATCAAAAGATATCAGCGCTTCTTCCCCATCCACTGCAGTTATAACATTGAGTCCAATATCATTTAACTCATCTCTAAGTAAAAGTCTAACTGATGAATCATCATCAACTACTAATACAGTTTTCATAAAAAATCACCTTCGATTAAATCAGTTAATTATATTATACCATATTGTATATTTTTTTATCTATAAAAAAATTGGTAATTTTTTTATCAAGCTTACCTTTATCCGCTTCTTCTTTAATAATTTTCAAGGCAATGTCAATAGGAACTGCTTTTTTATACGGTCTATCTTTAGCAGTCAATGCATCATAAATATCAGCAATTGCCATTATTTTTCCAAATATATGTATTTCATCAGATTTAAGACCAAAAGGGTAACCAGTGCCGTCCAACTTTTCGTGATGTAAACAAGCAATTTTAGGTACATCTTTCAACTCTTTTGTCCATGGAATTTTAGTTAAATATTCATAAGTATGTAATACATGAGACTCAATCTCTCTGCGCTCTTCATCAGTCAGGGTACCCTTTTTCACAGAAAGTTGTTTAAATTCTACATCATCAATTAATTGATATTCTTCTCCATAACAATCTTTAAACTTTAATCTATAATATTTTTCTATCTTTTCAGATAAATCATCTTCCAATAGTGAAGGCTCATTAGATTTACTAATATCTTCGATTAAATCGCTGTACTCTGATTGTGTTAGATTGTTTAAACATGCATATAGTTTAGCTTTGTATAATAATTTTTCAAATTGATCATTATACAACTTTTTAGGTTTCATTAAAACAGCTTCTCTCACCCCAATTTTTCCGAAATCGTGTAAAAGTGTGGCATATTTTAATAATTTCCAGTCAACATCGCTCATTTTAAAATCGGGAAAGAGTGTGTCATCCTTATCCATTTCCTCAGCAATTTTCCAAGTAATTCGGTATACCCTCTCAGTATGACCCTTTGTAATAGGGTCCCTTGATTCAACAGCCTGTATACTGGCTCTTATAAAACCTTCAAACATGTTTTCAATACTTTCGTACAAAAGACTATTTTCTAAAGCTACTCCAATAATACCACTTAATGAATGTATAATTTCCAAATCACTTTCATTAAACGCAATAACATCACTTTCAAAATCACCTACTTTTTTACCAAAAGGGGTTTGCTTCTTGTTTATAAGCTGCAAAACAGAGATCAAATTATTTTTTGCATCAAAAATTGGTACTAACAACATACTTTTAGTTCTATAACCAGAAATTTTATCAAAATCTTTATTAAATCTAAAAGGGTATTTTTCATCAAGCATGTAAACATCATCAATTTTAAAAATCTCTTTTTTCAAAGCACAGTATCCCGCAATACTATTTTCATCCACAGGGATCGCGAACTCATTAAAAGCCACATTTATGGTATCATTTTGAGTATATTTAAAAATCAACTCATCTTTATCTTCATCATATAAATACACACTACCTGCATCAGCATTAACCACTTCTCTAATCAAATTAAGCATTTCATCAATTAATTCATTAAAATTCTTTTTGCTTACAAGTAAAGAAGTAATCTCTAAAAGTTTTTTAATATCCAATTTTGCCCCTTTTATACTGGAATGCTAAATACATTATACCAGAAAACAAGAAAAATATAAATGAAACATATAAAAATATTCTTTTCTCCAATACGAAATATACAGAAATTATTATTAATGAGAGCAGTAAAAACAATATTGTAAGAAATCTTATCTTTTTATCCTTAACAAAGAGAAAAAATAATCCAAAAGACGCCCATGCATAATGAGCAAAATGAGCATGTAATAGTAATATTACTCTGTCACCACCACTTTTAAATACAGTTAGTAAATACCAAAAACCAAAAATACCAGTAAGCAATAACCCCATAAAATTAAAAAAAAGATATTTTTCATTTATATAACCTGACTTTATAAAATAATACACAATTAAACATAATAGTATTGATGCACTAAATATTTCCACAAATTTTGATTTCAATAACATGCCAAAAAACAGTAGTAAAACACCACCCACAAGAACCAAAACAGAAAATATAACTTCTGTCTTTTTTACTTTTAAGTATTTTATAAACTCAGAAAAAAGTATTAATGACAATGGAAAAGAAAACGACAGATAATTATATGAAAATTTCGTTTGCATAATAAAAAATTTTTCAAAGTTTAGTGAATAAATAAAATAAATCCAATCTAAAAACAAAATCATAAAAGAGCTTTTAACAAAAAATCTTTCTAGACCTGCATAAGGTGAATTGTATCTCAGCATCAATGGTATAGTAAATATCAAAAATATAAATGAAATAATTGTAATCAAAATAGTATTTTTCAAAAAAATAGAAATCATCAAAACCAAAGAAAGATAAAAATAAATTTTATCTAGTACATCGAAAACGGAAGGGAAATTTCTTTTATTAACTACAACTGCTAAATATCCTGTGATAGCAAAACCTAAGATACCTACGAGACCGTGGATATAAACACCATCATTTACTCTAAAATAATCATTATAGAATAATGAAGTAACTGCCGTCAGAAAAAAGTAAAAAACAAACAGTTTTTTTAACATAAACTCTTTTTAACACAATAATATTAATATTACAACTTTATTGGCACTTTTCACATATGTAATACAGTGTTGTTTCAAATTTTTTTGGTTTTATCCCAATAGCTTTTTCAAAAAAATTTATTATATCATTTTCATCGATTTCGATATCTTTTATTGAGTTACATATTTCACATACCAAATGTATATGGTCAGTTTCATTAAACTCATACAATATTTTACTTCCAGAAAGTTTAACAGTTTTTATTATATTATTTTTCAATAAAAGATTTATATTGCTATAAACAGTGGCCAATGAAATACTTGGTAGTTCTTTTTTTATTTCATCATAAATTTCATCAATTGTTGTATGCCCACTATCAATCAATATCTCTAAAATCTTTACCCTTTGCGGAGTGGCCTTTAAATCATTCTTTTTCAAAACTTCTAAAATATATTCTTTCTGTTTTTTCATATAGCTATATTAAACATTATGAAAACAATTTCAACAATAAATTTTTATCAATAATTTTTATTAATTAATATTTTTATTTGACAAAAATATTTTTTTACTATACTCTAATCTTACAATCTGCTATAATTAAATGAATAAAACAAGGAGGAAAAAATGACTAAAAAAAGTTTAGAAGGAACAAAAACACTAGAAAACTTAATGAAATCTTTTGCAGGGGAATCTCAAGCACGAAACAGATATACCTTTTATGCATCAGTTGCTAGAAAAGAAGGGTATCGCCAAATAGAAGCACTTTTCATCGAAACTGCTGACAATGAAAGAGAACATGGTAAGAGGTTTTATAAACATGTTATTGAAAACCTTAATCTTAGCGAACCACTGATGGTTGACATTAAAGCATCATACCCTGCTCAACTAGGCAACACATATCAGAATTTATTAGCAGCTGCTGCAGGAGAGCATGAAGAATTTGTGGTACTTTACCCAGAATTTGCTGAAATCGCTGAAGAAGAAGGTTTCCCTGAAATAGCTCATCAGTTTAGAACGATAGCTGAAGTGGAAAAATGGCATGAAAAAAGATTTTTAAAACTAGCTGAAAATGTTGAAAAAAATAAAGTTTTTAAAAGAGATACCAAGGTATATTGGAAATGTAGAAACTGTGGTTACATTTTTGAGGGTTTTGAAGCACCTGCAACTTGCCCAGCATGTACACATCCACAAGAGCACTTTGAACTTTTTGTTGAAAACTATTAAACAAATAAAGTTTGCTGCACAGAAGTTAAACTTGTTAATATTATCTTCTTAGCTTTTGCTCCTCGCAATGACCCGGAAATTGGTCATTGCGAGCGTAGCAAAACATTCTTGTATTTTGAGTAGCTATAATGTATCAAACCTCAATATTCTCAAATCATTAAAGAGAGAGTACCCCTTTTTAACAAATTTTGAGCTACTTATTTTAATAATCATAAAATTAGTTTGACATAAATATCAAATATTGTTTAAATATTCATATGAAAAACCTTTATTTAAAAAAATCTTGCGATAAACGAGCTCAAAACGGTTATTTATGGATATTTTCAAATGAAATAGAAGATATAGGCAATTATTCTCCAGGAGAAGTTGTACGTATCTTTAATAGCTCAAAAGAATTTATCGGTATAGGATACATAAATCCACATTCTTTAATTTCAGTTAGAATCTTGAGTAGAAAAGATATTAATATTGATGAAAGTTTCATAGAAAATAGGATAAAATCTGCGTTGGCTCTCAGAGAAAAATTGTACCACAAGCCGTTTTATCGTCTACTGTATAGTGAAGGTGATTTTTTACCAGGAATTATAATTGACAGGTACAATGATATATTTTCCATACAACTAAATACATATTGGGCTGAAAAAAATAAGGATTTAATAATAAATACCTTGTACAATTTATTTGGTAATAACATAAATATCGTATTGAAAAATGATAATAAAATGAGACTACTTGAAACACTCCCTTTAAAAGTTGAATCTTTAAACAAAGATTTCAACGGAGATATTATTTTAGAAGAAAATGACATAAAAATGTATGTTAATATACTCAAAGGTCAAAAAACTGGTTATTACTTTGATCAAAGAGAAAATAAAAAGAAAATATCTTTCGTCTCAAAAGATAGTTATGTTGTTGATGCTTTTTCGTATATAGGTGGATGGGGGCTTAACGCCTTAAAACATGGAGCTAAAAAAGTTGATTTTGTCGATTGCTCCTCATATGTTCTGGAATGTGCAAAACAAAATGTATCCCTAAACAAATTTTCTGCACAAACAGACTTCATAAAAATGGATGTAATAGATTTTTTAAAAAATTTATCACAAGAAAAAGAGAAACCTGATGTCTTAGTTATAGATCCACCAGCTTATGTTAAATCTAAGAAAAAAATCAATGAAGCTATCAAAGGTTATATCAACTTAAACAAATGGGCCTTTAAATCTATTAAAAAGGGCGGTTTTATCTTTACATGTAGCTGTTCTCAGCATATAGATTTTGAAAAATTTATATGGATTATAAATGCTGCAGCAAGATCTGCTGGTAAAAAATTTAAAATTCTATCACCATTATCTCAAGGGTTTGACCATCCCATAAATCCAAAAATGTCAGAAACAAATTATCTGAAAGGGCTTTTTATTCAGGTATTATGATAAAATACCTTATCCCTTATCTAAAAAAAGGGAAGATTGGGCAGTATATAGTCTTTGAAAGAGAAATTGGTGAAAATAAAGCTAAATATAAATCCATTGATATAATACAAAACCAAACGATAAAAGATGCACTAAACAAAAATGGAATTGAAAATCTATATTTACATCAAGCTAAAGCGTACCGTCTCTTAAAAAATGGTGAAAATATACTTATCACAACCCCAACTGCTTCAGGCAAAACATTATGCTATAATTTACCTATTTTAGAAGATATTTTAGAAAATAGAGCCAAAGCACTTTATCTTTTCCCAATGAAAGCATTAGGGTATGACCAAAAAGAAAAATTACTTGAGATTGCAAAATTCATTCCTGATTTTAAACTCAACGTACAAATTTTAGATGGTGATACCAGTAAAGTTAAACGCAGGAGAATCTTATCTTCGGAACCAGATATAATTATTACCAATATTGATATTGTTCATTACTATCTGTTGCCTAAAATGGATGAGTGGTATAATTTTATCTCTAACCTAAAATATATCGTGATAGATGAGCTTCATGTTTATCGAGGAGTTTTTGGCGCACATTTCAAAAACATCTTTGACAGATTAAAGAGATTTATACCTGATGTCCAAGTCATTGCATCTTCAGCAACTGTTGGTAACCCTCTCGAATTTACAAATGACCTTCTAAATATAAATTTTAATCACATTACAGAAAGTGGAGCTCCTACTGCAAAAAAGTACTTTTTACTAATCAACCCAGAGGATATCCCACCTGCTAATATTGCAACATACTTAATTAAAACATTAATTGAATCTGGAATAAAAACTCTTTGTTTTACAAAATCAAGAATGCAAACAGAATCAATCTATAAAAGTCTCATTAATAATAAAAATATCAAAAAAGATAGTGTGTCTTCATACAGAGCTGGTTTTCTCCCAGAAGAAAGAAGAGAAATCGAAAAGAATTTCAGAGACGGTAATTTAAAAGCTGTAATCTCAACAAGTGCTTTTGAACTGGGGATAGACATAGGAGGAATCGACGCTACAATTTTAGTGGGTTATCCTGGTTCATTGATGAGCCTATGGCAAAGGGCTGGAAGAAGTGGGAGACACGGAAATGACAGTTTAATAATTTTAATACCCACTAATGATGCTCTTGATCAATATTTTGTAAAATACCCTGAAAAACTTTTTAACTCCAGTTTTGAAGACGCAATCATTGATAAAGAGAATGAGCTCATTAATAAACAGCATATATTCTGTGCTGCATATGAAAAACCTATATCAGTTCAAGAAAATTACTACTTTTCAAATAAAAAACTCATCTCTTCAATGGTAGAAAACAGCGAACTGTTTTATGTTGAAGATAAAAACAGTTTAATAACATTGAAAAAGTTTCCACATAAAGAAGTTGATTTAAGAAACTCCGGTCATACGTATACAATTACTTTTAATAACAAAATTATCGGAACAAACTCAGCAAAAAAAGCCTATACAGAAAACTATAAAGGAGCAATTTATTTACACAGAGGAGAAACATTTATTGTAGATGATATTGATCACGATAAAAGAGAAATCAAAGTTTATCCTGCAAAACCAAACTATTACACGAGAGCATTGATTGAAAAAGAGACAGATATTTTAGAAACATACTCTACTAAAAATTATGAAAAATACACATGTAAATTTGTCAGATTAAAAGTTAAAGAGCAACTAAAAGGGTATGAAAAAATAGAAGAGAATACTGGTGTAAAACTGGGTAAAGTGGAGTTAGAAGAAAATCCCATATACTTTGAAACAAAAGGTATAGTTATAGAGTTTAATTATAATTCAGAAACAAACCTGATGGGCTCTATTCACGCGTTAGAGCATGGCTTAATAGCAATGATTCCTTTAAAAATACTGTGCGATAGAAATGACATAGGGGGTATTTCATATCCTGAACATCCACAAACAAATAAAACATCAATCTTCGTTTATGATGGTTACCCAGGTGGGATAGGTATTGCTAACAGGATATTTAACAATATTGACACACTTTTGAATTTGACTCTAGATAATATAAAAAACTGTAACTGTGAAAATGGTTGTCCAGCTTGTATCTATTCCCCAAAATGTGGCTCAGGCAATTACCCACTTGATAAAAACGGAGCAATAGAGTTGTTAAATTTTCTTTTAAACAAAGAGGTCCCTTATAAAAAGAATAGGCAAAAAAATATTATTAAAGATGATGTAATTATTTTTGATATTGAAACTAAATATTCAGCGGATGATGTTGGTGGTTGGAAAAATGCACATAAAATGGGTATAGCAATACTCGTTGCCTATTCATACAAAAACAATAAATATTTTATTTATGATGAAAAAAACATATCAGACTTTAAAAGTTTACTTGATAAATCAAAGGTAATTATCGGTTTTAATATTATAAATTTTGATTTAAAAGTTTTGACCCCTTATATAAAATTTGACTTTAAAGAAACCTACATTTTGGATATTTTAACTGAAATAAAAAATATCACAGGTAGAAGGTTTTCACTGGACAACATTGCATCTTCAACTTTAAATACAAAAAAATCAGCAAATGGACTGCAATCCATTAAATGGTTTAAAGAAGGAAAAATCGATAAAATCATTGAATACTGTAAAAAAGATGTTGACATCACTAAATCTATTTTTGAATATGGAATAAAACATAAGAAAATATATTGCAACTTAAAAGATTTAAAAGTAGAAATCCCCGTAAACTGGGATAAATATGGCTGGAGGGACTAATGAAAGAACATACTCTTAATATAGTAAAAAATATATTTGAATTAAAATATAATGAGAAGTTTCTGATTTTATCTGAAAAATATTCAGAAAAATCAGATGTAAATGAAAAAGATAAAATCAGATGGAAAAATTTAAATGAATTTACGAAAAAACTTTATAACGAAATAAAAAATTTGCATAACAATACCATACTTTTAGAATACAATTCCACCTTAGGTCATGGTAAAGAACCGGAGTTAAAAGTATGGGAAAATGTCTTTGGTGAAAACTTCATAGAATTTCTAAATAAAGAATCTTTAACTACAAAGATCTTAAATAAACAACTAAATGAAGATGAAAAACAGAATATTGAAAATTTTATCAAAATAAATCCTCCAAAGTATCAAGCTATTATGGCATTAACAAACTATTCCACGAGCCATACATTTTTTAGGAAACTGTTTACTCAGTACGGGAAAGGAAGATATGCAAGTATGCCTCTATTTGACCCAGAGATGTTTAACAGTTCAATGAAAGCAAATATTGATGAATTGGCAGATTTTACTACAAAATTAGCAAATTATGCCTCACAATTTACTAAATTTCATATTGTAAGTGAAAATGGTACTGATTTAGTAATTGTAAGAGGGGAAAGGAAATTGATTCCTGATACTGGGAAATTAAATAAGCCTGGTTCTTTTGGAAATCTACCAGCTGGTGAAGCTTTTGTTGCACCAGTGGAAGGTGAAAGTTATGGTGTACTGGTAATAGAATATGCACCAACAAGAAAACTAAAATCTCCTTTGAAGCTAATCATTAAAAATGGGGTTTTAGTAGATATTGAAGGCAACGAAGAGTATTCCAATGAGTTAAAATCAAAAATTTCTGAACACCCTAACAATAAATTTGTTGCAGAGCTTGGTATAGGTACAAACAAATATGCAAAAATGTTAGATAATATTTTAGAATCAGAAAAAATTTATGGAACGGTGCATATTGCTTTTGGCGACAATCACGCTTTTGGTGGAAAAAACCAAGCACCATTTCACGAAGACTACCTCGTTTTAAATCCTACTGTTTATGGTATTAATGAAAATGGGGATAAAAAAATTCTTTTAAAAGATAAAGTATTCTATTTAGAATAAAAAAGTTATAGTCATTGCGAACGAAGTGAAGTTATCTCCCAAACAGAGTATATTGTACAGTAATAGTTATTCAAGTCCCTAGATTATTTTGCTCACGCTAGCAATAATGGCATTTTATGGTCATTGCGAGGAGTTTTAGCGACGAAGCAATCTCAAATTCAAGATAGTTCCAAAATTAGACTATTATGTAATATCCTCAAGTTATAAACCAACAATTCTTGCAAAATGTCTTCTTGCTGAATCTTGAAATTTATCTGTAACTCTAAAAGCTTCCTTTAATGCTTCCTGCTCATCTTTACTTAAAGAGTAAGGGTCTAAATAATGACTTGGCCCTTGCCCTTTTTCAATAAGCTCTACTTCATTTTTCAACCTTAAATAAGTAAAAAACTCCAAAGCTGCTTTCAAGTTTTCAACGGTTACACTGTTAAAAACACCTTTTTCTAAAAGCTTCTCCATCCTTTCCATAGTGTTTGTATTATGAATACTGTGCTCAAGTGCATACATCCTTATACAGTCCACTATAAAAATACTTCCATTCTCTTTGACAGACAATTTACCTTTTTTATCAGGTTCATTAGAGGTAATAAATCTACCCAAAACACCTAAAGGAACTTTATGCTTATAATCTACTTCCATTAATTGATATAAAAATATTGCATTCTCTTTTACCTCTTTGAAAATAAAATCCCTTAATCTATTACATAAATCGCCATCACCTATCAAAGGGACAAAATCAAAAAATATCGTAGAATACCTAACCCATTGAGGTTCTGGCACTTCAATCCATTTACTTACTCTTTTCTCCCATTCACTATATCTTCCAACCCACAATGGATTTGTAACCATAACATTACCGTGACATTTAGGATATCCTACATATTCCAAAGCATCTACTAATTTGTGAGAAAATATCGACATATATTTCTTAACTTCTTCATCCTTCTCATCAGGATAATCTTCAAAAATCATCCCATTATCCTGATCTGGACCGAGCAGCATCTCTCTTCTTCCACCACTACCCATTATCAAAAAAGCAAACTTTACATCGGGAAAGTTGTATCCGTTTATTTCCATCTCCCTTTTTACAAGTTCAAAACATCTTTGAATAATTATATGATGAATATATGATAATATTTCCATGGTCTCTAACTGAGACCTATTTTCCATTAACAAAACTTTTGCCACAAAAATCAATTCTTTTTTAATCTGTTTCAACTCATCAAGAGTCTTAGCCTCTTTAGCCCTACCAACCAGCAAAACAGTTTTTTGACTTCTAAATCGTAGTAAATCTCTGACCGTTACAATTCCAAGGATTTTGCCATTTTCTACCACAGGCAAGTGTCTTATACCATGAGAAATCATAAATGCTGCAGCCTCATACATATAAGAATCAGGAGATATAACAAATGGGTTAGGAGTCATAACATCTTTAGCTTTAGTATCTCTTAAACAAACACCAATTTCTCTAGCTAATACTTTAGTCACCAAATCTCTTTCAGTAATTATACCTAACAACTTACCAACACCATCACATACCAATACAGAACCTATCCCTTTTAACGTCATTACTCTCGCAATTTCTGACACAGTAGCTTCAGGTTTGCACGTTTCCACAGGTGAAGACATTATTTCACTAACTTTCTTTTGAAATGGATACGCCTCAACCTGAGCAATAGGATCTAATACTTGGGTTTTTACAACTTCTTGGTATAGTTTTTTTATCCTTGAAAAAACAGACTTACTAAAATATCTTGCAACTTCTGGAAATTTACCTGATATTTTTAATATAATTTCTTTTGGTATTAAAAGTGCTTCTACTTCATCAGCTGTTCTTGCACCTGCTGTATAACCGCTATCACTAAAAATTGGCGTCCAGCCAAAGAAATCGCCTTCATACCTTCTATCTACTGTTATCTCAACACCTTCATCCGTTTCTGTAATGATTTCCACTTCACCTCTTGAAATAAAATAGAGATAACCAGTAGGTTCGTCATACTGAGAAAAAACAATTGTACCAGGCTGATATATTTTAACTTTAGAGTGTTTTTCTATTAGCTCGAAAACATCATCTGGAAGGTTATCAAAAGGTTTTACACTTCTTAATTTTTTTACAGCATCATACATAATAAAACTTAATTAAGCTGCTCTTTTCTTTTTAGGCACAATGGGATGAGCTTGAGTTTTAATAATAAAATCTCCTATAATTTTAAACCAGATTGTTAAACCAGCAATTTCTGTCCAAACTTCATAAGGATACGCAAAAACTACAACTCCTAATATTGCCCAAGCAGCTGCAAGTCCAGCTATAAGATTTAATCCACCAACATATGGGGCCCATTTTGCAGGATTTTTTGGTGGTTCCCCTCTTTTTAATGCAACATCAGAATAATCTTTTTTTATAAAAATTCTATATGCTCTTCTTAGCCAAAAATAAGCCATTGGGTAAAGCCCCAAAAATAAAATCCATGTCATAACGGTAAAAACATCTATTTGCAGCTCCATTAAACACCCCTTTTATTATTATAACATATATTTTGTGTTTGTTAAGAAAACAATTTTCTAAAGAAAAGCCCCCTCTAAAAGAGGGAGCTTATCAGATATTATTAATGTCCAGCAGCTGCCTCACCAGCACCTTTTGGATAACGTACATTTTCAACCATTTCAGCGATATCTTCAGGAACAGGAGCTGTCATATTCTTAACGATGAAAGCAACTATAAAGTTAAGTAACGCACCGATTGCTCCGATAGCGTTTGGCTCAATACCTAAGAACCAATAACCATTGACAGGTTTTGGGAAATAAGCTGTACCTTTTATAAAGAAAAGTCCTTTATAACCAAACACGTAGAACATTGTAAATATAATACCAGCAAGCATACCAGCGATAGCACCCTGTCTATTCATAGTTTTACTGAATATACCCATCATAATAGCTGGGAATAATGAACTTGCAGCAAGACCAAATGCTATAGCAACTGTACCAGCAGCGAAGTCAGGTGGGTTCAAACCAAGATAACCAGCAACGATAATTGAACATGCCATAGCTATCCTACCAGCCATCAATTCACCTTTTTCACTCAAGTCTGGCATAAGGAAATTTTTCAACAAGTCGTGAGAAATAGCTGATGAAATTGCAAGCAATAAACCAGCAGCGGTTGATAATGCAGCAGCAAGACCCCCTGCAGCAACCAAACCGATTACCCAGTTAGGAAGCTTTGCAATTTCAGGGTTAGCAAGAACCATAATATCTCGGTTAACTACTAATTCATTACCTTTCCAACCAGCAGCTTCAGCTTTTGCCTGGAATGCTTTATTCTTATCATTATAGTACTGAATACGGCCATCGCCATTTTTATCTGTAAACTTAAGAAGTCCAGTTACTTCCCAACGCTTAAACCAGCCAGGTCTATCTTCATATTTAATGTTATTCTCAGGTGCAAAAACATCTCCACCAGTTAATAATGCTTTGTTTAGAGTAGTATGAAGATTAAGTCTTGCCATAGCACCAACAGCAGGAGCTGTTGTATAAAGAATAGCAATGAAAAGAAGTGCCCAACCAGCTGATGCACGAGCATCCCTAACTTTTGGCACTGTAAAGAAACGCATAATAACGTGTGGCAAACCAGCAGTACCAATCATCAGAGATAGTGTATAAACAAACATATTTAGCTTACTGATTCTCACACTTGTTGAATATTTAGCAAAACCAAGCTCTGTAACAACTTGATCCAATTTATCCAACAAGTACATATCACTACCGGTAAAATGTGAACCAAGACCAAGCTGTGGTATTGGATTACCAGTTAAATGCATTGATATGAAAATAGCAGGGATAACATAAGCAATAATTAATACACAGTACTGAGCAACCTGAGTATAAGTAATACCTTTCATACCGCCAAAAACCGCATATGTAAAAACTATTGCCATACCAACGATTACACCAGTAGTTTTGTCAACTTGCAAAAATCTTGAAAATGCAACACCAACACCAGTCATCTGACCAATAATATATGTAATAGAAGCGATCAAAAGACATAAAACAGCAACAACTGCTGCACCATTTGAATAGTAACGTGTTTTGAAAAAGTCAGGTACTGTATATTTTCCAAACTTTCTCAAATATGGTGCAAGCAATGTAGCAAGTAAAACGTAACCACCAGTCCACCCCATAAGGAAGAGTGAACCACCATAACCCATAAATGCAATAAGACCAGCCATAGATATGAAAGATGCTGCAGACATCCAGTCAGCTGCAGTAGCCATACCATTTAAAACTGGATGTACACCACCGCCAGCTACATAAAACTCTTTAGTACTACCAGCTCTTGACCAAATAGCGATACCTATATAAAGTGCAAATGTAAGACCAACAATTATATAAATAGTAGTTTGTAAACCCATAACCATCCTCCCTAATCTTCATGCACGTCGAATTCACGATCGACTTTATTCATTATGCTGGTATAAACGAAAATGAGAATCACAAATATAACTTCAGAACCCTGATTAGCAAACCAGAAACCGAGACCATAACCACCAATTTTAATTGCATTTAAAGCATCATAAAAAAGAATACCAAAAAGATAAGACACAACAAACCAAATTATCAGAATATTTCTGATAACTGATAAATTCTTCTTCCAATAGGCTTCCAACTTCTCCTTATCCATCATAAAAACACCTCTCAAAAAAATTTTTAAAAAGACAAAAACTAAAAACAGTAAAACTCGTGCTTCCTACTTTTCTGCTACCACCTCCTTTCATTGTTCTTATAAATATATTCATCAACTCACCCCCACACTGTTATATTTAATACATTGTTTTATCTTTGTCAATATTTAATCACTACAAACAAAACCAATATTTTACCCTATTGCATACTGTATATTGTATACAGTATGCAATATGCTACAATATATTGTCATTACATATATTTTTATACACAAATATTATCACATTGTTCTAATTTGTGTTTGTTGATATTTTTTTATTTATAACTAGATTTTATTTTTTAAATTATAACCATTATAATCTACGACAATTAAAAACAATGCTTTAAAACAGCAATGCTATTCACAATAAAAGTGAGTCCACCCAACAAAAAATACTTGACATAAATTGACTCAGATTTATTTTAATTTATGGAAATAAAAAATAGTAAAAGGAGGTGGGTTATGTTGGAAAGATTCAGAGGCAACAAACCTGCTGTAGCAAATCCTTTTAGAGAACTATTAACTTTTCAAGAAGAAATTAACAAATTGTTTGATGACTTCTTTAGAGCACCTAAAGCGTTAGATGATACAGTTGCATTTGCACCAGATATAGACATTGCAGAAACTAAAGATGCATTTATTGTGAAAGCAGATCTTCCAGGAATGACTGAAAAAGATATTGAAGTAAGCTTAACCAACAACATTTTAACAATTAAAGGTGAAAGAAAAGAGGAAAAAGAAGAAAAAGACAAAAACTATTTCAGAAAGGAAAGAGTATTTGGAACATTTTTAAGAGAAATCCAAATTCCAAAAAGGGTTCAAACAGATAAAGTAAAAGCTAAATTTAAAAATGGTGTTTTAGAAATAGAACTTCCAAAAGCTGAAGAAGAAAAAGAGAAAACTGTAAAAATCGAAGTAGAAAAATAAGTAGACAATAAAAGGTGGGTAAAGTATCCCTTTACCCACCTCCTTTCTTTTTAAATAATACTCAATTTTAAAAATCCCCACCAAAATAATCCTCTTTAAATTCATCTCAAAATATATTAAGATTTAAATATGACTAAAATAGATAAATATTACGATCTTATAATAATTGGTGGTGGTGCAACAGGAGCTGGTGTAGTATTAGATGCTGCATCCAGAGGTATTAAAACACTTTTGATAGAAAAAAACGATTTTGCTTCTGGTACAAGTAGCAGAAGTACAAAATTGTTACACGGTGGAGTTAGATACTTAGAAGCAGCAATTAAACATTTTGATAAAGAGCAATACCACCTGGTAAAAGATGGTTTAAAAGAGAGATATCTCTTGATAAAAAACGCTCCACACCTATGTCACAAAATTTCTTTGTTAACCCCATTGTACAAATGGTATGAAATCCCATATGTTTTTGCAGGCTTAACAATCTATGATCTCCTTTCTAAAGATAAAAGTTTAGGCAGGAGTAGATTAATCGGCAAAAAAAATGCAATAAAAGATTTCCCTGCACTAAAAAAAGAGGGGCTCAAAGGCTGCGTTTTATACTATGATGGGCAATTCAACGATATGCGAATGAATATTTCTATTTTAAAAACTGCTGAAAAATTTGGTGCTCATATTAAAAACTATACCGAATTAAAATATTTCGTTAAAAAAAATGGTAAAATAACTGGCGTCATAGTTCATGATAAAATAAAAAATGAAGAAATAGAAATTGATTGCAAAGCTGTTATAAATGCAACCGGTCCTTTTACCGATTTAATAAGAAAGATTGATAACCCAGACTGTGAAGAAATTATGGAAGTGTCCTCAGGGATTCATATCGTTATAGATAAATCGTTTGCATCTGAAAAAACAGGTTTGTTGATACCAAAAACTGATGATGGAAGAGTTTTATTTGTCTTACCTTGGGAAGATGCTTGTCTTATCGGCACAACTGATGAAGAAGCGGAAGTTTCAGAATATCCAAAACCTAAAGAAACTGAAATCGATTATCTTTTAAAGCATATTAACAGATATTTTGACTTAAAGGTTACAAAAAACGATATAAAATCGGTATGGTCAGGGTTGAGACCACTTGTAAAGCATAAATCAACAAACTCCACAGCTTCAATAGTAAGAGACCATTATATCGAAGTTTCAAACTCTGGCTTAATAACTATCACTGGTGGTAAATGGACTACATTTAGAAAAATGGCTCAAGACACAGTGAATAAAATGATTTCTGTTAATCAATTTGATAATGTAAAAGACTGTATTACAGAATCCATAATTTATCATGGTAGCGAAGGGTTTAACGACAACTTTATTAAAGAATTTTATCAGTTTTGTAAATTAGATAATGATATAAAAAACCATCTTTTAAAAAATTATGGTATACATGCAAAAGATGTCTATGAATATGCTATTCAAAATAACCTGACTGATAGACTGTTAGAAAATAAGCCAATAATATTAGCTGAAATTTACTATGCAATTAACCACGAATTTGCCAAATTCCCTCTTGATTTTATAGCAAGAAGAATATCTCTCGCAGAAACAGATGTAAAGTCAGCTAAAAATGCTTTAGATAAAACTTGTGATATATTTGCAGAGCTTTTTGGCTGGAGTATTGAAGAAAAAACAAGTATAAGAAATAGTTCTTTGGAAATTTTAAATAATGCATTCTGAGGTTCCTATGAAAATTATAGCTCATAGAGGTGCTTCATTTTACGCTCCTGAAAATACAAAAGCAGCTTTTAATCTTGCAGTACAGTTTGGTGTTGATGGTCTTGAAATGGACGTTCATCTCACCAAAGACAATCAAATTGTGGTTATACATGATGAATCCACAGGACGAACTGGCGTCAAAAACTTTAGAATAAAAAGAAGCAAATATTCCACCTTGAAAAAAATTGATGTGGGAAGCTGGTTTGATCAAAAATATAAAGGTGAAAAAATCCCTCTTTTAGAAAATATCATCGATTCTGTCCCAGACTATCTCGATTTATATATCGAAATAAAGTGTGGAACAGAAATACTAAACGCTATCTCTTTGTTGATAGATAAATATAACAATAGAGTCGATAGATTTATATTTTTTAGTTTCAATTATGAAGTCGTTGAAAACCTTAAAAAACTCTTTCCAAATATCAAAGTACTTTGGATAGTTGAATACGGATACAATGTACCAAACCACCCCAAAATGTACAAAGATGTTTACAAAAAAATAGAATCTGCAAATTTAGACGGGATTTCCACTTTAGCTGACTTAACGCATTGTATTAGGATGGCCAAAGAAATAAAAAAGCACAACTGGATGTGGAACGTATGGACAGTGGATAACCCTCATCTTGCTAAGCAGTTTATGAACTTAGGTGTCACTTCCTTATCCACCAATAGACCAGACTGGATAATCAATCACCTCAACGCCTAATCATCTTTCTTTTTGCTAAAATAAAGGTTGATCAGGGCCAACGTAGAAGTAAATACAATCATCAAAAATGAAATGGCATTTATTACAGGTGTACTACCATCTCTTACCTGTAAATAAAGATTTATAGGAAGTGTTGGCTCAGAACCTACAAGAAATAAGGTTGTATTAAAGTTTTCAAAACTCATTAAAAATGCAACAGAACCAGCTCCAATTAACGCAGGCTTTAAATATCTCAAAGTTATATGCCATATCACCTCAAACCTATTAGCCCCAAGATTTAATGCAGCCTCTTCTAATGTTCTATCAAACTTTTTCAATCTTGCTGATACAACCAAAACTACAAATGTTGTAATAAATGAAAACTGTCCCAGCACAACAAGCCAAAATCCTGGTGCAAAAATGGGAGCCTCAATCCCCAATTTTTCTTCCAAAAACAGTCCCACACTATTACTTGCAAGAAGTATTGAAATACCAAGGATAACTCCAGGGATTACAAGTGGCGCAAGTGTTAAAAAATATAGTGCTTGTTTAAATTTAAACTCTTCCTGCTCAAATAAAAATGCCCCCATAGTCCCCACAATTAAAGATAGTATTGAAACAATAAAAGCAGTCTTTATACTAACCCAAATACTTCTTAAATTATTTACATCATGGAAAAGCCCTACTCTGTGACCATCATTTGCAAAAAACCAATCAAGTGTAAACCCTTTCCATGGCAGACTTGGAAAATCTGAATTATTAAAGGCAAGTATACAAGTTATTACAAGTGGTGCAAAAAGAAAAATATAAAATAATGCAATATATATTTTAAAAGAGATTGTATATTTTTTACTCTTTGGAAGACTCCTTATCATTGTACCACCTTGCTTAAATTTTGTTTAGTTATTTTAAGCCCAAGCCAAATTATAAATGAAGAAAGCAGTAACAACAAGAATCCAAATGCAGCACCCTGATTCCAGTTAAAACTTGCAATAAATTGCGTGTATATCTGCTCTGTAAACCAGAGAGAGTTTTTGCCACCAATTAAATTAGGTGTTAAGTAATTCCCAAGTGTAAGCATAAAAACTACAATGGAACCCGAAGTAAGTCCTGGTTTTGCATGTGGTAAAATAATTTTAAAAACTATATCTTTAGTGGATGCACCTAAATCGTATGCAGCTTCTATTAAATGATCATCAAGGCTCTCCATAACTGATATCAAAGGTACAACCATAAACAGCATAGATGTATAAACAAGCACCATAATCATAGAAACATCATTGTATAAAAACTCTATAGGTTTATCCAGTATCCCAAGCTTTAATAAAAAGTGATTTATCACTCCACTTTCTCTAAGCAAAATCATCCAACCATAAACTCTAACTAACTCGCTCACCCAAAAAGGCATTAACAATAAAATAGACAAAAAATTACTATAACGAGGATTAACAACTTTAGTGATATAAAAAGATACAGGCAAAGCAATAATTGCTGTAATTATTGTAACAATAATTGAATAAACCGCAGTCCTAACAAAAGTAAACCAATAAACAGGCTCTACAAAAAAGTTTTTATAGTTTTGTAGACTCCAAACAAGCTCACCTAAATCATTTTCAGATTTTAAAGACATAATAAGCAAATCTATATGTGGTATAACTATCAATAAAAATAACCATAAAACAACAGGTATCAAAAAAATATAAAAACCCAATCTAGCATGTTTCATTTAGTCATCCCTCTTTTCAAAAGCAACACAGTTGTCAGGAAACCAACCAACCTCAATTACATCACCAGGTCTAATGTAATCAAATTGTTTGTTTTGAGGAAGAGCAACAATTATCTCCTTACCACTATTTTCAATTACCGTTAACAACCTACTGTTTGCACCATCAAAAAGGATAGTTTTAACTCTCACATTAACTCTGTTTAAACCTTCTAACTTTTTATCTGGCTTTATAATGAAGGCTTCAGGCCTAACAAAAAATTCACAATCTTTTTTTGATAATTTATTCAAAATTTTTACTTTAAACTCAAACCCTTCATTTGTTTTAACAAATGCAAAATTATCTTCTTGTGATAATAAATCAGCATCCCAACTGTTGTTATCACCCACAAAGCTTGCTACAAATGATGTCTGAGGATGATGATACAAGTTTTGTGGAGTATCTACCTGCTCAAACCTTCCAGCATTCATCACAGCCACGTAATCAGACATAACTAGTGCTTCGGACTGATCATGGGTTATATAAACAAAAGTTGTTCCAACTTCAGTCTGAAGCTTTTTCAGCTCCACTTTCATTTGCTCTCTAAGTTTCAAATCAAGAGCACCCAAAGGCTCATCCAACAATAAAACGGAAGGCTCAAGCACAAGACACCTGGCAATTGCAATCCTCTGTTTTTGACCACCAGATAACTGATTTATAGATTTTTTCTCAAATCCAGGCAAACCTACTCTTTCCAAAATATCTTTTACCCTTTTTTTAATCTCACTATTTGGGACTTTTCTTCTTTTTAAACCAAATGCAATATTTTCTTCCACATTCATCATTGGGAAAAGAGCAAGATTTTGAAAAACGAGGTTCACAGGCCTTTTGTTTGGTGGAATTCCATTTACCAGATTTCCTCGGATATAGATTTCCCCTTCTGTTGGCTCAATAAAACCTGCAATCATCCTAAGCAAAGTTGTTTTACCACACCCTGAAGGGCCTAAAATAGAAAAAAATTTACCCTGCTCTACCTGAAAAGATACACCTTTTACAGCCTTGAAATCACCAAATTTTTTTACCACATTACGCACTTCTAAATCAAACTGCATTAGCAAACTCCAATATTGGTTTTATTAAACATAAAAAAGAGGGGGAATCCCCCCTCGTATTAATGTGTTAACGTGCTGATTTTACTTTATCAAGGATTTTAGCTTCAATTGACTCAATATTTGCTGGTACTGGAGGATACCATTTAATATTATCTATATCAACTTTTGTAAAAGAGCGTTTCAAATTATCTTTAACTTCAGGTTTTAAGTATTTTTCAGCATCCTTTGAAGCTGTAAAATAACCCTCTTTGTTTGTAAAATATGCTGCATTCTCTGGTCTCAACATAAAATTTATCCATTTATATGCTGCATCTAAATTCTTTGATTTTGCAGGAATTGCAAAAGTATCAATCCAGCCAAGTGCACCACTCTTAGGAGCTACAAAATCTATATTTGGGTTTTCTTTGTGGAGTTTCCAACCACCACCATCCCAACCCATTGCTACATACACTTCTTCCGATCTTAAAAGTTGTAACAACGCATCACCATTTGACCAGTAATTTTTTACTAAATCTTTAGCTTCGATAAGTTTTTGACCGATTTTTTCCATCAAAGCTTTGTACTCTTTAGGCTTGCTATACAATTCAAAAGGGTTATGTCCAAGAGCAAAAGCAAGGGCTATCAAAGTTGGTCTTTTAAGTCTATAACTAATTCTCCCTTTGTATTTTGGATCAAGAAGTGCTGTGTAATCTTTAGCATCAGGAGCATATTTTTTGTTTATTATCAATCCTGATGTTCCCCAGCAGAAAGGCACAGCATAAGATTTACCATTTACCAAAGTATTTTTCTTAACAGCACTAAGCATAGAAGGGATAATTTGATCAGTTTTTATTTTACTGTAATCCATTGGTCTGTATATTTTATACTTTTTCTGAACAGAAGAAATTCTATCCTGACTTGGCTGAGCAAGATCAAAACCAGCACCTCTTGTTGCTCTAAGCTTTGCAATCATCTCTTCATTGTTAGAATATGTAACTTCAACTTTTATACCAGTTTCCTTTTCAAATTTGTCCACTAATTCTTTTGGTGCGTACCCTTTCCAAGTCAACAGCCTTAATGTACCACCAGCATAAGCAGATGTTATACCAAAAGCTAAAACCAACAACATTACCAAAATACGTTTGCTCATAAGCATCCTCCTATATTTTTTAAAAACATCACTTACAATATACCTTCATAAGCATAATATCCAATAAGTCAAGTGCAACTTAACCAGTAATATCTTAATTTTTGTCAAAAAACATTTTTTATTGAAATAAAAATTAAAAAGGCTTAAATAGATTTGAGGATGTTGCACAATAAATGTACAAATTTTTAAGATTGCTTCGTTAAAACTCGCAATGACAAAATTTTAAAATCATTGCGAGGCAACGTAAATTTCCGAAGCAATCTCATGATAATTTCGTGCAACAGCTTCGATTTGTTTACTTTACTTGAAAAATAAGAATATTTATCTATAGTTGAAAAACAAACACGGAGGTAAAAATGGGGCTTAAAGAACAAATTTTAGAAGATATGAAAACTTATATGAAAGAGAAAAACAGTGTAGCACTTGGTGCTATCAGGATGCTTAGAGCCGAAATTAAAAATGCAGAAATTGAGAAAAAAGGTGAATTGACTGATGAAGATGTTATCAAAGTAGTTCAAAGTGCAATCAAAAAAAGGAAGGAAGCTGCTGAACAGTATGAAAAAGCAAACAGACATGAGCTAGCAGAAAAAGAAAAAAAGGAAATTGAAATTTTATCAAAATATTTACCTGAGCAATTAAGTGAAGAAGAATTAAAAAAAATCATCGCTGAAGAAATAAATAAATTTGAATCGAAAGATAAAAAATTCTTTGGGCAGGTTATGAAAAATGTTATGGCTAAAGTAAAAGGTAGAGCTGATGGAAAAATAGTTAATAAATTAGTTAGCGAGGCTTTCGATGGGGATAATTGATATAGTTTTACTCATCATTATTGGTGTCTTCGCCATAAAAGGTTTATTTAGAGGACTAATTGGAGAAGTATTTGGAATTTTAGGCTTAATACTTGGTTATTTACTTGCATATCAATATTACCAATTAACTGCTAAATTTGCCTCTGCTTTAGGATTTAACAAATCTGTTTCCGATGTTGTGGGGTTTGTAATCACATTCATCATTATATATACAATCATTATTATTATCTCTATTATATTAAAAAAGTTTTTTAAAAAGATTCAACTTGGATGGGCAGACAAATTAGGTGGATTTCTATTTGGTGCTTTAAAATCATCCATCATACTTGCACTTGCTTTATCTTTTTTGGTAAAAACACTTCCACCATCATTCAAACTTAATAAAGATTTACACAAATCACCTGTCGCTAAAAACCTTTTGAAAATTACTCCTTACGTTTTTGACTATTTAAATAAACTACCAAAAGAGAAAAAAAGAAACCCTTTTAGAAATATAAGATTTTGATGATAAACACTCAGCAACTCGAATTTGAAATATACAAAGATTTAATTAAAAAAAAGTTTATATCTTCTTTTTCTATCAAGTATCTTGAAAATTTAAAACCGTATCAGGTTTCAAATAAAATTATCGAAACACAGCAATATATTAACGAAATACTCAATTTTTTAGCAGCAGAATCTATAAAAATAGAAAATGATAGCGATTATTTTTCATTTTATAACAAACTGATGGATCCTTACGAATCTTTTACATCGAAGGATCTTGTAATATTCAAAAATTTTCACACTTATTTAAGAGATATAAAAAAGATACTTACCGAAAGCAAACAGATAAACAAACTAAAGAATATCCTAAAAGAGATATATACCTTTTCAAATTTAACTCAAGAAATTAATGAGAAAATTGGCAATGATGGAACAGTAAAATCAAATGCAACAGCTGAGCTTGCAAAAATCAGAAAAGATATACAAAGCGTTAGTAAGCAACTGGATACAATATTAAAAAAAATATTGTATGGGAAAAACTCAGACAAATTCATACAAGAGAGAACTATAGTTATTAGAAATGATAGATTTGTCATACCTTGTAAACCAAACTTTAGACAGTTTTTAAACGGAATAATTCACGATTTATCAAAAACTGCTCAAACTGTTTTTGTAGAACCATCAGAAACTGTAGAGCTTAACAATAAATATCAATCACTAAAAATAGCAGAAGATGAAGAAATTAGAAAAATTATCAACGAAAGTATCACTAAAATAAAATCTCATAGATTAGAATTAAGTAATACCATTTCAAACTATGAAAAACTTATTTTCTTTTTAGAGTATGCACTTTTTGTTAAAGATTTTGATATTACATTCCCAGAAATAAACGATAATATAAAGTTTAAAAAGATACACCATCCCATAATTTTTCTACATAAAAAAGAGGGCTCTATACCAATTGATATAGAATTTGAAAATAATAAAAATTTAATAGTGATAAGTGGACCCAATACAGGAGGGAAGACAGCCGCACTTAAATCGCTTGGGTTGAATCATATTTTAGCTATGTGTGGTCTACCACTATTTGGGCAATATGCAGAAGTAAAAATCTTTAAAAATATTCTTGCAGATATTGGTGATAATCAATCATTGATAATGGATTTAAGCACATTTTCTTCACACATGGTTAATATAAAAAAAATAATAGAGTCATCTGATAATAATTCGTTAATTTTATTGGATGAGCTTGGCACAGGCACAGATCCAAAAGAAGGGGCAATATTAGCTGTAGCAATTTTAAAATATCTTGTAGATAAAGGTGGATATATTGCAGTTACCACTCATTTTAATGAAGTAAAAGAATTTGCTTTAAAAAACAGTTTTGCAGAAAATTATGCTGTTGATTTCGACTATGAAACATTTACACCAAAATACAACCTTTTAAAAGGTGTTTTAGGTAAATCAGATCCAATCTTAATAGCAAAAAAACTAAAATTTAACCCAGAGGTTATAGAAATTGCTGAAAAATTATTAAAAGAAAAAAAAGGTTCTATAGAATTTGAAATAGAAAAAATCAACGAAATAAAATTGGAAACAGAATTACTAAAAAAATCGTTAGAAAATAAAAAAGCAGAACTTGAAGAAAAAGAAAAACAATTAGAAGAAAAAATCAAAGAATTTAACAATAAACTACAGCAAAAAGAAGAAAAGCTGTTGGAAGAAGCTTTTACTCTATTACAAAAAGGAAAAAATCTAATAAAAAATAGTAAACAATATTCTCCAAATGAAATTGATAAGGATTTAAAAATTGTCAGTAAAAAGTTGAATAAAATAAAAGAAAAAAAACCTAAAATAACAGATATTAAAATAGGTGATAAAATCCTTTTGGAAAAATATAATAAAATAGCTGAAATTTTGGAAATAAAGAAAGATACTGTTTACGTAAATCTTGAAGGGATTAAAATAGAATTGAAAAAATCTGATCTCATTGGAGAAAAGATAAAGAATAAAACTTTTAATAAAAAACTTGATATAAAGAGTGATGTAAAAAAAGACACATCTTGGGAAATCAATGTCATAGGTAAAAGAGCCGATGAAGCGTTAAGTGAGGTAGATAAATTTATAGATAAAGCCGTACTCTCTGGAGTAAACAGTGTATATATTATTCATGGTAGAGGGACAGGGATATTGAAAAACATTATCAGAGATTTTTTAAAAAATGACCCACGAGTAAAAAGTTTTAGAGCTGGGACTTTTCACGAAGGAGGAGATGCTGTAACTGTAGTAGAATTTTGATGGGAGCTACTCATGAGAAAAGTAATATTAATAGCAATTTTCATAATTTTATTACTATCTATTGTAAAACTTTTCTTACCCAAAAAACAATCAAATGAAATTTTTGTAAATGGTAGGATAGAAGCTGATATAGTTGATATATCCCCAAAAATCCCCGGAGAAGTGATTAAAGTTTACTTTGATGAAGGGGATTCAGTAAAAAAAGGGGATTTATTGGCTGAAATTGATAGAAGAGAGTTATTGGAAAAATTAAACCAATTAAAATCACAAAAAAATCAAATAACAAATTTAATAAAAGCTAAAACTAAAGAATTACAATCTCTAAAAATAAAGCATGAGCAAACAAATATAAAAAAAGAAAAAGCTGAAAAGGAGCTTTCTATAGCTATTAAAGTGGCTGAAAATAATTTAAATATTGCCAAAGAAAAAATTTCTATTATCGAAAATAAGATTTCTGTAGCCAAACAGCAACTTCAAAAAATAAAAAACGACTTGTCACGATACAAAAAGCTTTACAACGAAGGGGGGATATCAAAATCTAAGTTTGAAGAAATATCCTTAAAATTTGAAGAAATTGACAAACAATATAACACTTTGCTTAAGGAAAAGGATGTAGCCATAAATAATTATGAAAATGCAAAAAAGAATTTAGAAAATACAAAACTGAAAGATAAGGATATATCAATATTAGAAAAAGAGCTAATGAATATAAAAACAGCAATTTCTGCTAAAGAGTATGAACTGGATATAACAAAAAACAGATTAAACGAAATAAACCATATCATTTCACAAACTAAAATAAAATTAGATGATACATTCATAAAATCCCCAATAAATGGGATTATTATGACAAAATCAATTGAAGAAGGGGAAATTGCAACAAATCTCACAACACTTTTTTCAATTTATGACCCAGAAAAAATCTATTTCAAAGGTTATTTCCCAGAAAAATATTTAAGTAAGATAAAAATTGGTGATAAGGCCTCAGTTTTTATAGATGGCCAAGACAAACCCTTTAAGGCAGTTATAAGCTATATCAGCAGTAAAGCAGAATTTACTCCTAAAGAAATTCAATCTAAAGATGAAAGAGTCAAACAAGTCTTTGCTATAAAGGCCTATTTTGAAAATTCAAGTGAATATTTAAAGCCGGGTATGCCTGCTGACCTTATCATTAACTTAGAAAAGTAATGATAGTTAAATTAGAAAACATCTCTAAACACTATAAAAAAACAAATTTTACATTAAACAAAATTAATTTAGAATTAGGAAAAAGTGAGATATTAGGTGTTATCGGTCCAGATGGTGCTGGAAAATCAACTCTTCTAAAAATTATTGCAAACATAACCGATTTTGATGATGGAAATTTAATCGTATTAGGAAACAACATTTCACCAAAAAAAAATTACGACCACCTAAAAGATAAAATCGCCTACATGCCCCAGGGGCTTGGTTTAAATCTTTATCAAAGATTGAGTGTCGAAGAAAATATTAATTTTTTTGCAAACCTTAAAGGGTTAGATACAAAAGAAATAGAAGATAGAAAAAATAAGCTTTTAGAAATTACCGGTTTAAGTAAGTTTAAAGACAGAAAAGCAATTAATTTATCTGGTGGAATGAAACAAAAACTGGGTATTTGTTGCTCGCTAATTCATAAACCAGAATTAATAATATTAGATGAACCCACAATTGGAGTAGATCCTATATCTAGAAGAGAGCTATGGGATCTCTTTATGGAATTTGTTAATATTGAAAATCTTTCAATAATCATATCCACATCATACATGGATGAAGCCGAAAGATGTGATAAGGTACTTTTTTTATTAGATGGAAATACTAATTTTTATGGCAAAATAGACAATTCTCTTTTTGAAAAAGTATACGTTTATGAAGATAATCTACAAAACCTAAAAAATATCGACCATTATTACAAGCAGTATAAAGGTTGCAGGTTAAAAAGAGGCAAAATCCGCTTTGTTTATTTTAATAAAATAAATAAAAAATTAAAAGAACCATATTTTGAAGATGTAATTATGTCAAAACTAAATACAAAATATTTAAATATTTATTTCAAACCATTGGATATTGATGTTCCGTATGATAATATAATTGAATTAAAAGGTATATCAAAGGCATTTGGAGAGTTTTATGCATTGAAAAACATTACTTTCGATGTAAAAAAGGGGGAAATATTTGGACTTTTAGGACCAAATGGTGCTGGAAAAACTACACTTTTAAAAATACTCACTGGTCTTTACAAACAATCCGAAGGTTCTTTTAAAATTTTAGGAAAAGAGAGTATTAAAAATTTAAAAAAGCAGATAGGTTATATGTCTCAAAAATTCTCTTTATACTCTGATTTAACTGTAAAAGAGAATATCGAATACTATTCCAAAATCTATGATGTTAAAAATTTACATCTCTTTGAAGAAATAATAAATACAATTGGTTTAAACACATATCTAAATCATCTTGTAAAAGATTTACCTCTTGGTTTTAAACAGAGACTTGCTTTAATATGTTCAATTATTCATTTACCACCAATAGTTTTTCTGGACGAACCAACATCTGGTGTTGACCCTGTAGAAAGGGATGTTTTTTGGCAACTTATATTCAAACTTGCAGAATCAGGAATTACTTTAATTGTAACAACTCATTATATGAGTGAGGCTGAAAACTGTGACAGAGTAGCTCTTATTTCAAATGGCCAACTCGTCGCCGTAGATAACCCAACCAATTTAAAAAATAAACTAATACATGATGCAGGGTCTGTTTATGAAATAACAGATAAAAATTATTTCGATATCTACAGTAACCTAAAAGTAAACGGATACAACGTTTCGCTTTATGGAAGAAAAATTAGAGTTTTTTCAAAAACTGAAAGTTTTAAACATTTGTTACCTAAAAGTAGTATAGTAAAGGGAAGTGAGCCTTATATGGAGGATGTTTTTGTCTACTACACAAAATAAATTTTTAAAAAAAATAAAAGCTATTTATCTCAAAGAATTAAAAGAGTTAAAAAGAGACAAAATCTCTAGAATCATAGTCTTTGTGGTTCCCTTTGTAATGATGATAATTTTTGGATACGGAATGGCTTTAGATGTAAAACATATCCCTTTTACAGTATTAGATGAAGACAAAACCTCATTAAGTAGAGAATTAATCTATAAGTTTATAAACAATAAAGAGTATTTCAATTTTTATAAATACTCTAATAGTCAAAATGAAATAATAAACTTAATTGACAAAAATATTATTAGATTTGGCTTAGTTATCCCATCAAACTTTACAGAAAGATTGAAAAACCGTAAGACTGCCAAAGTGCAAGTATTAATAGATGGAGTTTTCCCTTACCGTGCTGATGTGATCAAATCTTATGTTACATCCATGATTAACAGTTTCACATTAGAAATAAATAATATAGATTTATCAAGCAACTTAAAAATAAATGTAAGATACTGGTTTAATGAAAATTTAGAAAATATAAAACTCACAACAAGTGGTTTACTAGCGATTATACTATTTATAAATCCTGCTATTTTTGCATCTTTACTTATTGTAAAAGAGAAAGAGTATGGTTCTATATACAATATTTATACATCATCAATTTCAAAATTTGAGTATCTATTTGGTAAACAGCTTTTTGCAGTATCGGTATCCATCATAAATTTTATTGTCGAATTTTTATTAATAAAATATCTTTTTGGTATCCCTTTTAAAGGGAATTTGCCACTGTTTATATTGTCCACCTTTTTGTATATCCTTGTCTCTACCAGTCTTGGATTATTGATGTCAACATTTTTAAAAACACAAGTTTCTGCTATTGTGGGTATATCAGTCATTGCAATTATTCCTGCTTTTTTATATTCAGGTTATTTGGTGCCTGTGAGCTCCATGAGCAAAGAGGCTTTCATTCAAGCACACATTTACCCTACATTTTATTATATGAACATTATAAAAATGAATTATCTAAAAGGGGTTAATATTAACCTTTATACTTTAAATAGTATAATTTTATTAGTTTTTTATATTATACTATTTTCGCTAACATATTTGCTATTTAAAAAGAAAGAACGATGAAGTTTTTATATTTGGTAAAAAAAGAGCTTTTACTATTTGTAAGAAACAAGGGGTTGCTGCTATTTGTTTTGTATCTTTTTACAGGGGATATTTACATAGCAGCAAACGGAATCGACCTAAGTTTAAAACATGCCAAATTTTATACATTAGATTATGATATGAGCTATGAGTCAAGAGATATTGTTTCAAAGTTAGTCCCTCCATGGTTTGATTTTAAAGGTTATATAACTGATTCAAAAGAGATTGAATCTTATTTGATGAGGGATAAAGCTGTTGGGATTATTGTAATACCAGAAGATTTCAGTGAAAAACTAAAAGAAAATAAGCTCGATCTAGCATTTTTTTTAAATGGCGCTGACGCTAGTACTGGTTATCTTTTTGCTGGATATACTGGAAGCATAATTACTGATTATTATTTAGAAAAAGTCAAAAATTACCAAAGAAATTTTTCAAAGATAGATTTACGAAACAGAGTTCTTTACAATCCAAACACAGAGTCAAAATATTTTTTAGGTCTATCAGAACTTTTTTCAGTTATAACGCTACTTGTTTTAATATTACCAGCAGCATCAATTATTAGAGAAAAAGATGAGGGGAACATTGAAATGATTCTCATATCCCCATTAAGCATTAGAAAACTTATAGCAGCAAAACTTGTAGCTATGACAATTATAATACTCTTAGGAACAACAATTAGCGTAAATCTCATATTAAAAACGGTCTTGCACATCCCAGTTAGAGGAAATCAATTACTATTTTTAATATTAACAGCAGGATACATTTTTACAACAATGGGTTTATCACTATTTATAGCATCCATATCATCAAATATGCTTCAAGTTTCACAGTTAGCTATACTCTTTTTATTACCAATACTTTTCCTCTCAGGGTCTTGGACACCATATGAATCTATGCCACTTATTTTTCAAAAGCTTACATACTTGTCTCCACTAAAATACTATTTAGATGCAGGTTATGCCATAATTATAAAAGGTTTAGATTTCAGTTTTGTATGGTTTTACATTCTTATGATGTTTCTAATGGGGTTACCTCTTTTCATTTTCGGAACATTTTTTATCAACAAAAAACTTTAAAATTTTGGATATTTCATTTTTTAAAACAATCATATTGTGCTATAATATTATAAAATTAACCAGGAGAGAGTTGTATGAAAAAATTTATCATTGTTATCATCTTTCTTATCCAAACCACAATCTATAGTTATGCTGATATGAACAGTATGACAGACGCTTTAAGCACATTTATCACATCAGATCTTTTAAGTAGCTATGCAACAATCAACACAGTTGCAGATTTGTATGAGTATGGCCATTATGACAACGATAAAACGCTAAATCTTATCTCCGTTCAAGATGCACTTATAGATCAAAAACAACAATCGATTAAAAAACTTATTGATTCAGATGATTTCGTTGGGGAAGATGTACAATTTGGATATGATCTTATACAAACTTATGGTTTTATGAAACAGGAAATAAAATACTTTTACGATTATATGAAAAACAGAAATGACCAAAACGCTGTAAAAAATTTCCATTATTTTAGAGAAAAAGCTTGGAGCAATATTCAAAGGTTACTCGATTTAAAATAATTTAATCATTAACCCCTTATTTACTATCACTGTTTTTCTATCTGGATTCTATTCTCTTTAATAATGGTCCACCTGTTAGAGAAATTTTTAAGGTAAGTGGTACATTTATTTACAATTATACTGTTTTCCTCAAAATCTTGGATAAACTCCTTAGAAACAACTTTTGCAAAACTACCTTTAGTGTCACAATCCAAAATCTCCATTTTCTTTAAGATTACACTTTTCGAAAATTTTTTCATAAAAATGATATAATCATCTTTTGAAGGATAAAAGTTTTTCATTATGCTTTTATCATCATACATGTCATATATTTTACCAAATTCTTTGTTTTTCAAATGTTCTGCTCTTTTCAATATTAAGCTAACTGGATCCATTTTTTACCTTTTGTCTAAAAAGTATATAAAATATTCTATTTAATAACTCATTAAATGTTTTTCTATTTATTGCAGAGATAAAAATCGCTTTTGGAAATTCATTTTTTAGCTCTTTAAGACTTTCTTCATCCAACAGATCTATTTTGTTAAACACTAATATTTGTTCCACATCTATCAAATTAAGCTCTTCTAATATTTTGTTTACGCTTTCAATCTGTTTTCTAAATTCTGGATTTGAAATATCAACAACATGTAAAAAAAGGTCTGCGTCATACAGCTCATCCAAAGTGGATTTAAATGCGTCTTTTAAATCCTCTGGTAAATCTCTAATAAAACCAACAGTATCAGTGATAATAATCTCTTTTTCTTCAGGAAACCTTAGCCTTTTTGAGCTAGTATCAAGGGTAGCAAACATTAAATTGTCAGCGTAAATACTACTATTAGTTAAACTATTAATCAGGGTTGTTTTGCCGGCATTCGTATACCCTACAATAGATACAGTAGGTATTTCTCTCTGCAATCTTCTTTTTCTTTGGGTATATCTCACCTTCGAAATTTGCTTAAGTTTCCTATTTAAAAACGCAATCCTATCTTTTATCCTTCTTCTGTCTATCTCAAGTTTTGTTTCACCAGGTCCTCTACCACCAATACCACCAGTGAGTCTTGATAAAGAATCATCTTTTACACTCAATCTTGGCATTATATATTTAAGCTGCGCCAATTCAACTTTTAATTTACCTTCATCTGTATGTGCCCTTTTTGCAAATATATCTAAAATTAGCTGTGTTCTATCCATAATTTTTAACTCAACAATTTTGCTTATTTCTTTTGCCTGTGAAGGTTGTAGATTATTATCAAATATTATATAATCTGCTCCAATTTGATATGCTTTAATAGCTAAATCTTTTAGTTTACCAACTCCAAGTAAATATTTTGGATCAACTTTATTCCTAATCTGATAAACTGTATCTAAAACATTGAGTCCAGCACTCCTTGCTAACTCCTTTAATTCTTCAAGAGCCATCTTCGCTTCGGTTTTTGATTTAAACACTCCAGCCAGTATTGCATTGTTTCCACTGCTTACTTGAAATAATGCTGCTGTTTTATCTTCTATTTCTTTTTCCAGTTCTCTAATAAATTCCAAAAAATTAATATTTTGATTATAAACATCTTTTTCATCAAGATAATCATACGTTTTATTTTCTATATTTGGAGGTAATAAATAAATTGTATCCATACTCTTTGGTAAGCCCGCTTCATCTACATAAATTGCAGTCAACGAATCTAATCTTAACATTGCCAAATCTGTAATATCATCATCGTTTATCGGTTCACCATATAAATGGGTGTGGACAAGCCTAAGCCCTCTCAACTTACCAGGAACAAGTCTAAATCTCTTGAGCTCTGGAATAAAAATGGATCTATTGTCGCCAACAATCACATATTGCACTTCATTTTGTCTATCAATTAATAAACCAATTTGTCTGTTAACTTCTTTAGAAAGAGCAGAAACCTGTTTAGCCAACTCCACAGATATGATATTATCTGTCTTAAACCTTTTTCTATCAAGTTTTTCTAATCTCTTTATAAAGGATTGTTTTAAATCTTTTAATTCACCTGTTAAAATATCATCCCTCCTAAACTTTTTAATGATAATTATAGTAGTTACACTCTTTCTTGCAATACAAATAATTGAGGTTGTTGCACAATAGGTCAATTTTTTGATATCAATGTAGTATTGATATTGCTTTCCCCACCATTAGCTTTTAAACTTTGATAGTTATACACACACTGAATGGCAGGGTCGCAATGACCAATTTCCCAGTCATTGCGAGCGTCAGCAAAGCAATCTGAGGTGCTTAACAATTATTATTGTGCAGCACCCTCTAATTATAAATTTTTTGCTTGAGATTGGGATAGATTTTAAATAAACTAAAGAAAATTTAAGAGGTATGAAAATGATAAACCCATTTGATGCGCTTGAATTAATTTTATCAAACGTTAAAGAGGTAGGATATGAATATATCCCTGTTTTCGATGCTTTAAATAGAGTAGGATTTGAAAATGTAAAATCTAAGGTTAACCTCCCTTCTTTTAATAATTCTGCAATGGATGGATATGCCATAAAATTTGAAGCATTGGAAAACTATCCTAACGGCCTTAAAATCATTGGCACTATAAAAGCTGGTGATATGAAAGAATATAATCTCACAGATTCTCAAACATGTTATAAAATTATGACCGGAGCAAAATTACCAGAAGGTGCAGATACTGTTGTAGAATACGAAAAAACAGAAAATCCCGAACCAGATATATGTAAAATTGTTGGTAATGTAAAACCTGGTGCAAATATTAGAAAAATTGGTGAAGATATTAAAGCTGGTGAGATCATTGAGATAAAAGGGAAAAAATTAAAACCTTGGGACATCTCAAGACTTATAAGCTGTGGTTTAACAAATATAAAAGTTTATAGAAAATTAAGAGTTGCTGTATTAGCAACAGGTGATGAATTAATTATGCCAGGGGAACAATTAAAAGAAGGTGTTTATGATAGCAACAGTTTTGCAATCAAAAATCTTTTATTATCAAACAATATAGATGTCAGCTATTTAGGGATATCAAAAGACAATATTGAAGATTTTGAAAAAATATTTGAATCTTTCTCAAACTATGATGCAATAATAAGTAGTGCAGGTATATCATTTGGTGATTACGATGTAGTTACAAACGTTTTTAAAGAAAAAGGTATTGAATGGATTTTTAAAAACGTCAAACAAAAACCAGGGAAGCCTTTTTCTTTTGCACTTTTAAATGACGGTACCCCTTATTTTGCTCTACCTGGTAACCCTGTAAGTTCCTTCTTTTGCACTTTTTTCTATATTCTCCCTGCATTAAGAAAAATGATGGGAGACAATAATTTTAAAAATAAATCTATTTATGCAACATTAGCTGGTGATATGCTCAAAAAAAATAATAGGTTCCACTTCAATAGGGTAACAGTTAAATACAGCAATGAATCATTTATTGCGATCCCATTTAAAACTCAAGACTCTCATATAATATCATCACTCTTTTATGGGAATGCTTTTGCAGTTATCGAAGACGAAAGAACTGGAGTAATAAAAACTGGGGAAAAGGTTAAATGTTATATATACGATTATGACTCAGTCTTCTGAATTTTCAATTGTTTATCAAGATAATGATATTATAGTATTAAATAAATCTCACTCAATACTTGTTATCCCTGATAGATACAATAAAAACATACCCTCAATTAAAAATATACTTCAAAGGGAGTTTAATGAAATTTATGTGGTTCACAGACTAGATTTTGGGACAGGAGGATTAATAGTTTTTGCCAAAAATAGATATAGCCACAAATCGCTTTCTACTCAATTTTCCAAAAATCAAATAGTTAAAAAATATTTATGCATAACAGATGGAGTTATCAAATATCCTTTTACTTCCTTGCTCCCAATATCTAAGAGAAATTATCATGGAAAATACAAAATAAATTTCAAAAGTGGAAGAAAAAGTATTACAACTTTTATCCCTATAAATTACAACAATAAATACTCATTAATTGAAGCTATACCCAAAACGGGTAGATCGCATCAAATTAGAGTGCATTTAAAAGCTTATAAGGCACCATTGTATCAAGATTTTTTATACAATAAGAAAATAGATGATAAAAGATTAACACTTTTTGCTTACTATTTAAGTTTTACTCATCCTACAAAAAATAAAAAAGTGGAATTTAAAATTAAACTAAGCGATTTTATGAATGAAAAATTAAAAGAAACAGGTCTAATCAAATAAGTTGCGGCCACTAACTATGTGGCCGCTCTCAATTTATACCCTAAACCTTTTTGCCAATTCTGATAATTCTTTGTTTATCTCAACAAGTTTATTAGATAAATTAAACACCTCTTGAACTTTATCACTACATTCCATATTAGTATTGTTGATATTATTTAGAGATTCAACAATTGAACTCACAGCCATATTCAATTCTTCTATCATATTTGCTATCGGATTTATCGCATTTATAGATTCTTCTAATCTTTCAATATTATTACTAAAATTAGTACCTACAGATCTTAACTGCTCGATTTTATCTTCCAATGACAAAATACCATCATTAACAGTTAATACTGACTCATCGATTTCATGGTTTATTTTTTTTATCATATCAGAAATATCGTTTACCGACTTTGCTGTCTTTTCTGCTAATTTTCTCACTTCATCAGCAACAACTGCAAAACCTCTCCCCTGCTCACCTGCCCTAGCAGCTTCTATTGCTGCATTTAATGCCAATAAATTAGTCTGATCCGCAATATCTATAATAATACTAATAACATCATTTATTTGCTTACTTGCTTCTTTTAGATTTGATAGAGTAACAGAAGCCTTACCAAGATCCTGTGATATAACATTTACTTCATTAATAGAACTATTTAAATGTTCATTACCTGATAATATATCCTCTCTCACTTCATTTAAATTTGTCAAAGAGTTATTAACATTACTGGCAATTTCAGCCGCACTTTGAGAAAGCTCTTCGGTTGCTGCAACTGTGGAATCTATATTATAACTAACATCTTTAAAAGAACATGACATATTATTCATCTCTTCTTCTAAAGAATCACCAACTTCTTTTAACACATTAATAGCATTAAGAATATTTACAATCATTTCTTTTAATTTGTTTTTCATCTCATTTAGTGAATTGCCCAATGTAGCCAATTCATCCTTATTTTTGACAATAATATCTTCTATATTTAGATCACCCTCTTCAATCTTTTTAGCAACTTTTACAGCATCATTAATAGCTCTACTAATTTTATTAGAAGTAAAAATACCTATCACAACACCTAATATTAATGAAACCACAATTGCTAAAATCAACACATTTGAAGAATTGCCAATCATAGAATCAATAGATTTAAAGGTATTCTTTACATTTTTATTTGAAAATTTAACAAGATTTTCTATCTGAACAGCTAACTTCTCATTTAAGTCATCAACTTTCTTGATAATTTCTCTTAAAGAATTGTCTACGTTAATTTTATGTAAATAACTCTTATATAATATTTTGGCTTGATTTTGTATTTCGGTATTTAAAGAGATAAGTTTTTTTAAATGTTCTAATTTCTTGTTATCATCGATTTTATCAACAACAATACCTTGATACTTGCCACCTTTAATCAAAGTATTGATAGCAGCTACCATTGCTCTCGAATAACTGATCATAGAATCTTTAGCATCTTCTATATCATATTCATCTGTAAAGCTAATGAGTAAAGAGGAATAAATTTTAATCTGTAAAATATCTTCCATTATCTTGCTTAATAACATTAAGGTATTGTGATCTTTTACACCTCTACTAACAATAAAAGTTTCCCCTTTTTGTTGTCTATATAAGCTGTCAATTTTATCAAAAACGGCATTAACCTTATCAACATATTGCAAATACTCTTTTTTTAAGGTTATCAGTTGATTTGAATATTCTGGAATTAGTTTATAATCTTTCTGAATCTTTTTAATATCTTTATGTTTTATAAGTTTTATACTATTTTCAGTATTTTTTAAATATTTTGAGAGCTCTTTTTCATAATTTCCTATCTCACTAACATCGTTTGTAACTTTGATATCTTTCAATAACGAAGAGATTTTTAAAAACTGAGACTGTAAGTCCTTTAATTGAGTTTGTACATTTATTGCATTTTTCACATCTTTCTCAATTCCGTTGGCAATTTTCTTAAAAGAGGTTATTGCAAAAAGTCCTGCAATTAGAAAAAGTGCAGTAATTAATAAATAAGATGCAATTATTTTTGTTTTAATACTCACAACACACCTCCCAGAACAAATAAAAAATCGGCTGTATTTCTTGAAACTTAATAAAAATATCATAAAAAACTATGAAAAAAAAGATTAAATAAACTGAATTAATAAAATTTTTTAATTAAACTATCACATTATATAGTTTTATAACAAATTATAGGTTAAACATTCTTAATATATTTAAATTCTAAATATTTTTTTATAAGTTATTGTATAAACTGCAACTTAGCATATTTATAATAAGACGAGTCCAACAATGCTACAACATACTCTGTTTTATCTCTAAAATCGGCCAAATATTTTTTAGATAATCTTTTAGTCGGAGATTTAAATCTTAGCGGATTTATCCAACTACCATTTTTCATTATTCTATAATCCACATGTGGACCAGTTGCATACCCAGTCATCCCAACATAACCTATAACATCACCTTGTCTTACATAAGAACCAACTCTAATCCCTTTTTTAAACCTCGACATATGTAAATAATACGTATAATACCCGTTATTATGTTTTAATTTAATATAATATCCATTTGCTTTTGTAAAACCTTTTTTCACCACTTTTCCGTCAGCTGTAGCATGAATAGGTGTACCGATTGGAGCTGCATAATCAACTCCATAATGCGGTCTATAAACATGTAAAACAGGGTGTAATCTTCTATACTTAAATGACGATGTAATTCTTCCAAACTTCAAAGGAGCCTTTAAAAACCCCTTTTTCAAAGAATTCCCTTCTGGTGTAAAGTACCCTTTTGTATATTTATTTTCATAATATAAAGCTCTTATGTGTCTCCCCTGATTAATAAAATCTGCTCCCAATATCTTGCCATAACCTATAAATTTCCCTCTACAAAAAAGCTTCTCAACCACAACATAAAACTGATCACCCTTTCTAATATCCTTAAAAAAATCTATCTCCCACTCGAAAATCTCTGCTAATCTCACAGCAAGAATATCATCCTCTCCTGCTTTTTTGACTGCATAAAAAAGGCTGTCATCTATTTCTCCAGAAACTACAGTAACAAGTCTATGTATAGGATATTTTACTTCCTTAACATCTTTATTAATCAAATTGATAACAATATCTCTTGTAATACCATCGTGAACTACTAGCTCATCTTTTAAAAATTCATATGTTTGTCCAATTTTTAATTCAAATCCCAACTTTTTAATCTTTTTAGATACGGAAAGTATCTCCTGGGGGTTCATATATGGTGATAAAAGTTGGTAAACTGTATCTCCAGGTTTCACAGTAAGAGCGTACAGCTTTGACGACATTAAAAATAATACAAAAATGATAAGCAATTTTATATATTTCATATTGACCTCTTTCTTCTGTTATAAAAAATATATGCAACAACCAATATTACAATAAATGGGATCAAATATAAAGTGATTTTATGTATATTTGCCTTTACCAACTCCAAATTATTACCAACAAAATAACCCACATAAGCCAAAATCACAATCCAAATACCCGCTCCAAGCCCAGTAAACAATGTAAATTTAAAAAGGTTCATTTTTGCTAACCCTGCAGGAAAAGAGATATACTGCCTAATACCTGGTAACAATCTACCAATAAAAGTAGTTATTTCCCCATGTTTATTGAAAAAAAGTTCAATTTTCCTAAATTTTACCTCATCAATAAAAAGATATTTTCCATATTTTAACAAAAATATTCTACCATATTTATAAGCAATAAAATAATTCAGATAAGCTCCAATCAAACTACCTAAAATACCACATAATATAACTAATAAAAGATTCATCTCTCCTTGCGAAGCTAAAAAACCAGCTGGTGGGATAACTACTTCACTTGGAAAAGGGAAAAATGAGCTTTCTAAAGCCATTAATACTATTATACCAAAATAACCTATCTGGGCTACACCACCAACAATAAAAGCAACTATCTTATCCATTTTCAACCAACAGTTCATTTGCCTGTTTTAATGAGTGCTCAGATACCTTGCCAGCAATCATTGTAGCTAAAACCTCTTTCTTTTCTTGATCATCTAATCTTTTTATAGAGGCAAAAGTTTTATTTTCCACTGTATATTTGTTAATATGAAAATGCACATCGCCATATGCTGCCACAACAGGTAAATGCGTAATCACAATCAACTGCTTCTTCTTGGAAAGATTTTTAAGCTTTTCTCCAACTTTCTTTGCAGTTTTACCACTAATACCTGTATCAACTTCATCAAAAATCATCGTACTTATTCCATCATAATCAGAAAAAATATCTTTTAATGCAAGCATTATCCTCGAAAGCTCTCCGCCTGATGCGATTTTATTCAAAGGTGCAGGTGCAAACCCCTTATTTGTTGAAATAAGAAACTCAGGAATTTTACTCCCATAAGCCGTAATTTCACTTTGTTCAATAAAATTAATATCCAAAGTTGCATCTTTAAGCTCAAGATCTTTCAAAACCTCTTCAACGCTCTTTTTTAGTTTTGAAAAAACTTGTTTCCTTTTAGTATACAACTCATTATCCAGCCTTTTTAGCTCATCAAAAATTCTATTTAACTCATCCTGCATATCGGTTATAGTATCATCATCTACTGATAACATTTCCAACTCAGCTTTTATTTTTTCTTTATATGCAATAACATCTTCCAAGGTCGGGCCATATTTTTTACACAATTTATCAAGAGCCATTTTTCTATCTATTAAATCATTTAACTCATCAGGGTTATAAGTATCAAAATCAAACATATTCTCCAAACTCACAGTTAAATCATTTAACAGATAGCTTATTTCCTCTACTTTTGAATATGTTTCCAAAAGATTTTCATTTGTATCTTTAACTGACGAAAGGTGATACAAAACATCCTTCAACATACTTTCAACATTAATTTCAGAATAACTCAAAAGTTGTAGCGAACTATTTATAGCATTCCTGATTTTTTCTATATTTGATAAAAACTTAATCCGCTCTTCTAACTTTAAATCATTTTCTATATCAATATTTAATTCATCTATCTCATTTATCTGATTTAACAAATATTCTCTTTTCAGCTCAATCTCACTCCTGTTTTCAATCAAATGTTTAAGTTTTGTTTTAAGACTTTTATACTTTTCATAATTTTGACGAAATTTTTGCAAAAATTCGTTATCAATAAATTTGTCTATAAAAAACTTATGATTTTCAGGGTTTAATAATAACTGATGATCATGCTGACCATGTATATCCACTAAATTAGAGGCTAAATTTCTTAATTCATTCAAAGTTGCAGAAAATCCGTTTATAAAAACTTTATTTTTACCACCAGAATCTATTTCCCTTCTAATAATCAAAGTGTCTTCAATCTCGTATTTATCATTAAGTTCGTCAGATAACTTAATATCTTCAAAAACTGCTTCCAAAACAGTTTTCTTAGCTAAATCTCTTTGCTTCTCTTTTGAAAACCTATCCCCCAAAACCATTTTAATAGCATCTATCAGCACAGATTTACCAGCACCAGTCTCACCTGTGATAATATTTAACCCATTTTCAAACTCAATAGATGTTTCATCAAAAACCGAAAAATTCTTTATTTTCAAATACCTAATCATACCCTATCATCTACCTAAAATTTGTGCTGTATTTTTATCATTTTTTTCAATTATAATCAATATCACATTCTTGGTATCACAACATTTTAAAATAACGCATTTCGAAAATGTTTCACAATGGATCAATTTTTTAATATCACTATAATTTCGAGATTGCTTCACCCCCCCCATTAACTCATACACCTTGATAGTTATACGTCAATAACACAATATACTCAAAAAAATATAAACTCAACATCTGTCAAGAAATGGCGGAGTCGCAATGACCCAAAAATGTCGTCATTGAGAGCGTCAGCGAAGCAATCTGAATGTTAAAACAGCTATTAATGAGCACTTGTCCTAAGCTTATGTTAAATAGCTATTAAATTAGATTCTTTCTTAAAAGGATCAAAAATATGCCTGTAAGTCAAAACTTTTACTCCACAGTCCAAAGCATCTTTATAAGATTTGCAATAATCCTTATCAATAAATTTAGCACAATCAAATTTAATAGCATTAACTCCAACAACATAAAAAATATAACAAGTGTACCCTTTTTGAGCATACTTTTTTAGCAAATCGAGATGTTTTTTCCCTCTCTTCGTGACAGCATCAGGGAAAAAAGCCGTATCATCTTTTAAAAGAGTTACATTTTTGACTTCAACAAGAATTTTATCCTTGCCTCTTTCTAAAAAGAAATCTACTCGGCTATCTTCAATTTTAAATTCGGGTTTTAAATAATCGTAATATGATAATTCTCTAATAGCATTCTCTTCTATTGATTTCTTTACGATGTTATTAACATTTACAGTATTTGTATAAACCCAGTTATTATCCAGTTCAAAAGCTTCAATAGTATATTTAAATTTTCTTTTTGGATTATCAGAAACAGAAAGGGCTACTCTACACCCTTCATTGAGTAGCCCTTCCATTGAACCAGTATTTGGATTATAAGCAGTAATTATCTCTTCATTCAACTCACAATCGACTAAAAATCTTTTATATCTTTTTATAAATTTTGCTATTAAAAACCCGTTATCAAACTTCATCAATTTTTTCTTTGGTTATCTTTACAAGCAAACCAGAAAGAAAAATAAGCCCTATCAAGTTAGGTATAGCCATCATACCATTAAAAAGATCTGCCATATCCCATACAAAAGCAGTCTTTCTAAAAGCTCCATAAAAAACACTTAAGCTGTAAACAATTTTGTAAAAATAGCTAAATTTATATCCAAAGAGGAATTTTGCACATTGCTCTCCATAATATGACCAACCCAATATAGTGGAATAAGCAAAAAATATTAAGGCAAGGGCTAAAAACATCTTACCGTTACCACCAAAAACTGTCACAAAAGCCATTGCAGTCAACTCTGTGCTGGTTTTACCACTATCCCAAACCCCAGTTAATAATATAACAAAAGCAGTTAACGAACAAATTATTATTGTATCGAAGAAAACTCCTGTCATAGCAACTAAGCCCTGTCTAACAGGATTATCTGTTTTTGCAGCAGCATGAGCTATAGGTGCACTCCCTAGACCTGCTTCATTTGAAAATACCCCTCTTGCAACACCGTACCTTATAGCATCTTTAACTGCAGCACCTGCAAAACCTCCGACAGCAGCAACAGGTGAAAAAGCTGATTTAAAAATTAATACAAGAACATCTAAGAAGTTTCCAAAATTTAAAACAATTATTATAATTGCAAAAATAAAATAAAAAACAGCCATAAAAGGGACTATTTTCTCTGTAACTTTGCCAATTCTTTTAATACCACCAATAATAACAAGTGCAGTTAAAACCATTAGTATAAAACCTGTAACACCTTTTGGTAAATTAAAAGCATCATTAACCGCCATAGCTACAGAGTGAGATTGTACCATACTACCTATACCAAAAGAAGCAACGATTCCAAAAATAGCGAATAATACACCCAAAATATTTCCTAGAAATTTATTACTTAACCCTTCTTTTAAATAATACATCGGGCCACCGATACTGGTGCCATCTTCTAATTTTTTTCGAAAATTAACAGCCAACACAGCCTCGGCATATTTTGTAGCCATACCGAAAAAAGCGGATAGCCACATCCAGAAAATAGCTCCAGGACCACCTGTTGCAATAGCTGTGGCAACACCAGCAATATTACCTGTCCCTATTGTTGCTGATAAAGCAGTGGTTAAAGCCTGAAAAGGTGTAATGTCACCCTGAACGTTTTCGCTTTTCCCTTTAAAAAATATCAACTTTAAAGCTTTAGGTAATAATCTGACCTGGATAAAACCAAGCCTTAAGGTAATTAAAACACCAGTACCAATTAATAAGACAAGCATAAAAGGGCCCCATACAATTGAGTCCAAATAGTTAATTATTGAATGCAATTTTTCCATAAGCATACCTCACAAAAAATCATTTACAAAAACATTTTTTTGTATATTTTGAATAGAGACAATAAAATAAAATTAAGGAATTTTCAAGATTAACCATGCAAAAATTTAAAAATAATTTGGTACTCAATAGTTTTTTGAACAATTTGTTCTTAATACTGTTTACATACAGTATACTAATATCCGCATTAACCTACTATAATATTAATAAAATCAATATGTTAGAGAAACTTACATCAGAAAAAGTAACTGTTCTATCTAGCTTAATAAATAAAAAATCAAAAAACAAATATCTAATTTCAAAATATAACCAAATCATAGATATAAATAATGTATTAAGTTATTTAACAAACAAAAATATTAAGTATTCTACTATGGATATATCTTACACAATTGTGGATGAATCAACAAAAGAGCATATAGACCCATATCTCATACTATCGCTAATTTTAACAGAAAGCTCTTTTAATCATAAAAGCATTTCAAGAAAAGGAGCAATTGGTCTGATGCAAATATTACCTAACACTGCTTATTATGTTTCACAACTAAATGACGATATAGATATTTCACATAGAAAAGAGCTGTTTGATCCAATAACTAATATAAAAATAGGTATAAGCTATTTCTCATATCTGTTAAAAAAATACAATGGCAACGTAAAATATGCAATTATAGCTTACAATTTAGGTCCTACAAAACTAAATTATAGATTGAGAAAAAACAAGAAACTACCAAAATTTTATTACAACAAAGTATTAAGAAACTATCAACTTATATCTACTATCAAAAATAATGCATAAAAAAGAGAACTTTTGGCACTCTTTTTAAATCAAGACTATTACCCAATAAAATGTGATATTTTGAGATTGCTTCGCCGACTCTCGCAATGTCGGCTTTTTTGGGTCATTGCGAGGCAACAAAAGTTGCCGAAGCAATCTCAAATTAAACTATTACTCAACTTTTTAATTCTTATGCATTAGAATTTGCAAAATTAACAATTTTCACAAATATTTCATCAACATCTTCTTCACCCCAAGAAACAGGTTTACCATTTATCGATACATAAGGAAGGGGTAACCTATTTTCAACAATCGTATTAACATCATCGATATAATCAAGAACTTCTGGTGTTGAAATATCTACATATTTAAAGTCAACACCATCCAAACCAAACTCTTTGGTCAATTTCGCATCAAGTTTTTTCGCAATTTCAAAGTATGGATCTTCACTCTCCCCGCAACCTGCAGGAAAATAAGAAGGGCTTCACCCAGAAACAAAATCCATACTGGAGCCAAATAATCTTATTTTCATTTTCTCACTCATAATTTATACCTCACTTTTTGGATTAATACCTAAACCATCTTTATGCAATGTTGGATATTTACCGCTGAAACACGCATCACAAAAACTAAAAGGTTTTACACACTCATGCATCCCTTCCAAGCTTAAATATGCAAGAGAATCAGCAGTAATATATTTTCTTATCTCCTCTATCGTATGATTAGATGCTATCAACTCACTTCTAGTGGGTGTATCAATACCATAAAAACATGGGTAACAGGTCGGTGGAGAAGAAATTCGCATATGAACCTCTTTTGCTCCAGCTTCTTTTAGCATTTTAACAATTTTCCTACTAGTTGTACCTCTTACAATAGAATCGTCAACCACAACAACCCTTTTCCCTTCTATAACACTTCTCACAGCATTGAGCTTCAGTTTAACACCAAAATGTCTAATAGATTGAGCAGGTTCAATAAATGTTCTACCCACATAATGGTTTCTAATTAACCCCATAGCATAAGAAATTTTACTATATTCAGAATAACCGAGTGTAGCAACAACTCCAGAATCAGGCACAGGAATTACAACATCAGCATCAACTGGACTCTCTTCTGCAAGTTTCATCCCAAAACTTTTTCTTACCTCATATACACTTTTTCCAAAAATTCGACTATCAGGTCTGGCAAAATATATAAACTCAAATATACATGGAGTTGGATTTACATTTTCAAAAGGCCTTATACTTTGTAAACCATCATCCTTTATAATGACCATTTCTCCAGGATCTATCTCTCTAATAAACTCTGCATCTATTAAATCCAACGCGCACGTTTCGCTAACTAAAACATGACCAGACCTAATTTTACCCAAAATAAGCGGTCTAAAACCGTTTGGGTCTCTTAAGCCAATAAGCATATCTTTTGTCATAAAAATAAGGCTAAAAGCACCTTTCAACTTACTAACACTACTAATTATTGCATCTATCAGATTATCTTTACCAGATTTTGCCATCAAATGAATCACTATTTCACTATCTGAAGTTGAAGTAAAAATAGATCCATCTCTTACAAGATCATCCCTCAACTTTTCGGCGTTTACTATATTTCCGTTATGAACTAAAGCAACCTGTCCCAAATTTATATCTGCAACAATCGGTTGGGTATTTTTCAACAAAGATTCTCCAGAAGTTGAGTACCTGTTATGTCCAATAGCTATATCACCAGGTAACCTTTCTAAAGTATGTTTTTTAAAAATATCGGCCACCAAACCAAGCCCTTTTTCAACCCTTATTATATGTCTATCAGAACAGGCTATACCAGCACCTTCCTGCCCCCTATGCTGAAGAGCATAGAGTGATAGATACACCAAATTGGCTGCATCTTTGTCGCCAAATACACCAGCTATACCGCATTCTTCGTGAAATTTATCAAATATCATTTCATCCATCTTTCAATTTCCCTTTCATACTGAGTAATCAGATTATCCAAATCATAAATAAGAAGTACCCTTCTACCTTTTTTTACTTTAAATTCTTTACCTCCAGTTATTCCTACCCTCTCAGTCCTTACACCATACTTTGATGCAAGTTGTAAAAATTTCTCTTCCTTAGAAGGTTCAACCTCCACAAATGCTAACCCCTGAGTTTCACTAAAAAGATATCTATAATCATCCATTTTATAATCAAAATTTACTTCTACACCTATTCTCCTTTTCACACACATTTCAAAAAGAGAAATAACTAATCCACCCAAGGAAACATCATGTGCACTTAGCAAAACTGACTCTTTAGCTGCATCTACCATAAAATCTATCAATTTAATATTTTCGTCAATATTAGGATCAGGAACCACCCCTTCGTCCATATCAAGACAATAAGAAGCAAATTCGCTACCACCAATCTCACCTTTATTTTCTCCAAGCAGATAAATAATGCTCCCTTCCTGCTGAAAAAATGATTCCAACCTTTTCTCTACATCATCTAAAACGCCTACCATAACAACAGTTGGTGTTGGATAAATACCTTTTCCATCAGTCTCATTATAAAAACTTACATTACCGCTAACAACAGGAGTATTTAGTTTCTCGCAAGCAAAACTCATCCCCTCAACAGCTTTAACAAACTGCCACATCACATCTGGTTTTTCAGGATTACCAAAATTTAGACAATCAGAAATAGCAAGAGGTCTTCCACCTGCCATTGCTACATTTCTTGCTGCTTCAATAACAGCTATTTGCCCCCCTTTATATGGGTCAAGATAACAATATCTGCTATTGCAATCCATTGATAATACTATCCCTTTTTTACTCCCTTTAATTCTTAAAACTGATGCATCAGAACCTGGTAAAACAACCGTGTTTGTTCTAACCATATGGTCGTACTGTTCATAAATCCATTTTTTCGAAGAAATATTTGGATTAGTTAACATCATCTCAAAAGTTTTATCAAGATTAAGATTCACAAAAGCAAAATCGTTATGTTTTAATTCTTTATAATAAGCAGGCTCTTTATAAGGTCTGTCATATACAGGTGCTTCATCTCCAAGTGGTTTTGCAGGAAGCTCTGCAACAAGCTCACCTTCCCAATACAATTTAACAAACCCATCATCAGTTACACGTCCAATAATTTCCGCATCCAAATCCCATTTTGCAAAAATCTCCAACACCTTATCTTCATACCCTTTTTTAGCTACAAGCAACATCCTCTCTTGAGATTCTGATAGCATAATTTCATAAGGGGTCATCCCTTTTTCTCTACATGGAACCTTATCTAAATAAAGCTCAACACCGGAGCCACTTTTAGAAGCCATTTCAAAAGAAGAACTTGTTAAACCAGCAGCCCCCATATCCTGTATTCCAACTACAAAGTCATTCTTCATTAACTCTAAACAAGCTTCTAATAACAATTTCTCTTTAAAAGGATCACCAATTTGGACATTAGGTCTTTTACTCTCCGAATCTGAGCCAAACTCTTCACTGGCCATAGTGGCACCATGGATACCATCTCTACCTGTTTTAGCGCCCACATAAATAACCGGATTACCAACCCCTTCTGCTTTAGCCTTAAAAATCTTATCCTTTTTAACCAAACCGAGTGCTAAAGCATTAACTAAAGGGTTTTTAGCAAATGTAGGATGAAAAAAGGTTTCCCCTCCAACTGTAGGTACACCAAAACAATTTCCATAACCAGCTATACCAGAAACAACCCCTTCAAATATGTATCTGCTTTTTTCATCTTTTGTAATATCTCCAAACCTTAGGCCATCCATACATGCAATAGGTCTAGCACCCATTGTAAAAACATCTCTCAAAATTCCACCTACACCTGTAGCAGCACCCTGATAAGGTTCTATATATGAAGGGTGATTATGGCTTTCAACTTTGAAACATGCACATATATCCCCATCAATTTCAATGATTCCAGCATTTTCACCAGGCCCCTGGACAACCCATGGTGCATCTGTTGGAAATTTCTTTAAATGGACTCTACTACTTTTATAGCTACAGTGCTCACTCCACATTGCCGCAAAGATACCAAGCTCTATATAATTCGGTTTTCTACCTAATATTTCAATCGCTTTATTAAATTCATCCTCATTTAGCCCCATCTCTTTTGCTACTTCTAACGTCACATTAGGATAATTAAATTTTTCATAAACACCCATCTTAACCCTCTTTTATGTAATCAATTGCGCTCTTAAATAGATAAAGTCCATCTTTACTGCCTAAAATCGATTCTGCAGCTCTTTCAGGGTGAGGCATCATCCCTAAGACATTCCCTCTTTTGTTGATTATACCAGCTATATTTTCTATTGAACCGTTAGGATTAGATTCCTTTGATATTTCGCCATACTCATCACAATATTTAAACACAATTTGTGAATTCTCTTTCAATTCATTTAAACCTTCTTCATCGATATAATAATTCCCTTCCATATGCGCAATAGGTATTTTTATAATTTCACCAATAGAATAAAGGTTTGTAAAAGGTGTAAAATTATTTTCTACTCTTAAATAAACAAATTTACAAATAAATTTTAATGACCTATTCTTTAATAGTGCACCTGGGAGTAGTCCAGCTTCTGTCAATACCTGAAAACCATTACAAATTCCAAGTAGCAAACCGCCTTTTTCTGCATAATTGTAAACAGCATCCATAACTGGCGATTTACTTGCAATAGCACCACACCTTAAATAATCACCAAAAGAAAACCCGCCAGGTAGTACAATTAAATCATAATTACTTACATCAGTTTCTTTATGCCAGATAAAAGATGTATCGAATCCACACACATGTTTTAAAACATGATAACAATCATGATCGCAATTTGAACCAGGAAAAACTACAACACCAGCTTTCATCACTTAATCCTCTATTATTTCATAGCTATACTCTTCTACAATTGGATTTACAAGCAACTTTTCACAAACTTCTACAATCTTCTGATCTAAATTATCTATATTTTCCACATCCAATTCAATTATCTTACCAACTCTCACATCATTTACAAATTCATATCCTAATTTATTTAAAGAACCAAGAACAGTCTGCCCTTGTGGATCAAGAACTGTATCTTTTAATTTTACCTGAACTCTAACTTTTGGCATTTTACCCCCCTGTAATTTTATGTGGTTAATTACCTTAATTTATCTTTTTTTTCAATAAATAAAACTTTTAATAATATTGTAAAGCATATTACCAATAATTTTAAAAGTAAATGACTTTGCACTAAGAAAATAAACAATTTTGAAATTGCTTCAACAACTTTTGTTGCCTCAAAATGACCCAAAATGCCTTCATTGATACAAAGTGAAGCAACCTCCTACTTCAACTTCTAACCTGAGATCACTTCGTCAGCTTACGCTTCCTCGTGATTATTACCTAGCTGTCATTGCGGACGTTAGCAAAGCAATCTGGAGAACAAGAACAGCTAATTTTATAATTAAAAAATTCTTTTAAAAATCGTTTAAGCTGTTAAACTACTGTCTTTTCTTAGAAACTCTTGATCTAATAAAATTCCATCCATTCTGGATATGCTTTTCCACTAACTTTTCCACTAAATCTGCATCTTTTTCTCTAAAAGCTTTTAATATCTCTTTATGCTCTTCTATTACATTACCTATCCTACCAGTTTCAGTAAAAGAATATGCAGTTGCCCTTTTAAACTGAGATAACAAGCTTTCTAAAAATTTTATTAATCTCTGGTTTTCTGACTTACGAATAAAAAAATCATGAAAATCACTATTTGCTTTAATCATACCAGCAACATTCTTATTATTATAAAATCTCTCAAGCTTATTATTATACTCTTCTAATCTGTCGATATCCACATCGGTCATATTATTCACAGCAAGTTTTGCTGCAAGGGATTCAAGTCTTATTTTTAAAATAAATATCTCATCAACATCCTTATCAGTAATTTCTGTAACAACAGCACCTCTCCTTGGGACAATTTCAACAAAACCATCCATTTCTAATAATCTTAGAGCTTCTCTAATGGGAGTTCTACTTATCCCTAAGATATCAGAAAGTTTTGGCTCTGTTAATCTTTCCCCAGGCTTTAAAACACCTTTCAATATATAATCTCTAATTGTTTCTGCTATTTTTTCACTTAAAGGCGCATTATCAATACTAAAATCTCTAATTGCCATCGCTCAACATCCTTTCTTTAATATATTGCCAGCTATTCTCAATATGCCACCTAACTTTCATTTCTGCCTTATTTGGGTCTCTTGACTGAAAAGCTTTAATTATTTCTAAATGTTCATTGTAAGCTTTCAATGCTCTCTCACTTTTAGAAATCAACATCCCTTTTATTCTCTGAAAGTTCTTTGATAAACCTTCCAATATTTCAATAAGCTTATCATTTTTTGACAATTGTATAAAAACATTATGAAAATCAACATTATATTTTAAATATTCTTCTACAACATCTTCATCCCTTTTTGCTAAAAGGAGGAATCTTTCATTTAGTCTTTCCATCTCTTTAATATCATTATCAGATATATATTTTATAGCCTGTCTAGCAGCCAACCCTTCTAAATTTGCTTTAATCATATACAGATTATCCACATCATCTAAGGTCATTCTTTTTACTACTGCACCTTTACGCGGAATTATTTCTATAAAACCTTCATTTTCTAACTGCCTCAGAGCCTCCCTTACAGGGGTTCTACTAATACCAAGATTTTCAGCCAATTTAGGTTCGATTAGCCTCTCACCATCTTTATATACCCCTTTTATAATGTCAGCTCTTATTCTATCGGCAATCTTTTCTCTTAATGGTTTAGTCTCCAAAATATCTTCCATAAGCACACCAAAAATTGTATACAGTATGCAATATTAATACAGAATTTTATTATAGTCAAACACAATTTTTTATGTTATTTATAAATATGTTTAAAAAAGTTAAAAGAAATATTTCCCTCGCTTTAGGAAGTGGTTCAGCAAAAGGTTTAGCCCACATCGGTGTAATAGAATACTTATTAGAAAAAGGTTATAATATTACAGCTATTGCAGGCTCAAGTATAGGTTCTGTCATAGCATCTTATTTTGTATTTAATAAATTAGATTTTTACAAAAATTTCGTTCTCTCACTTGATAAAAAAAAGGTATTTTCACTTTTTGATATAAATTTTTTACCAACAAAAGGTTTAATCGATGGTGATAAAATATGTGAATTTTTCATGGAAAGTTTAGGCAAGGTAAAAATTGAAGAATCACCTATACCCTTATACATTGTTGCAACAGATTTAGAAACAGGAAAACCAGTTATTTTTACCAAAGGGCAGTTAACCAAAGCTGTTAGAGCAAGTATTTCTATACCTGGAATATTTTCAACAGTTAATATCAATGGACAAATTTTAGTTGATGGAGGTGTTTCAAATCCATTACCAATATCTGTTCTTTCAGAAAATAAGCATAAAAATATTATTGCTGTTAATTTAAACTCTAAAATCAAACCAAACGGATTCAATAAATCTCCCAATATTATTTCGACTTTTTATCGTGCTTTTAGTATAATGAATTATTATCAATCTGAATGCATCATCAATAATGCTACATACCATAAAGTTATTGAACCAAATTTAGATAATGTAGGAATGTTTGACTATCATCTTGCAAAAGATATTATGCAGGAGGGTTACAATGCAGCAAAAAGAACCCTTGAAGAATAAAAATATATTAATTACAGGTGCTACAGACGGTATTGGTAAAAATTTAGCGTTAAGACTAGCTAAAAAAGGGCACAACCTAATAATTCACGGTAGAAATGAAGAGAAGCTAAGCAGACTAAAAAATGATTTAGAGAAATATGACATAAAAGTATCGATTGTACTTGCAGATTTTTCTAACCTAAAAGATACTTATAATGCTTTTACAAAACTAACTAATTTAAGCATTTCTATATTAGTCAACAATGCTGCAACTTTTTCAAAACAATTAACTTTTACCAAAGATGGCTATGAATTAACATATCAGGTAAATTACCTGTCCCATTTTTTAATCACTCATATTTTACTTGAAAATTTAACATCCTCTGAAGAAGCAAAGATAATAAATGTTTCATCTATGGCTCATTCAAATTATATAAATTTAGATGAAATCAGAAATCATATCTTTCCAACCGGTTTTGAAGCGTATGCAGTTTCTAAACTCTGCAATATAATTTTTACTTTTAAATTACATAGATATTTCACAGAAAAAAAGATTAATAATATTACTGTAAATAGCTTACACCCTGGTGTTTTAAATACTAAATTATTAGTGAATAACTGGGGAGCAATAGGCTCTGATCCAGAAAATGGTGCTAAGATGATTGAGTTTGTAATGAATCAACCTATAGAAATATCTGGCAAGTATTTTTCAGATTACAAAGAAGAAAAACCTTCACAAATTGCATTTGACACAAAAATTCAAGATGAATTATATGAGATATCTATTAATCAGTTAATGAAAGCGGGTATACAAATAAACAAGCTACAATAAAAATATTTAATTAAAGTTTCTTAGCAAATATCCTTTAAATTTCCACACTAAATAACTCCAAAAATGTTATACTTTTGATATATTGCATAATAGCCTAACTCTTTGAAAATATTTTAAATTTGAGATTGCATCAATTCTAAAGCTCCTCGAATAACTTGGAATTTGTCATTGCAAACATAGTGAAGCAATTTGGATAAATTGAGCAACTTTTACTATTCAAAGTCCTTAATTTATTTTGTAAAAATTAGAAAAAATATTGATATATTAAAAGGAAGGCTGGGTTATCCCAGCCTTTAAATATTTAATTATTTTGTGCCGCTGCCGCAGCACAAGTTGAGCAACTATCTGATTTTGTATCACAAGATGTTGAGGTTTTTGTGGTATTGCTTCCACCACCATTATTATTCTTATAATCTGTCACATACCAACCAGTTCCTTTAAGATGAAAAGTTGATAAAGATATGATCCTCTTAGCTGTACCACCACATTTGCTACACTTTCTTTCATAAACATCAGAGTGAATACTTTCCATCAACTCAAAAATTTCACCACACTTTTCACACTTATATTCATATATTGGCATCACTCACCTCCGAGTGCTAATATTTTGTTTTATATAATAATTATTATATTCTTTTTTTCAAGGCAAAAAATAAAGGGGGATATTCCCCCTTAATAGATTCTAATTTTTTGGAACTAATACTATCCCTTTTGCAATCCCTTTAGATAAACTACAAAGATTTCTATCACATTTAGCGTTTTCACCCACTAAGACAGACCTATCTACATCAAAATAATATTTTCTATATGTTTCATCACTCTTTTTCTCAATAGCAGCTTTTGTAGAAAGATGATTGTTGTGGTATTTAGCATTAACAAATACTTCTTTTGTCCCTTTTGGTTCTTCAATATATTTATAATCAGTATTATTAACTTTATAAGTTTTATTCTTATAAACAAGTCCATTAACTTCATCATAGTTAATGTCAGGATATCCAAATTTACCTTTAATACAATTATCCCAGACAGCTTTACTATATGATTCAAGATTTATCCCTTTTGAAAATCCCAATAAATATGCAATTTCAACATCTGATTTAGCATCTACTTCTGGCTCTATCACTTTTACATACTTGATGACTCTACCGTCAACAGTAATGTAAGTCCCCTCAGACTCCAAATGAGCTAAAACTGGTAAAATAGCAAATGCATTTTTATTAAAATCGTTTAAGAATAAATCAGCTGAAATGAAGTAATCTACTTTATTTATCGCATTTCTTAACTTCTTATAATAACCTTTAGTGTCAAATGGATAAAAATCAGCAACAAACAGAAACTTAATCTTACCATCTTCAATCTCATTAGTTAACTTATCAACATCATATCTATTAAAAAGGTTTAAATTAAACATAGCGTTTATATTTGGTTTATCGAATGTATAGAAAAAGCCATTCAAATTATCATGACCTATATAATCAACAAATGCAAAAACTGATTTATAATTAGCTTCAGCTTCTAAAAATTCATTGCCAACTATAAATGTTACATTTTTTGCTTTAGAAATATATTCTCTAATATCCTTATATATTTGATCATCATCATTCTTTATCTTTTCAAATTCATTTGCAAAGTTTCCATAATCAGCAACAATAGAAACATCTGTGTAATAATCATATTCATATCTCTTTAATCCAATTGTAACCAATTTTGAATCGTTATGAACTACACCATTTGTTAAAAACCACTTATATCCTAAAGACTCCCTTTGTAAATCAGCTCCAATAACAAAAATCAAATCTGATCTTTTAATATCCTCTAACTTCCCTACAACATCATATGTTTCAAACTTTTCGTAATAATCATTAAAAAACTTTTGGTTATAAAAAGCTACATCCGTAACAATCTTTTCACATCCAATAGATTCAGCTAACTTTTTATAATTATACAGTGCTTCATTTGATAACCTACTCCCTAAAACAAATGCAACACTATCCTTACCATATCTATCCAAAACTTCATCAAGCTTTGATTTTACCACATCAATAGCAGCATTCCACTCTATAGACTTAAATTCGCCATTCTCTTTAACAAGAGGAGTTTTTACCCTATCGCTATGCTCAGTATATTTATAAGCATATCTTGCAAGAGAACAAATATAACTATTTTCCCCTTTTTCACTTTTGTATATTACATTTTCATGCTTGCCATATTTTACCGAGCACCCTACAGGGCAATAATTACAAGAAGTTTCAACATACTCTAAATCCCAATTTCTAACACTATGTTTATAAGGTTTATCAAGCAATGCCCCAACAGGGCAAAAATCAACACAAAGACCGCAAAAATCGCAGTCTAATCCAGATTCATTGACTGTAGTAATGAGATTGTTAAATCCCCGCTCCTCAATTTTCAAAGCACTACACCCTGCAATTTCATGACATACTTTAACACACCTTTCGCATAAAACACACAAATTAGCATCGTGAATAATCATATCCCAGTCAAACTTGGGCTTATTAGGTTTTGTAGATTTTACAGACTCCTCGTTTATACCAAATTCATAAGTTGTATCCTGCAACATACATTCTCCAGCTTTATCACAAACTGGACAATCGAGAGGATGTTTAATAAGTATAAACTCAAGATTTCTTTTACGCTGTTTCCAAACAGTTTCTGTATCTGTATAAACTTTCATCCCATCTATGGCATAAGTTACACAGGATGCAACAGGTTTTTCCAACCCCTCAACTTCAACAAGACACAATCTACAAGCACCAGTAGGAGTGATGTCTTTCAAATAACACATAACTGGTATATAGATATCATTTCTTCTTGCGACATCTAAAACTGTTTCACCCTCTTTAAAATCGTAAGGCTTATCATTTATAAAAATTTTACCCATACCAGTACTCCTACTCATTTTATTTCTCCAAACCTATCATTGCCATTCTTACACATCTCAAACATCTTGTAGCTTCTAAATAAGCTTGACTTTCAGTATACGGTTTTTCAATCTCTTCAAAATTTCTAACTCTCACTTCTGGAGGCAATTTTTCTTGATGTACCCTTGGAATCGTATGAGTTTCCTGAATCCTTTCGTTTTTATCAAATACCTTATTTCTATAAAGTGTCAATTCCAACTTCTCTTGATCAGTCAAATAAGGCTCACCTTCCATCAAATATCTATTGATCATCTTAGCAGCCCATCTTGCAGCACCAATAGCTTTAACTACAGTTGCTGGTCCCCATTCACAGTCACCAGCTGCAAAAATACCCGGTACGTCAGTCATATACAAATCTTCTTTAACAGCTATCGTATTCCACCTTGTAACTTTTATACCATCCTCTTCACTTAAAAAGTCTAGATCAGGGAACTGTCCAATAGCTGGTATAATCGTATCACATTCTATTACAAAATTAGACCCTGGAATTGGCTCAGGTCTTCTTCTACCAGATTCATCAGGCTCACCAAGTTGCATTCTAACACATTCAACACCAACGAGCTTTCCATTTTCAGCTATAAGTTTAACAGGATTACATAAAAAGTGAAACTTTACACCTTCCTCTTCCGCATCAGCCACTTCATAATCCTCAGCTGGCATTTCTGCTCTTGACCTTCTATATACAAGATTAACATCTTCACTACCCAATCTCAACGCAGTCCTTACACAGTCAATAGCTGTATTACCACCACCAACCACAACAACTCTATTACCTATTTTTACCTCTTCACCTAAAGCAACTCTTCTCAAAAACCCAATACCGCTATCCATTACTCCTTCATAACCTTCTTTCTCACCCTCAACACCCATATCACGACTTTTAAAAGCACCAATTGCAAGCAAAACTGCATCATATTTCTGCTTTAAATCTTTAAGAAAAATATCTCTACCAAGCTTTGTGTTATATTGTATTTCTACTCCTAAAGATTGAACAATCTCTACTTCTCTTCTAAGCAAATGTCTTGGTTGTCTATAATCAGGGATACCAACTGCTACCATCCCTCCAGGTTCTGGCAACATTTCATAGATTTTTACCTGATGCCCCACAATTGCAAGATAATATGCAGCAGTTAAGCCAGCAGGGCCTGCACCCACAATAGCAACCTTTTTACCGGTATCTTCTTCTCTAATCCTTTCAATATCAGGCTCTTTATGATGATAATATTCATAATCCCATGGTGTTCTTTTCAATACCATAATATTCACAGGATCATCGATAAGCCCTCTCCTACAATTTGACTCACATGGGTGAGGACAAACTCTACCGCAAACACCAGGAAGAGGCATCGTTGTTCTAATAATTTTTAAAGCTTCAAGATATCTATGATCTTTTATCGCTTCAATAAACTCTGGAATTTTTACATTTGCAGGACATCCAGCTGTACAAGGTGCTGTAAGATGTTTAACATAATTCAAATCTTTATTTTCTGCAGAATCCAAAGTTTCGAACTTATCTTCCATAAAATTTTTCAAAAACTGTCTTACTGGCACAGTTGAAGTAGGCGCAACAGTACATTTAGCTGAAACATAAATAGAATAAGCTATATCATAAGCTAATTCTATATCCTCTTTTTTGAATCCATCATTTTTAATCTTTTGAAGTTGTTCAGCCAAAATCCTTGTACCCATCCTACCTGGGAAACATCTACCACAGCAACCATAACTACTTATCTCAAACATATACTCAGTCAAAACATCAAGGATATTGACATCTTTATCAAAAACCAAAAACCCGTTCCAATTTACAAAAACTTTTAATTTTTTACCGTTAAAATTCTCATCAATTTTGATAGGAGCTTCACTCCACTCCTCATATGGTTTTTCTCTATTATCAATAAGTTGATCATTCCAAAAACCGTAGTAAACTTTTGCCATAAGCCTCTCCGTAACATATGTTATGGTATACTGTATACAATTTTGATTTATAACACAAAAATATGATATTGTCTATATTAAAAAACAACTATTTATAAAACCTTTTTATAAAAAACAACAAACTTTGTTATAATATGCTATAATATATAAAAGATGAAATAATATGGCACAATAAGAATAGGAGGTTACAATGAAACAGGTTAACTTATTTTTAACATTATTACTATTTTTACTTTATCCATTAGTTTCAACTTCAGGTGTTATTTTAACAGCACACCAAAATAACACAACAACAAAAGATTATATTGAAGGAAAATGGTTAAAGAGTGTTACTGGTAACTTTGAGTTCATTTTTAATGGCTCTAAGAAAACAGCGTATTTAGTAAATCATAAAGAAAAATCTGTCACAATCACTACACAAGAAGATTTGGCCAAAATGAAAAAATTTAGTGCAATGATGGGAAACAGTTTTGGCTATACCAACCAAAAACCACCTAAAATAACAACTAAAGTAGTAAAAATCGGAAGAAAAAGAATAGCAGGTTGTAATACCACTGGCTATAAAATATATTCCGATAACAGCGATGTTGAAGAAGTTTACTTCTGCAATGATTCAAAATTAATAAAAAGTTTTAACACAGCTTTAGCAAATGACTTAAAGGAGTTTTCTTCTTTTAACGAATCTCAGGACATATATAATTATAATTTGAAAAAATATGGTATACCTTTTCTTATTAAAGATGTAAAACGAAACCAAATTATTTATGAGGTAAAAAACGTTGAATATAAAAAATTAAAAAGTTCAACTTTCAGTTACCCCAAAAATTACAAAATAATTAGAACAGCTGATATGTTTAAACAAATTCCACAAATACCACAAGGTTTGCCAGGGAATATCCCAAACATACCAGGTCAATATTGATTAAACAGCTTGAAATTTTACAATTTTAAACTATTATAAATTTTACCGTGGGGGTGCTCCATATGGGGCTGAGATAATACCCCTTGAACCTGATCCGGATAATGCCGGCGCAGGGAAACGGTTTAGGAAAAACATAATCCTTTCCGTTTTCTGCGGCGGAAAGGATTTTTTTTTAGAAAGGAGAAGTTATGACTCAAATTGAAGCAGCTAAAAAAGGTATAATAACCGATGTAATGAAAAAAATCGCTTTGGATGAAAAAATTGATGCTGAAGAGCTAAGAAACCTTGTTGCTGAAGGGAAAGTTGTTATTCCCAAAAATAAAAACCACAATTTCCCAAATGTTATGGGTATAGGTAAAAAACTTCGCACTAAAATCAACGCAAATATAGGCACAAGTATCGACTGCCCTTCTATTGAAAGAGAAATAAAAAAACTACATGTTGCTATAAAAGCTGGGGCAGACAGTATAATGGACTTATCCACTGGTGGGGATTTGCAGGCTATTAGAAAAGCAATTTTAGAAGAATCCACTGTTATGGTGGGAGCTGTCCCAATATATGCCGTTGCAGCAAAATTAGCAGAAAAGGACATCCCTACTCATAAAATGGATCCAGAGGAATTATTACGTTCAATTGAAGAACAGTGTAAAGAGGGTATAGATTATATAACTGTTCATTGCGGTGTCACTAAAGAATCCGTTGAAAGGATGGACCGCACAGATAGAGTATGCGGTATTGTAAGCCGTGGTGGTTCCATTTTAGCTGATTGGATTAGAAAAAACAATAAAGAAAACCCTCTTTTCGAATATTATGATGATCTACTATCAATCGCTTATAAATATGATGTTACCTTAAGCCTTGGAGATGGTTTTAGACCTGGAGCTATAGCAGATGCCACTGACAGAGCCCAAATTGATGAGCTTATAATTTTGGGTGAATTAGCTAAAAGAGCACGCGAAAAAAATGTTCAAGCTATGATTGAAGGGCCAGGACACGTTCCTATAAATCAAATCGAAGCAAATATCCTTTTAGAAAAAAGATTATGTGATGAAGCACCTTTTTATATTTTAGGACCATTGCCAACAGATATTGCACCTGGCTACGATCATATTACGAGTGCTATTGGTGGAGCAATTGCTGGAGCAGCTGGAGCTGATTTCCTCTGTTACGTAACCCCTGCTGAACATTTATGTTTACCCGATGAAGAAGATGTACATCAAGGTGTAATTGCTTCTAAAATTGCTGCACATATTGCAGATATTGCAAAAGGGGTTCCAGGAGCTTTTGAAAGAGACTATATGATGAGTAAATATAGAAAAGAGCTAAACTGGGAAGGGATGTTTTCTTTAGCAATTGATCCAGAAAGAGCGAGAGAAAAATTTCAGAAAAATAGAGACATTGAATCATGCACAATGTGTGGTAAATTATGCGCAGTAAAGATAGATCAAAAATTGCCGACTATCTAAAGTGTTATATAATTTTAGAAACCGATTTAATCAAACTCCCATTAGAAGAGTTTCTTAATCAGTGTATCGAAGCTGGAGCTAAAATGTTCCAGCTTCGCAATAAACATAAAACAGCAAGAGAAAACTTTCATATTGGAGAATCAATTAAAAAAATTCTCGATGGAAAAGATGTTTTTTTCATAATTAATGATAGAGTTGATCTTGCTCTCTGTTTAGATGCTGATGGAGTACATCTGGGAGAAAAGGATCTACCAGCAGATATTGTCAAAAGAAAATACAAAGATTTAATTATAGGTTATTCTTGTAATAATCTAAGCGATATTAATTATGCAAATCAAACAAATGTAGATTATATTGGCATTGGCCCAGCATTTCCTACTAAAACAAAAGAGGATCATAGAACAGTTTTATCTAAAGAAGATTATAACAAATTATTAAGCCATACAAATTTACCTGCAGTAGCTATCGGTGGAATTACTCCTAAAAACATATCTAAATTTCATGACATTCCAATTTCTGGATTTGCAGTTAGTTCTTACATATGTGCATCAGAAAACCCTTTTGAAGCAGTTAAAAATATTTTGAGTTTTTTTCATGAATGAATTTGATTTTATAGAAGCCCTGAAGACATTATCAAAGAACAAAGATATTTCACTAAACTTATCAGATGATGCTGCAGTTTTAAACAATTATATAATCAGTAAAGACATATTAATAGAAGACGTTCATTTTATATATAGACAAAACTTAGATGATATCATATTCAAAGCTGTCACCTCAAATGTCAGTGACATTGCCGCAATGGGCGGAACGGCAAAATATATAATGGCAGGTTTTGGGCTATCTCAAAAAATAGATAAAAAAAAGCTAATAGATTCACTCAAAATTGCTCTGGATTTTTACAACTTAGATTTAATAGGTGGAGACACCTCTTATTCCGACAAATTTTTTATTTCCATAACTATAATTGGAACAAAAAATAAATATTTATTAAAAAGAAGTGGTGCCAAAGCTGGTGATTTAATATGCGTTTCAAGACCTGTGGGGTATGCAAAAAAATATTTAGAGGAAGAACTTTCTGGTAAAAATGAAAACAGACATTATAGATTTACTGCGGAAACAAAACTTGGTGAATATCTTGGAAACAATGAAGGTGTTACCAGTTGCACGGATATAAGTGATGGACTGGGGATTGATACTACCTCAATTGCAATTGCAAGCAATAAAAAAATTTTTCTATTAGGTGAAAACTTATCAGAGCTATCACCAGATTTACCAATTGATGATGTTTTAAGTTCTGGCGAAGAATACGCCCTTTTATTTACAGTAAATCCTCTTTATTTTGATAATCTTTTAAAGAATGCACCTAAAAAATTTCATGTAATTGGCGTTGTAATTGAAGGGGAAGGTGCTTATCTACTGAGTGAAAAAAGGTACGAAAGGTTATCAAAGTTTGGTTTCACACATAAACTTTAAATTTAATTTATATAAATTTTAATTTAATCTTGACATCATTTTTTTATTTTTTTATTGTTTACCTGAGAGGTAAACAATATGGCTGAGTATATCACAAGAGAAGTTGATTACGCTATAAGGATTGTTGCTTATCTTGCAGGTAAAGATGAAAGAATAAAAATAGATGAAATATGTAAAAAACTTTATCTAAAAAGACCTTTCGTAATAAAAATCATTCACAAACTTAACAAATGTCATATATTAAAAACATATACCGGTAAAAACGGTGGAATTTTATTGGCTATGGATGTTTCAGAGCTTAGCCTATACGACATTTTTCAATGTCTCGGATTTAAAACAACAATAAATATATGCACAGAAAAACCTGAGCATTGTGAATTAAATCCAATTTGCAATATCACAACCTTTTTTGCAGGGATAGAGAAATCTTTAGTAAACAAGCTAAAAAATGCAAAAATAAAAGATTTCATCTTTAACGATGAAGATTTAAATAAAATGTAGGAGGCAGATATGGATGTTGTCACACTGTCAAGGATCCAATTTGCAATGACAGCCATGTTTCATTTTATCTTCGTACCATTAACACTTGGTCTTTCTATCCTTGTTGCTATTATGGAAACACTTTATGTCAAAACCGGTAACGAACTCTATCTGAGGATGACAAAGTTTTGGGGTAAGCTATTTCTTATCAATTTTGCTCTTGGAGTAGTTACCGGTATCACAATGGAATTCCAGTTTGGTATGAACTGGGCTGAATATTCAAAATACGTGGGTGATATTTTTGGTGCTCCACTTGCTATCGAAGCAACTCTCGCATTCTTCTTAGAATCCACATTCTTGGGTATCTGGATTTTCGGTTGGAAAAAGATATCTAAAAAAGCACATGCTTTTGCTATCTGGATGGTTGCTATCGGATCTAATATCTCAGCATTATGGATATTAGTAGCAAACGCCTGGATGCAGCACCCAGTAGGTTATGTTTTGAGAAATGGAAGAGCTGAAATGACAAACTTTTTTGCTCTTTTCTCTAGTTATGCAATTACAAAATTTTTCCATCAAATCTTAGCAGGTTATACAGTTGGTGCTTTTTTTGTTATGGGTGTATCAGCTTATCATTTGTTAAGAAAGAGCAATTTGGAGTTTTTCAAAAAATCTTTTAAAATTGCAGCAACATTTGCACTAATCGTAGCTTTTGCAGAAATTGTTGTAGGTGACTGGCATGCATATGAAGTTGCAAAAACTCAACCAACAAAACTTGCAGCAATGGAATCTCATTGGGAAACTCAAAAAGGAGCTCCAATGTATCTATTGGTATTTCCAAATGAAGCAAAAGAAAAAAATGCTATAGAACTTTTGCCTATACCAAAACTTTTAAGCTTCTTGGCAATCCATGATTTTAATGGGGAAGTAAAAGGTTTAAAAGATTTCCCAAAAGATGAAAGGCCACCGGTTTTAATAACATTTTTAAGCTTTAGATTGATGGTAGGATTAGGGATGTTATTTGCATTGCTAGCTTTAATAGGTTTTTACCTTTCTAAAAAGGATAAACTTGTTGATACAACACTTTTTCTTAAAATAATGCTCTATATGATCCCAATCCCTTACATAGCAAACTTCTTAGGTTGGACAGTAGCTGAAGTGGGAAGACAACCATGGATTGTTTATGGTGTACTGAAAACAGCAGATGCAGTATCAAAATCGATATCAACTAGTCAAGTATGGATGTCACTTTTTGGATTTGTTGCTTTTTACAGTTTGCTTGGTGTTATAGATATCTATCTTTTGACAAAATATGCAAAAAAAGGGCCTGAAGAATCTGCTATATCAGCTAAAAAAGCTGAAGCAGTAACAGCGTAAGGGAGGTTAGTTATGGTATATCAAATTATATGGTTTGCATTATGGGGGCTTTTGTGGGCAGTTTATTTTATGCTTGATGGTTTTGACTTTGGTGCTGGAATTTTACACCCCTTTTTAGGAAAATCTGATGAAGAAAAAAGGATGATTATAAATACATTAGGTCCAGTTTGGGATGGTAATGAAGTTTGGCTTATCACAGCAGGTGGAGCAACATTTGCTGCCTTCCCTACAACCTATGCTTATATGTTTAGTTATTTATATACTCCACTTTTAATTATACTTTTTGCTCTGATATTTAGAGGTGTTGCATTTGAATTTAGAGGAAAAGGGAAAAGTGAACAATGGAAGAAACTCTGGGATGTAGCTATTTTCGCTGGAAGCCTAATCCCAACAATTCTATTTGGCGTAGCTTTTGGAAATATCTTTCAAGGGTTACCAATTGATGCAAATGGATATCATGGTAGCCTAGCCTATCTCTTAAACCCTTATGGAATCCTTACTGGATTGTTTTTCTTACTTCTATTTTTAGAACATGGTGCTTTATGGCTAGCAATTAAGACAACTGGCGAATTACCAATAAGAGCTAAAAGCGTAGCTAAAAAAGTATGGCCACTTCTTGTTGCCGTAGCAGTCATATTCTTAATCTTTTCGGCATTCAAAACTCATCTGTATGACAATTATTTGAAAAACCTTGTATGGTTTATAGTTCCAATAATTGCAGTAATTGCATTATTAGCGATATTCTTTTTTACAGAAAAATCACCTGTTAAAGCATTTTTTGCATCCTGTATTACGATTTTAGCAGTAGTTTTCACAGGGATAATTGGTTTATATCCAAATCTTATTCCATCAAGTATTGATCCAAAATACAGTTTAACAGCTTTTAACTCATCTTCTAGCCCATATACTTTGAAAATAATGACAATTGTTGTGATTATATTTGTGCCAATAGTGCTGCTATATCAGATCTGGACATATAAGATATTTAAAGATCCAGTAACACCAGAAGAAATCAATGATCCAGAAGTAGAAACTTATTAATAAAAATGGGGGCTAAAGCCCCCCGTTTTTCTCAAGATATAAAAATAAATCATTTTATTAGATTGCTTCGGCAACTTACATTGCCTAGCAATGACCCAAAATTGCTGTCATTGCGAGCGTTAGCGAAGCAATCTGAGGTGTTTAAGCAATTATTATTGTGCAACACCCTCGTTATCTTAGTGAAGCGTCAAACTTATCCTTTAACAATTCTATTATCTCATCCAGCAGTTTATTGGTTTCATCATCAGTTAGTGTTCTTTCAAGTGAGCTAAAGTAAACTCTAAAAGTTAAACTAACTTTATTTTCACCAATATTCTTACCCTCATATATATCATATAACACAACATCATCAATCAACTTACTTATATTTTTTATCTCATTAATCATATCATTTACTAAAGTGCCTTTGTCAACTATTACAGAAATATCCTTTGTAACAAAAGGGAATTGTGAAAACTTTTCATATTTAATTTTTCTATTCTCTATTATTTCAACTAAATCATCAAAAAACAGCTCAGCAACATAAAGCTTCTTATCCAAATCCAATTTTTCTAAAATATCAGGGTGTAACTCACCCATAAAACCAACAACTTTGTTATCAATTTTTAAATATGCAGATTTGCCAGGATGAAGAAACTCTTTATCTGCTCTCTTGTAATCAGCTTTTAATTTATAACTACCTAAAATATCGTCAATTACCCCTTTTAAATAATAAAATGGCTCAATATCGTTTTTCTCAGCCCAAGATAGAGGCCAGAAATTTTCTGTAATACCTATTGACAGATGCATCTTCTGTAATGGCAACTCTTTCTCACCTTTATTTATAAAAACATTTGCAAACTCAAAAAATCTAAGACTTGCATACTGCTGCCTGATATTACTAACCATATTGGCTATTAATCCAGGGAAAACAAAAGTTCTTAACGTATTCATATCCTCGCTAAGAGGATTTTTTAAATACACAAAATTTTCTTTACCATCAAAATTTGATAAAAACTCATCACTCATAAATGAAAAGTTTATAGCCTCATAAAATCCAAGGGATTTGAGGGAATATCTTATCTCTCTTTGTGTTTTTAAACTTAAAGATGGCTGATTGCTATCAGCATTGATTTCAGGAACAGTTGTATCAATTTTATTATAACCGTATATCCTTGATAACTCTTCAGCAATATCAACCCATCTTTCAATGTCCACTCTATATGTTGGGACTTCTACTTTAAAATCACCCCCCTGCTCTTCAACAATTTTAAAGTTGAGTTTTGTTAAAATATCTTTTGATTCTTCCTTTGATAATTCTGTTCCTAGCAATCTGTTTACTCTATCAAGGTTAAAACTTACACTTTTTGGTTTTACCTTTTCATATTCATCAGTGACTATACCTTTTAATACTTTACCATTTGCATATTCTTGTAAAAGGTATGCAGCATAATCAACCATTTTAAAGACATTACCTTTATCTATCCCTCTTTCAAACCTGTATGATGAATCTGTCTGCATCCCAAGTCTTCTTGCGGTAATCCTTATACTTTCAGGTTTAAAATATGCACACTCTAAAAAGACATCCTTTGTATTATCATCAATCCCTGAAAACTCACCACCCATAACACCAGCTACAGCAATTGCCTTTTTCTCATCAGCAATTACAAGCATATAATCCTTTAATTCTCTCTCTTTGCCATCAAGAGTCATAATCTTTTCGCCAGGTTTAGCAGTCCTGATAATGACATTGCCTTCAAGTTTATTCATATCAAATGTGTGTAGGGGCTGGCCATATTCAAAAAGGACATAATTTGTAATATCTACCACATTATTTATTGGTCTCACACCAACAGATCTGAGTCTATTTTGCATCCAGATAGGAGATGGCTTTATTTCAACATCTTTTATGACCCTACCGAGATAAATAGGGCATTTATCTTTGTCTTCTACTATCACTTTTTTAAGATTTTCAGCTGGCTCATTCTCTTCTTTCAAATCAAAATGTTTCTCTTTTAAGCTGAGTCCATAAAGGGCAGCAATCTCTCTTGCAATACCAATGATACTCAAACAATCAGCTCTATTTGGAGTAATGGAAATATCCAAGATAACATCTTCTAAACCAAGATAGGAGCTAACATTTTTGCCAAGATAAGATTCATCCACATCTAAAACCATAATCCCATCACTCTTTTCTTCCAAACCAAGCTCAGCAGCAGAGCATATCATTCCAAAAGATTCTACACCTCTGATTTTTGCTTTTTTAATTTTTAGCCCTATAGGTAATTTTGCTCCAATTTTTGCAAAAGGGATTATTTGACCAGCAGCAACATTTGCAGCTCCACAAATCACCTGATAAGTTTCACCCCCATCAAAAACTTTACAAATTGAAAGTTTATCAGCATCAGGGTGCTTCTCTTTTTCCAAAACCTTTGCAAAAACAACATTTTCTACCTTCTCTTTAACGATTAGTTCTTCCACCTCAAGTCCAGCCATTGTGAGCTTATCTACAAGATCCCTTGGGTCAATCCCCTTTACATCTATAAAATCTGACAACCAGCTATAAGAAACTTTCATCTTTTTCTACCCCTAAAATTGTTTTAAAAATTTTATTTTGTTATCGTAAAATAGTCTCAAATCATCTATACCAAATTTGAGCATTGCGATACGCTCAATCCCCATACCAAAGGCATAACCTTGATACTTTTCTGTATCATAATTTACAGCTTTAAAAACCTCTGGGTCAACCATTCCGCACCCAAGTATCTCAAGCCAACCTGTATGTCCACAAACTCTACATCCACTTCCACCGCAAATTACACACCCCATATCCACTTCAGCACTTGGCTCAGTAAAAGGGAAAAAACTTGGCCTAAATCTAACAGGGATATCTTCTCCAAACATACGCTTAATAAAAAGTGTCAAAGTCCCTTTCAAATCAGCAAAGGTTACTTTTTCATCTACAAGTAACCCTTCCACCTGATGAAACATTGGTGAATGGGTAACATCATGGTCACATCTATAAACTTTACCTGGTGCAATAATCTTTATTGGTGGTTTATTTGCTTCCATTACTCTGATTTGGACAGGCGATGTATGAGTCCTAAGGAGTATCTCATCAGTAATATAAAATGTATCTTGCATATCCCTTGCAGGGTGCTCTTTTGGAATGTTTAATGCCTCAAAGTTGTAATAATCAAACTCCACCTCAGGGCCAGTTGCAACCTCAAAACCCATTGATGTAAAAATATCTACAATTTCATAGTATGTTATAGTAATTGGGTGAATAGCTCCTGGCTTAAAAGGGAAACCTTCTCTTGTGATATCAATAAATTCTTCTTTTAATTTTTTCTCTTTTTCAAGCCTTTTAAGATCATTATATTTTTCATCATAAAGTGCTTCAAATCTTTTTCTTACTTCGTTTATCTTTTTACCAGCTTCTGCACGATTTTCTGGTGCAATATTTTTGAGCTGCTTGTTTAAAAGTGTAATGCTACCTTTTTTACCAAGATATTTAACTTTTATCTGATAAAGCTCATCAAGGTTTGTTGCTCTACTTATCTCTTCTTCAAAACCTTCCACTGTTCTTAAATCCAAATCCATTTTATCACCTCAAATAATTTTAACCTATTTCGATTTAGCTATATTAAAAAATGTTTGATAAAAATTCCAAACAATCATAGTTTTTTTAACAAATTTTTCAAGGAAAAGTTTTAAATTGATAAAGTACGTGTGAACGTTTTAACGTTCTAACGTTTAAACGTTTTACTAGTGAAACAAAAAAAGCCGGGGAAATCCCCGGCTTTTATCTATCTCATACCTACAGGAGATATTAGAATCTAAATGTTAATTTAGCGTAGTAATTATCTACTTTATCAACTACAGGCATCAAAGTGTTGAATGCTGTAGCATCTTCAATCTTAACTGGTTCACCCATATAGTTACCACTATTTGTGTATTCGTAGTCATAGTGAATGTAACCAAGAGTTAAGAAAAACTTACTTCCAACGATTGGCTGGTGGTAGTAAACTTCATACACATCACCACGTGTAGCAAGTTTTGCAGCATCCCATGTGTTCATAAATGGCTGCCAGTATTTGCTACCATGGTTGTATTCAAAACCAAGTTTACCAGCAGTAAATGGAAGTTCTGGAGTCATAATACCAACCCATACACTATGGCCAGTTCCATCCATCATTTCATCCATTCCCATAAATTGATACATTGGATTTGCACTTCTACCAGTTGGGTCAGTCTTACTCATTGAATATGCTGCAAACCAGCTGAAGTCAAAAGTATTACCTTGTACGAATATAGAGTGTAAGTCAATATTACCAACTTCGCTCATTGGCTCTATTCTTGATACAAAACCACCATAATTAGGCGTTAAAGTATAAGTATCATATTGACCATCTAAATCATAATCATTTCCAGAAATATAAAATGGAAATACAGCCATTCCTATGAAACCATCAGTAAGTCCATATCCATGTGCCCAGTTGTAAACAACTCTGTAATCATCATTATCAAAAAGTTTTACTATAGCACCAAAGAAATGAACATCATTTACATCAGCTTGAGAATTTAAAGAGTTAAGTGTTCCATACTGACCTTCAAACCCTTGACCATAGCAGAATTTAATATTTAAGCCAGGGATACCTGTCAAATCTTCCAAAGAAAACCCTAAAGAAGCACCATCAAAGTTCATCTGAATGATAGAACCAAGAGGAGAGCCACCCAGTACAGCATTCTCATGGTTTTCCATACCATAACCATAAGCTGCTGGTCTTCTACCAACAGAGAAATGCCAGTGAACATCACCTATACTATTTTTATATACAAAATAAGCTCTTTCAACCCTTACACTGTCATCAGTAGGATATTGAGCAGAATTACTATCTAAAAACATACTGCTCATAGTACCATTGAAAAAGTGAACTGGCGTAGAATCGCCAAAAGTTTTATACATTACAAGACGGCCAGTAAATGAAAGATGCTCGTTTACTTTAGCTTTAAGACGAAGTCTCAATCTTTCAGTCATCATATAGTCATTGTTTGCATCATACTTTTTAGGTTTAATATTTTTAAAAGCTGTAACTATTGCACTTGCTTCATCTTTAGTCAAAGTTCTATCAGATAGCATTTGAGCAAAAGCATCCATACCAAAAGCCATCATTGCATTAGCGCCAAAATTTGTTGTATAATAACTTTGTTGTGCAGCAGGTAAATTATTCCACATTTGTTGCAACATCCCTGATACTTCAGGGGTCCCCATTAAAGTTTGAAAATCAGAAAAATAAGTATTTAAAAAAGTATCATTCCATCCATCAGTGGTTGAAGTTGTCATTCCCATAAACGCTTGTAAATCCCAATTGGTTGGTGTTGATGTTTGAGTTCCTGAAGATTGAGTAATGGTTTCAGCTAACCATAATCCCATCATGTCGCTAGCAAAATCTGGTAATGCTCTTACATCTTTGTACTGAAAACTGTCGAGTCTTGTCATGAATTCTGCACTGATAGAAAGCTTATCAGTTGCTGCATGACGAGTGTTGGTGTTTACAAACTTACTCATCATATCAACTTGAGCTTGTAGGTCTGCAACCTGCTTTTTCAACTGCTCAAGGTTTACATCCTGTGCAAAAACAAAAGATGAAGCAAATAAAACTCCAAATAAAACTGCTAAAAACTTTTTCATAAACTACCTCCTATAAAATAAACTACCCATCAAATAGGGTTATTTCTTAATCAAAAAGAGGGTGTATAACACCCTCATATTTTCTAAATTAAATCTTAACCACAAGTTTCTGGCTGATCAGAATCAAGAGCATGATCAAAAAGATACTGGAACATGTTCTCAATATCTTTGTCTTTTAACTTCTTAGCAGATTTGTGAGCAGCACAATCTTTGATTTTTGGCAACAATGCTTTCCACTGAGCCTGAGTTTTGCTCACTGGGCTAAGTGCTGGTGCACCAGCTTTGCTACCATCATGGCACGCAAGACGGCAGTTTTTCTTCCAAACCCTTTTCCCTTTTCTTGCATTAGCTTTTGCAAAAACTGCAGTAGTTGCAAATATAGCAATTAAAGCAACTACTAAAAGTGAAACTAATGTTTTTTTCATGGCAACCTCCTTTTATTAGGCTTATGTAGCCTTATTTGCCTTTATCCAAATTAATTTGCCTCTAATATATCAATAAATATTTCATCTATTTCCACAAAAAGCCCCTTCAAAGCCTTTGCAGCATCTCTGTAAAAATCCAATTTTGACTCGTTTATCACCTTATCGCTAAAATCAACAACAAATCTGCCTATATAAGCATACAAAACTGTAAAAAGCGTGGCAAGAGTTTTTTTATAATCTTCCCCAGACTTGTTTAAATCTATAATTTTATTTATCAAACTCGAAGCAAATTCTAATAATATGTAAATATGATCAGGGACTTCTTTTATATCCTCTTTTAAAATAAACCCTTCTTCCTCCATCATATCTCTCAACTGAACAGTGCTTTCACCCATCAACAACTTTTCCTCTTCAAGATAAAAAGAAGCATATGGTACAGCAATTACTCCACCATAATTTGTGACAAATAATCTAACATACTCTGCTTCCATCTCTGATTGGTCTTCCAACATAAGCTCTTTATTTAGATAATCTTCAAAAAAATCTTTAAATGAAGGTAAAAGCTCTTTTAGTTTGTTGTAAACATTATCATCAGGATATCTAAAACAGAGAGAAAGAATAAAAAAGACTGAAGACAAACTCTCAAAACCTATTTCATCAAATTTTAAAGAATCTGGTATTTTGGAAAAATCCTCTTTTAATAAACTCTCTTTTAATAAACTAAAATCAATCAACTTGTGCCCCTTATTTGTTCTTTAGAATATATTAATATCCCAATTTTTGTTTGTAAAGACTTTTTTTGTATACAATATACATTTTTTTATGAACATTGTTTTACAAACAAATTAGCAAATAAAATCATAGCTGCGAGAAAAAAAAGAACTACAAACCAACCAAAATGTCTGTAAATATAAACTGCCAAATAAGACCCAATACTTCCTCCCGTATAATAAAAGGAAACATACAGACCATTAACAACACCCTTATTTTCCATAGCAAGCCTATTTAGATAGCCAGAAAGTGTAGAGTGCACTGTAAACATCCCACCACAAAAAAGAAACATACCTAAAAATAATAACACAACAGAATTAAAGGACATAACAAACAGTGACACCAAATATATTGTTAAACCAATAATTACTAATAATTTTGCAGAATTATTTAATTTTTTCAATATCTTAACATTGTTTAAAGATATCAATACTCCAAGCATATAACCAGAATACATAATTCCTGTTTTAAACTCAGTTACTTTAGAAGAAACAGTAAACATCCTAAATGGCAAAATATTTAAAAATCCTGCAAAAACAAAAAATGTGAAAAAAATAGTCAAATAGCAAAATAAAAACTCTTTTTTCTTAAGTATATTTTTGGCCATATCAAGTTTCAATTTGCTTACATTTAACCTATCATCTTTCTCCAGTTGTAAAATCAAAAGCAATGAAATTAATAAAGTGAAGAATAGGAATAAAAAAACATATCTCCAACCAAAATATGTGGAAATAAAACCAGAAACAAGCCTACCAGAAAACCCACCAACAATAGTACTTGCTATATAAAATGCCATAACCCTTTGAACATTCTCTTTAGAAGTACTGATAGAGATATATGTCATCAAGCCTGTTAAAATAGCAGGTAAAACTAAACCGTTTAACAATCTAATTAGTAAAAACAGTGTAAAATTATGAGTAAAATAAACAACAACTTCACTCAACGCCAAAATTGTAAAAGACAATGATATTACAACCTTTGCAGAAAATTTTTCTAGTATATACCCATAAAAAAGTGGTGCAAGTGCAAGTGGAATAAGCGTTACGGTAATAAGAAGTGAAGCAGCATCCTTTGTAACATTAAAATCTTTTGCAATTACTGGAAGCAAAGGCTGCGGAGCATAAAGAGCAGAAAAGACCATTATTGTGGAAAAAGCAATTATAAAAAGGTATTTTTTACTCATATCATTATATCAAAAGAGATTGCTTGCCCACCATATTTAGATTGCTTCGGCAACTTTTGTTGCCTCACAATGTCTGGAAATTGCCGTCATTGCGAACGAAGTGAAGCAATCTCTAAACCTATTATCTCACGAGAGATTGCTTCGTCGCTACGTTCTTCGCAATGACTTTGTGGGAACGTCATTTCGAAAATTACCGAAGCAATCTAAGTCAATGTTTTTTAACCAAAATTTGGGCAAGCAATCTCTTTTAAGCATTTATCTTACTTATCTCTTCTTCTTGCATTTGCAATTAATGGTAAAGAGTTCAATTTTATAAAACCTGTTGCATCAGCCTGATTATAAGCACCTTTATCATCATCCATAGACACAAGCATCTGATCATAAAGTGAATATTTAGATTCTCTACTCACAATTGTTATATTCCCTTTGTAAAGCTCTACTTTTACTTTACCCGTAACATACTTTTGAGACTCCTCCACAAAGGCTCTCAGGCAATCCATCTCACTGCTAAACCAATACCCAGCATAAACAAGATAAGCAAATCTTGGCATAAGCATATCTTTTAAATTAATAAGACTCCCTTCAAGTGTCAAACCTTCAAGGTCTCTATGAGCAGCCATCAAAATTGTTCCACCAGGGGTTTCATAAACACCCCTTGACTTCATCCCCACATATCTACTTTCAACTATATCTATCCTTCCAATCCCATGTCTGCCTCCAATCTCATTTAAAGTCTGAAGCAATTTTGCTGGAGACAGTTTTTCACCATTTACTGCTACAGGTTCACCTTTTTCAAATTCAATTTCCACTTCTTCTGGTGTATCAGACGCATTTTTGGGATCAACTGTTAGTTCAAACATATCCTCAGGTGGTCTTTTTGCTGGATCTTCTAAAATACCAGCTTCAAAACTGATATGCATAAGGTTTTCATCACTACTCCAAGGTTTATCTTTTGTTGCTTTAACAGGAATTCCATATTTAGCAGCAAAATCAATAGCTTCTTGACGCCCTTTTATCACATTGAAAAATTCTGGAATTCTCCATGGAGCAATAACTTTTAAATCTGGAGCAAGGGCAGCAACAGAAAGCTCAAATCTCACCTGGTCGTTACCTTTACCTGTTGCACCATGAGCTACATATTTTGCCCCTGTTTTCCTTGCGATATCCACCATCCCTTTAGCAATTACTGGTCTTGCAAGAGAAGTACCTAAAAGGTATCTACCTTCATAAACTGCATTGAATTTTATTGAAGTATAAACATAGTTTTTAACAAATTCATCCTTTAAATCTACTATATAAAACTCCTTTGCTCCCGACTTATAAGCCTTTTCTTCAAGAGCTTCTAAATCGTCCCTTTGACCTAAATCTGCCACATATGCAACCACATCATAACCTTGCAAATCAAGCCATTTTAAAATTACAGAGGTATCAAGACCTCCAGAATAAGCTAAAACTACTTTTTCTCTACTCATTTTCTATGTTCCTCCTTATCTCAATTATCTATCTGTTCAAAAAGCCATTTCATAATAGCTTTTTGAGCATGAAGTCTATTTTCTGCTTCATCAAAAACTATTGATATTTCTGACTCAAAAACTTCTTCTGTAACTTCCTCACCAAGATGAGCTGGTAAACAGTGCATAAAATATGTCCTTTTCCCTGTGGCTTCTAAAAGATTCTTATTAACTTGATAATCAATAAAAATTTTCTTTCTTTCCTCTGCCTCATCTTCAAAACCCATACTTGCCCAAACATCTGTATAAATAAAATCAGCTCCCTTTACAGCTTTAAATGGGTCGTTTGTAATCTCTATTTTTGCACCAGTTTCAGCTGCAATTGTCTTTGCTTTTTCAACTACATCTTGTAAACACTGATATTTTTCTGGTGTAGCAATAGAAATATCTATCCCAAATTTTGCACAACCAATTAATAAAGAGTGAGCCATATTATTTCCATCACCTACATAAGCAAGCTTAACACCTTCATATTTACCCATTTTCTCATAAATTGTCATAATATCTGCCATCACCTGACATGGGTGAAACTCATTTGTAAGGCCATTTATCACAGGCACACTTGCAAATTTAGCAAATTCTTCAATCCTTTCATGCTCAAATGTTCTTATCATAACCATATCCACATATCTAGAAAGTGTTCTTGCCGTATCCCTTATACTTTCACCTCTTGCAAGCTGAATATCATTTCTACTCAAAAAGAGTGGGTAGCCCCCCATTTCAGCAACACCAACTTCAAAAGAAACCCTTGTTCTTGTAGATGATTTTTCAAAAATTAAAGCTACTTTTTTATTTTCTAAATATTTTCTAAAAATACCATTTTTTCTTTCTTCCTTTAATTTTATGGCGCTTTCTATCATTTCTTTAAGCTCTTGTGTAGAAAAATCTGCCAAAGTCAAAAAATCTCTTTTCACTTTTACCCCCATAGCTTATTAATCACTTTTTCTAACTTTGTAATACCTTCGTCAATTTCCTCTTTTGTAACAGTTAGTGGTGGATACAGCCTCACCACATTATCCCCAGCAGGCACAGCTAACATAAACTCTTTATGTAGCTCATTTATAAAATCCATATTATTTACATCATTTAGTGCAACACCAAGCATAAGCCCTTCGCCACGGACTTCACCTTTTCCACTAAAAATCTCTTTTAATTTAGATTTTAGATATAAACCTTTTTCTTGAACTGATTGTAAAAGCTCATCATCGATTAAGTCCAAAACCTTGTTTGCTACTGCACAGGCAAGATAATTTCCACCAAATGTGGATGCATGAGTACCAGGTGAAAGGTATTCTGCAAATTGTTCTTTTGCCATCATTGCACCTATTGGGACACCATTACCCAACCCTTTTGCCAAAGTAATCACATCAGGAATTACATCATAATGTTGATAAGCAAAAAGTTTACCTGTCCTCCCTATCCCTGTCTGCACCTCATCAAAAATCAAAAGGATATCAAGCCTATTACACAACTCTCTGACATTTTTTAAATAAGCTATATCAGCTTTCTTTAAACCACCTTCCCCCTGAATTACCTCTAACATTATCGCAATAACATCACCATCTTTAACCACATTGTATAAACTATCATAATCGTTGTAAGGAACATGCACAAAAAAATCCATTGGTGGCTCAAACCCTTTTTTCACTTTTTCCTGACCTGTGGCAGAAAGAGTAGCATAAGTCCTGCCATGGAAAGACCCTTCCATCGTAACTATTTTGTATCTGACTCCATCATATTTTTTATTCCCATAAATTTTAGCAAGTTTAATAGCAGCTTCATTTGCCTCAGCACCGGAATTACAAAAGAATACTTTTCCGCCAAATCCTCTTTTTGAAAGTTTTTCAGCTAATTCTTCCTGAGATGAAATTTTATAAAGATTAGAGGTATGCAATAATGTTTTTGCCTGATTGCAAATAACTTCGGCAATCTCTTTGTTTGCATGCCCCAAATTTGTAACAGCTATACCAGAAGCAAAATCCAAATATCTATTCCCATCTTTATCAAAAAGATATGAACCATCACCTTTTACAAATTCCAAATCAAAACGGCTATATGTGTTCATCACAAACGACATTACAAACCTCCCAAACTAAAAATCTTTTCGAGGCTGTTACAAAACAGTCTAAGTCTATCAAAATACTACTTATAAGATTGCTTCGTCACTACCACTCCTCGCAATGACTGTGGAATTTGCCATTGCGAGCTTTATGAAGCAATCCTGGTAAATAATACATCGAGGGTATAGCACAATAATAATTACTCAAACACCTCAGATTGCTTCGCTGACGCTCGCAATGACAGTATTTTTGGGTCATTGCGAGGCAACAAAAGTTGCCGAAGCAATCTCTAAACCATATTGATATCAAAAAGTTGATCCATTGTGTAACATCCTCACATCACCTATTTTACAACACACAGATTTTTTTATACAATATTTTTTAAAAATAATAAAGCAAAAGTAAACAGAAGGTTAGCCAATATATACCAAAAAATTTAATATTTTCCTATCCACTTGAGGGTATTGCACAGTAATAGCTACTCCATATCCCAGATTGCTTCGCTAATGCTCGCAAAGTCAGCTAGGCAGTCATCGCGAGGAAGCATAAGCTGACGAAGCGATCTCATAATTGTGATAATTATCAAGTTGTTAGTCTATTATGCAACTGTTTCTTTTTTATAAAATATATATGCAGAATATAGATCAAAGCCTGCATTGCCAACGGATTTAAAAATTGTTCTTTTATTTTTAAAGTCTTTATTAGAATTTATAACAGCGCCTAAGTTAATAATTTCATCTTCTTTTATCCTACCATTTCTTAAAGCTAAAATGATATCACCACTCTCTTTTATACAACCCTCTTTGTTATCAGCAAAAACGCTGCAAATTAGATATAAATTTGAATCAATTTCCTGCATATCAGGTTTAAAAGACCCAATCGCATTGATATGAACATGCTCTTTTAAGTTTAATTTACCACTTTCAAAAAGAGGATGTTTACTATTTGTAGCAGCTATAATAATATCCGATTCTTCTAACAATCTTAAATTATCTGTTAGAATTATATCCCCTGAAAAATACTGCTTTATTATTGAAACAAAGCGATTAGCTTTATCTTTATTTCGATAATAAAGATATATTTTCTCAATTTTCCTCACTGATATAGCTGCCCTAATTTGAGTTTCTGCCTGAGCCCCAGTTCCAAAAACGGATAAAACCTTTGCATCATCAGAAGCAAGAATATCGATCGCAGCACCTCCAACTGCACCTGTCCTAAGAGCAGTTAATTTTGCACCTTCAAACATTGCTTCCACAATACCGGTTTTTCCATCTGCCAAAAAAACAACACCATTAATAACAGGTAGCCCTCTGTTACTGTTTTCGTTGCATACTGCCACATATTTAAAACCAACTTTATCAAGTTTTTCAGAATAAACAGGCATAAAAAGATATGTGGAATCATGTAATGAGCTTAAAATATGATGTCTGTCTGGAACAATTATATTATGTCTATCCAAATCAAACAAAGCATCTTTCATGACTTCAATCAATTTTTTCATATTTAATAATTTTTCTAAATCTTCTGCTTTAAATGTTTTCATAATTTACCTCATAAAAAAGCCATACTTTATTTCATCCTCATTATCCACAAAAAACTCATTTTTGCCTATGATATGTGCTTTACCTTCCACCTCAGGTATGACAGATTTATAGCCATAAAAATCAACAACACTATAAATTCTCCCTTTAAATTTAGAACCAACGATACTTTCTACTACAATCTCATCATCTTTTTGAATCTCATTTTTAAAATAGTGAAGAGCCATTCTACCACTTACCCCTGTCCCAGTAGGGCTTCTATCAACTTCTCCGTCAGCAAATATACACACATTTTTGCTCACTTTATCTTTCCCATTATTTCCATCATAAAATATCACTCCATATAAAAAGCTTAAATCATCATACTCAGGATGTTTAATTTCACATTTATTCATCACAGCCATTTTTATTTTTCTCCCCAAATTTATAAGCTGTTGGACATTTTCCTTGTCTAAACTAATATTTAAATTCTTTACATTTACATACGCATAATATGCACCACCAAAGGCAATATCAAAAACAACATCCCCTAAACCATCGATATAAACTGAACAATTAGACTTATAAATAAATGAAGGTACATTTCTAAAGTAGTATTTATCAAGTTTACCATCACTAATTTCGGCAAATGCTGTGACAATACCAGCCGGAGTATCTATTTTTATTTCTGTTATAGGTTCTTTAAAATCAATAAGTTTAAGTTCATATGCAAGTTTTATCAAAGCGATAATACCGTGCCCACACATTGTGCTGTACCCTTCATTGTGTAAAAAAATCACTCCAAAATCTACACCTTCTCTATAAGGTGGTAATAAAATTGCTCCATACATGTCGGCGTGCCCTCTTGGCTCCAAAATCACTGTTTCTCTAATATAATCATAGTTCTCTTTCATTATTCGTCTAAATTCCAATACTGAGTTTGCTTTAATGTCAGGGATACCATCATAAATAACTCTAAGCGGTTCTCCCCCAGTATGTAAATCGATTGTTTTAATAGCTAAGCCTTTATTTTTGTCTATTTTAAACTCATCAAACTTTTCTTTACCCCACATTTTAAACCTCCCTTATTGATTATAATTCAAGTTTATAACAAATACTTTACATTGGCAAACTTTTTTACTATTACTAAAAAACATACTAAACAAGGAGGGTTTGATGGATCATATCAAAAAATGGTTTTATGAAAAAATTGCAAACAAAACAATTGAAGCTTTTACAAAAAATGGATTTAAAGCAACTTATTTTGAAACAAAAGAAGAAGCTATTAACCACTTTATAGAAAATGCTAAAAACTATGAATCAATCGGTTTTGGTGGCTCTATAACTGTAGTAAAAGAATTAAAGTTAGTTGAAGAAGCAAAAAAGCTAAATAAAAAAGTGCTAAATCATGGAGATCCAAATTTAACTCCAGAAGAAAGAAATCAAGTCAGATTAGCCGAACTCACTTGTGACTTGTTTGTCACATCAACAAATGCATTAACTATCGACGGGAAATTAGTCAATATAGACGGTACAGGAAATAGGGTAAATGCAATGGCTTTTGGTCCCAAAAAAACTATTATTTACACAGGGATTAACAAGGTTGTTGAAAATGTCGATGACGGAATAAAGAGAATCAAAAATATTGCATCACCTATGAATGCAAAAAGACTAAATTTTAACACTCCGTGCGCTCAAACAGGTTTCTGCGCTGACTGTAATTCTCCACAAAGAATTTGCAGAATAATAACTATAATAGAAAAGAATCCACCTTTATCAGATATTGAAGTTGTAATAATCGGTGAATCATTAGGATTTTAGCTAATTTAGGGGGATACCCCCCCTAAATTATTTTAAAATTTGTTAAAATAAAGCTTGCTTTAATTATTTTTAAGTGTATATTGTGCTTAGTTGTTCAGGGCAGTTCGAGAGTTATTCTGGTTTTTCCAAAGTAATTTCCACTGACAAACAACAAAACAAAATAATACGAGGTATAGTTATGAGAGAAGGAACAGTAAAATGGTTTAACGATTCAAAAGGTTATGGTTTTATAACCGAGGATAATGGACAGGATGTATTTGTACATCACACATCTATCCAAAAAGATGGATTCAAATCTTTAGCTGAAGGCGAAAGAGTTAAGTTTGAAGTTGAAAAAAGTCCTAAAGGGCTTGCTGCAATAAATGTAGTATCACTTTAATTAACAAAAATTAATCCTAAAAATTAAAAGCCGCTTTTATAGCGGCTTTTTTGTTTTCTTTTATATTTACACAAAATTTCTAACTACCACATTTGAAAAACACTCCTGAAAAATTTTGATATTTCTTTCGAAATCAACATTTCTTACAAAAGATGCAAACCTTTTATCCAAAAATGGCTTATCAAATATCGGCTTTTGTAAAATAATTTTATCATTTCTATCTACAAAACTTAAAAAATGTAACAAATCTTCTTTGTCAAAATCCTTCCACATGGTAATTCTCAACTCAAAAGGGATGTCATAACTTTTTAACAATTCATAACTTTTCAAAAAATCTCTAAAACGGTAATTTTTTCTTGTAATAAATCTAATATCTTCATCACTAAACCCTTTTACATCCATTGCCACATAATTCAGCAAACTTTTTTCTAACGCTTTTTTAAATTTGGCATAAGAAAAACCATTAGTATCTAATTTTATGCTAACACCTAACTTTTTTAATTTCTCAAAAAAATCTAAAATATGGGGGTGAAAAAGTGGCTCACCCCCAGTAATAGCAACATACTTTATTTTATTAAGTATCAAATATTCAAAAAAATCTTCTGTTTTATCTTTTACTAATTTTTTTAAAACTAGTTCTCTATTATAGCAAAACCTACACAGCAAATTGCAACCAGAGATAAACACAACTGCAGAAACTTTCCCCGGATAATCATTTAAAGATACTGGCTCAAAGTCTGCAACAATCATATTCTAACCCAAATTCATACCTTTCCTTAAATTCTTCCTGTTTCCCATCATTCCAGTTTTGCACAGGTCTATGATACCCCACCACTCTTGAATATACTTCGCACTTTTCCCCTTTCACATTTTCCAACTCATTTTCAAGTTCTTTAATTTTCTTCAAAACATCTTCTTTTTTCATCATAACCTCCTTGATTAATATAATTATTCTTTAAGTAATGATTTTAATTGCTCTATTTCCTGCAATATCTTCATCTTTTTCTCTTCCTTACATATTGGACACTCAAAATGTCTCCCTGATAAATACCCATGAACAGGGCAAACAGAAAAGGTTGGTGTAATGGTAAAATAAGGCATTCTAAATTCTGTGCCTATTCTCTTTACAAGTTCTTTTAACGAATCAATATCTTCTACAGCTTCACCTAAAAAAGCATGAAAAACTGTTCCACCTGTGTATAAAGTCTGTAATTTATCCTGATGATTTAAAGCACTAAATAAATCAACCCTTTTATTGACGGGTAACTGAGTAGAATTTGTATAATAAGGTTTCTCTTCTCCACAGGTTATTATATCAGGAAAGTTATTTTTATCTATTTTTGCCAGCCTGTAACTTGTACTTTCAGCCGGAGTTGCCTCCAAATTGTAAAGCATATCATCCTCTACCTGAAATTCTCCGAGTCTATTATTGATAAACTGCAACACTTTCACTGCAAACTCCACCCCTTCCTCATGAACAATATCCACACCTATAAAATTCAGCAGTGACTCATTCATCCCAACAATACCAATAGTATTAAAGTGATTTTTCCAATACTGCCCAAATCTCTCCTTTATTTCTGAAAGATAATACTTTGCATAAGGGTAGAGCCCCTTGTCAGTTAGGTTTTCAAGTGTTTTTCTTTTAATTTTTAGACTTGTTCTTGCAAGTTCTAATAGTTTATTAAGCCTATCAAAATACTCATCTTCACTTTTTGATAAATAACCTATTCTTGGCAAATTGATAGTGACAACACCTATTGAACCAGTTAAAGGGTTTGCTCCAAAAAGTCCACCACCCCTTTTTCTGAGCTCTCTATTATCAAGTCTTAATCTGCAACACATACTTCTTGCATCATCAGGACTCATATCACTGTTGATAAAGTTGGCAAAATAAGGGATTCCATACTTACCGGTCATTTTCATCAACTCTGCCACTATTTCACTATCCCAATCAAAATCTTTGGTTAGATTATACGTCGGAATTGGAAAAGTAAAAATTCTCCCCTTTGCATCCCCTTCACACATCACTTCAATAAAAGCCTTATTTATCATATCCATCTCTTTTTGAAATTCTGCATAAGTTTTATCTTTCACCTCTCCACCGACTACTACAGCTTCATTTTCATAAGTTGAAGGTACCTTTAAATCCATTGTTAGATTTGTAAAAGGGGTCTGAAAACCTACTCTTGTAGGGATATTTAAATTGAACACAAATTCTTGAATACACTGTTTTACCTCTTTATAGCTCAAGTTATCGTAGTAGATAAAGGGAGCCAAAAGTGTATCAAAATTTGCAAAAGCCTGCGCGCCAGCAGCCTCTCCTTGTAAAGTATAAAAAAAGTTTACAATTTGCCCAAGTGCACTTCTAAAATGCTTTGGGGGAGCACTTTCAACTTTCCCCTCAACACCCCTAAAACCTTTTAGCAATAAATCTCGTAAATCCCAACCACAGCAGTAAACAGAAAGCATTCCAAGATCATGAATATGGAAATCTCCATTTTCATGAGCATGCTTTATCTCTTCTGGGTAAATTTTATTTAGCCAATACTTAGCGGTAATTGTTGAAGAAATGTAATTATTTAACCCCTGCAATGAATATGTGGTATTACTGTTTTCTTTTACTCGCCAGTCGTTATTCCCAAGGTATTCATCAATTAATTCAAAGGCATCATCAAGGGCATTTTTCAAGTCCCTCATATCAGATCTTTTTTTACGATAAAGGATATAAGCTTTTGCAGTTTTTGCATGGCCATTTTCTATTAAAACTTTTTCAACAATATCCTGAATCTCTTCAACTGTGGCAACTCCAAGCTGTCCAAATTTTTCATCTGCTATTTTTGAAACCTCTAAAGCAAGCTTGTTGGCTATATTTCTATCCTCACCACCAACAGCTTTTGCTGCTTTAAAGATTGCATTTGCTATCCTTTCATAGTCAAAAGACACAATACGACCGTCACGTTTTATAATTTTACTTATCACAATAACCTCCAAATAGTTTTTGATGATTTAAATAAGGATTCTTCAGATAATATGGATGATCAGAAACATCCTACCCTCCGTAGGTCTTTTTTGCAGGCCGGTCTCCTGGCTCGCCTTCATCCTACTCGCCCGCCTTCCCACCATGCACCTAAAATACTTTAGATGCTCGGTAGTGGCACGAAAGGGCTTTCGTCCAGCTCACAGTTGCGGGGGCAGCGCCGGATTTTCACCGGACTTCCCGTCACCTGCTAAATTGATTATAGCACAACCTTTAATATTTTCAAACTCAAAATATTATTTTTTTATTACAAAAAACTTCACTTAAAACTTTTGTAATTTCTTGTTGGTTATCTATTTTACTGTTTTCAAAACCTTTAAATTCAACCTTCAGATAATCACCAAAATATCTCACTCTTATATCAGGAAAGTTATTCCTCAATCTATCTTCTGCAATTTCAATCTTTCTCATTATCTTATGATTAGCACCATTTGCTTTAATTCTTGTAGCTATGCACGATTGAGTATGAAAATCTATCTTTGATAAAATTGACTTCTTAATCGCTTCTTTTACAAAATCTTTTCCAAGCCCATTTTCCAATAACGGCGATTTAATATCATACATCTTTAAAGCTTTAAGTCCTGGTCTAAAATCATTTAAGTCATCAAAGTTCGTCCCATCAAAAATCACATCCATATCAAGCTCTTTTTTAATTTTTATAAGTTCTTCCATTATATTATTTTTGCAATAAAAGCACTTTTCACTATCACTATTAAACAGATTTTTGGCAAGCTTTGAGTAAAAAGGCTTCCATGAAACATCTAATAAACTTGCAATTTTATAGGCTAAATTTATTTCATATGTAAACATATTGAGATTTACGCAAGTTGCAGCTACAACATTGCCTTTACCGAGAAAATTAGTTGCTAATTGAAGTACAACAGCACTATCTGCCCCACCACTTAAGGCAACAATAGCACTTTTAAAACGTTTAAAATATGTTTCTATATTCACAAAAAATAACCAACTATCTTAATTTAAAAAATCACCTAATCCTCTTTTCACCTTGTTTTCAAGCTTGTTTTGATACTTTTTCTTCAATTTATCTTTCTCTTCATTTAATCTTCTTTTCACTTCAGATTTTAATTTGTTTTTCCATAAACCTTTTAACTGATCAGTAATCGTTTTTGTATCAACTTTAACCACTGGATTATCAAGCTCCCCTGTTAAATAGACAGGGAATGTCAAAAGTTTTATTTTCTGGTCACCTAATTTAGGAACAGCTACCAAACTGTCTTCCAATCTAACATCTAGTTTTAAATTAAGTTTAACGTCATCATTTTCACTAAAAAACGACCCAACCCCTTTTAAGGTAACATATCCATCTTTTATTTGGTTTGGCACTTTTACTTTAACAACATCTAACGCCTTATTTAAAGCTACTTTATTCATTGAAATATCAATATTATTCTTACCACCAGTTTTAGATAACTCATTAAATACAGTATTTAAATAAAAAGTATTTTTAGAAGATCTTGCAACTATCTCTGGTGCCTGAGTGGACAAATTAGGGTTAGTAGAAATTTCCTTTATTGTTATCGCTAATGTTTCATCTTTAAAGTAATTTGAAGCCTTTATATTGTTTGCTGTAATAAGAGTAGCTGCAAAGACCGGAGCACCTTTAATCAAATAAGATGCTTTTACATTTTGATAACCCATAGCAAGAGCCTTCTCTTTTAATGCTTCTTTGTATGATTTATCTTTTGGTTCAATTTTTAATTTTTTTCTAGCCACTAAATCTTTCAATTTTTTGTACCAGTTTTTAATCTTTGCTAATTTGATTTTCCAATCTTTAGCATTTGATATATAATCTTCTAAAGAACCTTTATCTTTTACGACTGTTTTCTTTTCTGTTTTCTTCTCGACTTTTTTTTCACTGACCTTGAGTGGAGTTATAATCTTTCCTGGTTTTACACGTTTGCTTGATAGCTCACCATCAAACACCTCAACTTTGTCAAGTCTTAATCTTTTTAACAACAGCTGATTTACACTCAAATCTGCAACAATTCTTTTTGCTGAGAAAACATTTTCATCCAACTTTTCCGGATCACAAATTTCTAATTTATTTATAATCAGTTTACCTTTATTAAAACTTACATCAACACTACCAACATCAACAGTAGCACCATTTATCCTTTCTAACCCCTTCACCATGAACTTCTTTATCATTGCTCCAGCAAATAATTGTTGAAAAACAAAAAAACCAATAATAATAACAACGACTAAAGCTACACCTGTAATTCTTATAGGCAAAACCCTTTTAGTCGTAGTTTCTTCTATATCTTTTCCACTTCCAAACAATATCCAGAAAATAATTTTTCCGACAAATGAGTTTTTAAATTTTTTAAATTTTGGAGAACTCTCTGATAATCCAGTTTCAGACATTTTAAAAAGTTTTGATAAATAAAAAATAATCAGACCAAATAAAATACCTAAAAATATCCCAATCAAAAATCCACCACTTGTAAGATAATATTCAAAACCAAACAAAGCTAAAACAGGTGTATTTACAATATATTCAAATAAAGATGTCGCAGCTCTATCAATCAAAAACACACCGATATTAAAAACTAAAGGGATAAACAAATAAAATAAAATCTTAGATATTGCAAAAACAAAGAGAAAAATACCGAGATTTGCATTCAAAATCAAAAAAAGAAAAATAACAAAAATTGTTAGGCCAGGTGCTCTAACAAATCCTGGAGTAAAACCCAACACTGCTCCTAATATACTGGCAAACAAAACTTGTAAAAATGTATTTTGCCCTCTTAATATCTTAAAAAATTTTCTAATAAACATCTTAACCTCCTGAGATTTTGTTCATTACAAAATTATTTTTATTATAACTTCTTGCAATTTCTTCAAATATCTTTCTAAAATGATAACCACATATAGCTAAATAAACAGCTAATGGGAAGGTTTTTGGTTTTTTTAAAACAACCCAGATCAAAAACCTAAAATAATACCATCTTTCTTTTCCTAAAATACCTAGTTTGATTAAAGACTTAAAAAAAGCTTTTATTCTCTCTTTTGACAAATTATTGACTTTTTCAGGTAAAAAGGGTGGAGTATATGTCTGTATAAAGTATTTTAACCGCTCATAAAAATTTTTTGGATTATAAATAGTTGTTACAATTTTTAGATAACCATCAATAAGTTTTTTTGGTTCTATCTTTGGCTTAAAATTGATGCTAATATCTGTATTATTTCCTGTAAAGATATTTTCCAATAAGCGATTCTCTTTTTTCAATTTGTCGTATAACTTTGTGCCAGGCGGTGCGTTTAAAATACCTACCATTGCTGAAATAATTCCACTTTCTTGAATGAAATTAATTTGCTTATCAAAAATATCTTCTCTATCATTATCAAAACCAACAATAAATCCACCTTGCACTTGAAGCCCTTTTTTATGCAATTTTATAATAGACTTTTTTAAATCTCTTTTAACATTTTGATATTTATTACTTTCTATTAAACTATCCTCATTTGGAGATTCTATTCCAATAAACACAGTATCAAAACCAGCTTTAACCATCAAATCTATCAACTCATCATCATCGGAAATATTTATAGAAACCTGTGTAAAAAATTCAAAAGGGTATCTCTTTTCTTTCATCCAATTAATTAATTTTGGCAACAAGTCATTCTTTAACTTGCTTCTATGTGCAATAAAATTATCATCAACGAAAAACACCCCTCCTCTAAAACCTGTATTATAAATTTTTTCTAGCTCAAATAGAATCTGCTCAGAACTTTTTGTTCTTACTTTATGTCCAAACATAGATGTAACATTACAAAAATCACAACTATAAGGACACCCTCTAGAAAACTGGAGGCTCAATGTAGCATAATCATTTATGTTTATAATTTCCCAAGATGGAGCTGGTGATTTTGTCAAATCAGCAAAATTTTCCGATTTGTATATTTTAGATTCAACACCTTTTTTTATATCATATACAAAATCTTCGATATGTAATTCGCCTTCTCCTATAAAAAGGTAATCAACATCTTTAAATTTTTCAAACTCAACAGTAAAAAGTGGCCCACCACCAGCAATCTTTACCCCAAAATCTTTACATTTTTTTATAACTTCTAAAGTTGAATCTTTTTGGACAGACATTGCACTTATCATAACAATGTCAGCCCATCTAATATCTTCATCATTTAACTTTTTGATATTCATATCGATTAATTTTAATGTCCAATCTTTTGGTAACATTGATGCAATTGTAAGTAATCCAAGTGGCGGTAAGCTTGCTTTTTTATTAATAAATGAAATGGCATATTCAAAGCTCCAAAAAGTTTTAGGATACTTTGGATAAATTAGTAAAACTTTCATATATATATTTTATAACTCACTCCAACAAAAATCAACGAAAGTAATGAATTGAGTACGTTGCACAATAAACTAATGTATTGATAACTATCACAATCATGAGATTATTTCGGCAACTTTTGTTGCCTCGTAATGACTGAAAAATGTCGTCTTTACTAGCTTCAGCGAATCAATCTAAGGTACTTAAGCAATTATTATTGTGCGATATCCTCTCATCAATTTTGTAGCACGTTGAAATTGATGATATTAAGTAGATTAATTATTAGCTTCATATTTTTTTAAAATATCTATTTCAAGTTTTAATGGAGGAATATTTAAACTTTGTGAAAGTTTTTTTAAATCTTCCCATTCAACCTTAACCTTTTCTATATCGTTATATCGATAAACTTTTAACCTTACATCCACACCCTTATAATTAAAATTTTTAATCTCTCTTTGCATAACAATTCTATCAATTTTACTAAATCTAATACCACTACTGCTACTAAACTTAAAAATTATATTCACTATACTATCAAATAGCTCCTCTTTACATAATACAGACAATTTATACGCTGGTCTATTTTTTTTCATATAAATAGGGGTGTAAAAAACATCTAACGCACCCACTTCAAAAAATTTTTCCATCAAAAATCCAAACTTTTCGGCATCCATATCATCTATATTTGTTTCAATTTCAATAATACCCTCATCTTCTACATCTTCCAGCTTTAACAACCTTATCAGATTGGGGTATCTTTCAAAACTTTTTGAACCTGTCGCATAAAAAATATTTTTGACTTTACCACAGACCTTTCTTGTAAAACCTTTAGAATAAAATTTCACTATTGCTGCACCAGTTGGGGTGGTAAGCTCTTCATCGATATCTAATCTTTCAAAATTGCAATCTCTTACTATTTCTAATGTTGCTGGTGCTGGAACAGGTATAACCCCATGCTGAGAATTAACGAAGCCATTTCCAAGTCTAAAATAACTTGATTTAATTATTGGCCTATTTAGCTTATTATAAAACCAAGCTGCACCAACAATATCTATAATTGAATCAATAGCTCCCACCTCATGGAAGTGAACTTCATCGATATCTTTCCCATGAATTTTAGCTTCTGCCTCAGCTATAATACGAAAAATTTCTATCGCATCAGATTTAATATTTTCATCAAAATGCGAGCTCTCAAGCATCTTTCTTATATCTTTAAAAGTCCTATGGATATGCGGTTCTTTAGAAATTTTTAGATTCAATTTATAAGCTCTAATCCCATTTACAAGTTTTTCTTCTAAGTTTAAAGTCATTTCGGTATCTAAAAATATAGATAATTCAGCACCAAGCTTTTCAAAATTACCATATAACTGCCCCATCAACGATAAAAAGATATCACCTGAAATACCTGAAATCATATCTAAATAAAGCATTTAAGCCTCACTATTTGCAAATTTACAAACATCTCTCATTTCACAAATATCACACTTTGGTTTCTTTGCAGTACATATCTTTCTACCAAAATCAATTACCTGATGAGACCACTTAGTCCATTTTTCTTTTGGAATAACTTCCATTAAATCCTGCTCTATTTTATCTGGATTATCGTTATCTGTTAACCCAAGTCGCTGACTTATTCTTTTTACATGGGTATCTACAACAATACCTGGGATATTAAAGCAGTTGCCAAGCAACACATTTGCTGTCTTTCTACCAATACCTGGCAATTTAACAAGCTCATTAATATCTACTGGAATTACGCCCTCATATTTTTCTAAAATAACTTCACTAAGTTTTTTTATATTCTTCGCTTTATTTCTAAAAAAACCAGTTGGTCTAATATCCTCCATTATCTCTTCTAAATCAGCGTTTTTAAAATCTTCAAAATTTTTATACTTCTTAAAAAGTGTCGCTGTTACCTTATTTACCCTTTCATCAGTACACTGAGCACTTAAAATTGTTGCTATTAAAAGCTGAAATGGGTTTTCATATTTTAAACTACACTTTGAATCAGCAAAATTTTCATCTAAGTATTTAACAAATTTCTCTGCAATTTCTTTTCTATTTGTCATCAAGCTTTATCCCGTATTCTTCCCATTTCTCATCTACAAGTTTTTTAATATCCTCGCTCATCACTATATCATCTGGCCACTCTCTTGTGTGCCCTTCTTCTGGCCACTTTTTAGTAGCATCAATACCTATTTTTGCACCCCAAAATGGGTAAGGTGAAGAGTGATCAAGAGCATCCAATGGACCTTCCATAATTACAATATCTCGTTTCCAGTCAACATTATTACCCATTCTCCAAAGCACTTCTGATGTGTTTTGCACATCCACATCTTTATCAACAACCACAATCATTTTGGTAAACATCATCTGTCCTGTACCCCAAACATAATTCATAATCTTTTTTGCATGCATAGGGTACTTTTTATCAATTGAGATAAACATTATATTATGAAATACCCCTTCTAAAGGTAAAGCCATATCCACAATTTCAGGAACCTGTTTTTTCAATAGAGGTAAAAATATCCTTCCAGTAGCAACCCCCATATAGCAATCTTCCATTGGTGGCTTACCAACTATTGTAGTGGGATAAATGGCATCTTTCCTATGTGTAATACATGTTATATGAAAAACAGGATACATATCTGCTAAAGAGTAATATCCTGTATGATCTCCAAAAGGTCCTTCTAACCTTAGTTCATCTATATCAACATACCCTTCTAAAACAATTTCGCTATTTGCTGGCACTTCTAAATCCACTGTCTCACATTTTACAAGTTCTACAGGCTTTTTCCTGATAAATCCTGCCAGTAACATCTCATCAATACCATCAGGTGCTGGAGCTGTAGCAGCATAAGTCACTGCCGGGTCAGCACCTATAGCAACAGCCACTTCTAATCTTTTTAGCCCCAGCCTTTTTGCTTTTCTAAAATGGTCAGCTCCATGATGATGAATATGCCAGTGCATACCTGTTGTCTTTTTATCGTAAACTTGCATCCTATACATCCCACAATTCCTTGCACCTGTTTCAGGGTCTTTTGTAAAAACACAAGGTAGAGTAATAAATCTTCCACCATCCTGTGGCCAGCATTTCAAAACTGGAAACTTCAAAACATCTACCTCATCCCCTTTTAAAATAACCTCTTTACAAACCCCTTTCTTAACTACTTTTGGAAAAATCTGATTTAATTCCATTAGCATCGGCAAAGATTTCATCTTATCAAAAAAGTTTTGAGGGACATTCCTATCAATGAGATTTATTATCCTCTCCCCCAATTCATCAAGATTATCTACCTCTAAAGCCAGATTCATCCTTTTGAATGAACCAAAAGCGTTTATCAAAACTGGGTGCTCACTCCCCTTTACATTCTCAAAGAGAAGAGCTGGACCATATTTTTTTGATACCCTATCAGTAATCTCCGTAATCTCTAAAATGGGATCTACCTCTGTTTTTATTCTGACTAACTCACCCTGTTTTTCCAACACATTTATAAATTCTCCTAAATCTTTATAAGCCACATCTATCCTCCATTTTCTTATTTATAGCAAATTGTTGCATCACATATATTAAAAGTCAAAGGGTTAAACTCCACCTTTTTAAACCCAGCACTTAAAATCATTTTTTCATATTTATCCTTTTTTGGAAACTTATAAACTGAGTCTGGTAAATACTCATATGCACTTCTATTGCCAGAAATTAACCCACCTATGAATGGAAGTACTTTTGTAAAATAAAATCTATAAACCTTAGAAAAAAATTTATTATCTGGCTGAGAAAATTCTAATATGCAAGCTTTCCCCCCCTTTTTCAAAACTCTATACATCTCTTTCAATCCCTTTTCCTTGTCAGTCACATTTCTAAATCCAAAAGCTATTGTAATATAATCAAAAGACTCATCTTTAAAAGGTAAAAAATGAGCATCTGCACAAGTAAGAGGTAAATCATTTAACTTCTTTTTAGCAATCATAAGCATATTAAAGCTAAAATCACCTCCTATTACATTACACTTTACCTTCATCTTTTTTAATTCTAACAACATATCACCTGTACCACAGGCAAGATCTAATATCCTTGAGCCTTCATTAATTTTCAATAAAGATATCGCTTTTTTACGCCAATAAACATCTCTTCTAAAGGATAACAATCTATTTAAAAGATCATATTTGCCGGCAATACTATCAAACATACCTTGGATTTTTTTCGATTGCTCATTCATATCAACCTCTAAATTGATTAAAGTAGATAAAAAAAATATTATTTAAAATATAAGTACAAACAGGTAAAATCATCTTTTTGTTTTTCTTTATCAAACACTAATTCTGTATAAAATTTATCGATGAAATCTTTATCATAGTTTTTCATTTCTAACAATCTGTTTTTAATATCATTATATTCTATATATTCTGTAATCCCATCAGAATAAATAAATAATTTATCCCCACTATTAATTTTGCATTCAAAATAACTATACTTTTCTTCAAAAATACCTATAGGGAGATATTCAGACTTAAGTTCTTTGCACTCCCCATTACTTATTAAAAATGCAGGCTCATGACCAAGAGAAATATAACGAAACAATCCATCATTTTTATTATAATAAGAGAAAAAAGCCGTAATAAATTTTCCATCAAAATTCTTTTTACAAAGGATGCTATTTAATAACTCCAATTTCTCAATAAAATTTTTTATATCAACACCAACCTCTATAAAAGTACTTAAAACAACTGTCAAGATAGATGCAGAATACCCTTTGCCACAAACATCAGCAATAGTACTAAAATATCCATCATCGATAACTCTAAAATCTAAAAAATCACCCCCTGCCATTTTAGCAGGTCTATTTATCCCTGTAGCAATTAAATTTTCATCTTCAAAATCTATTCTCTGACTACTGAATTTATTTAATATTTCTACAGTATAATTTATTTCTTGCTCTTGTAGTTTATAGTTTACAATTTCTTTATGTCTAATGGCATTTTTCAAAGCAATTCTTAAAATAGAGCTTATAATCTCAGCAAATTCTTTATCAGGTATAAAATCATACTTAATATTAAATAAAACCACATATATATCAAATTCCTCTATGTATATTATAAATATATTGTTTATATTAAATTTATCGCAACTTATCCCACTATCTACAAAAATAGTATTTTTCTTTTTAATTAAAAGATCTTCTATTGGTGAGTCCTCTACCTTTATCAATTTTAGATCATCTGAATCTAAACCTATAAAGTTAAACTTCCCATTATATTTGACAAAGGCTGCTTCAGCTGAAAATGTATCCACAAAAAAAGCTAATGATTTAATTATCACTTCATCTTCATCTAAAATGCTTAAAATGAAATCCGCATTTTTAATAAATTCTATTTTTTGCTGATATAAAACAAACGCCTTAAGCCTACTTTCTTTTGCCATTAATTCATAATATTTGTAACCAAACGATGAAAAAAACGGTTTAAAATTTTTAACAGCGGATAAATCATCCAATTTCAAAACAACTGTAAAAAAAACTTTATTTTTGAATTTAACATTTATAAGGATATCCCCTTCGATTTTCTCATCAAAAGAATCAATCTTTATTTCACCTTCATTAAAAATACCATAATTATAAACATCTGATATATCGATAAACGATTCAAATTGGTACCCTTCATTGTAAATGGACGCTAATATCCCCCTTTCTTCTTTCAATACGATTAATTTTTCAGGATTAAAACATTTAAAAAAACTTATTAAATTTTTTTCAAAACCAGATAAACTGTCAGACTTAAATAAATTTGAAAGGTAATTGTAAATATTAGATAAATTCTTCATACTCTGTATTAACTACCATCTCTATACGAGGATATAAATCATAAAAATTCAAATTCATATCTTTTGCTACATATTCAACATCCTTTTCAATATCTTCAGATTTAGAAAGTAAATTAGCATAATAAACACATTTCTTATACAAATCATCACTTTTTATATGATGCTCTCTCACTGCATCTACTATTTTATCACTAATATTCCATTTTTGTAAAATAATTGCAGATACCTCAGCATGATTTATCCCAAGCATCTTTGTCTCTTCATCCACACTTGATATCTGAGTAGTTAGAAAATCTACTAACACTATTTTACCTAAATCGTGCATTAAACCAGCTAAATATAAACCACCTTTATCATCAAATCCTATTAATGATTCTAACTCTTCACAAATACGTGCAACTAAAAAAGAGTGTAACCATAACTTTTTAGGGCTAGTGCCATAAACTGAAAGATTTTTGTTAAACAGTTCAAAACTAAATGCAGCAAGTGCTATATTTTTGATTGTGTTCATCCCAAGTAAAACAGCAGATCTCTCAACGCTTGTAATCTCTTTACGAATACCATAAAATGGTGAATTTACAATTTTCAAAACTTTACCAACAAGCCCCTGATCCTTCTTTAGCTCATCAATAATCTCTTTAAATGTGGACTTGTCATTATTTGTAAGTGAAATCAATTTCTGAATAACAGTAGGCAAAGCTGGTAAACTTTCTGCTTTAGCAATTACTTTTGATTTTATAATTTCATAATCAAAATCGTTGTCTTGAACTTTTTTTTGAAAAACATTCAAAAGCTTTTCTCTAGTCAAAGGCGGGAAAATTACCCCGCCTAATTTATAAGACTTTAACTTAATCAGCAAATCTTTATTTTTAGCTCTAAGATAAACATAAGTTTTTTCATCAAACTTATCAATTTTAGTTATATCATCAAAATCATCAACTACATAAATATTAATATCATCCTTAGATATTCCTAATTCTTTTAACAAACTTTCTAATTCTAAATCTTTCTTATTCAAAATTTACCCTTAATATCTAACTTTTATTAAATTTGCAGTGGCAGACAATGAGTCCCCTTTTTTCTCAGTGATAATTGTTGGCATTGCTACTTTAACCTTATTATTGTCGATTTCTACCAATGCTGTTGCTTCATAGACGCCATAAACAGCTCCAACAATAGCGCCTGCTGCTGCACCATAAGTAATATATTCTAAATGGTCACCAGGATCTTCTTTAAAAGCTAAAAGTGCTGCACCGATAATTGTCCCTGTTAAAGCACCATAAAACGTATCTTGTAAAATTACACCACCTCTAGTTTCAGCTTTTACCACTGAAAAGGTACTAAATACAAACAAAATAGCCACTACTAATGCAACTTTTTTCATTTTATCCCCCTTATTTTATTTATTAAATCCTTTGGACTAAAAGGCTTTGTAAGATAATAAGCAGCTTTTAAATCCTTCCCTTTTTCAATAGACTCCATATCTGCTTTTGCAGTTAAAAAAATGATAGGTATATCTTTCAATTTTTCACTACTTTTCAATTCCCTTGCTGCCTCAAAACCATCCATCACAGGCATATTTATATCTAAAACAATCAAATCAGGATTCAAACTCAAAGCAAGCTCAACAGCCTCTTTGCCATTGCTGGCCTCATATACATCAAATCCATTCTTTTTTAAATGCAATGAAACAATTTTCCTTAACCTCAACTCATCATCAGCAATAACAATCTTCATTTTATCCTAACCTCTAAACATTCCTTGCTTTTATATAATAAAACACCATAATTTTCCATAATTTTATTAATATCAAATAACACTTCAGGTATATCTTTGACATCTGAATGAATAAAAACTGATTTTTTCTTAATCTCAATAAGTAATTTATTTTCTTGATACTTTATAGCCTCTGCAATAATTATTGATAATAAATTTTTAACAACAATCAGATTACATTCTGCATTACCATCTTCTATAATTTTAACATCTATAAACACATTGTTTGATTTAAAATTATTAAATACTTCAGCTAATTTTTTAACTTTTTCTCCTAAACTAAATACCTTAAAGTTTTCATTAAAGTATTTACCATCAAAGGAATCAAGTAAAACCCCCAAAATAGCATCATAACAATCTATGAGAAAACTTGAAAAGTTAATTGAATCTTTAATATCTAAAAATTCCTGCTCAAAATCTAGCAGTTCGGTGCCACTAACTATAATCGCTAGCTGCGTCCTGATGTTGTGTAAGAAAAAATTATTAATCTTTTTAATTAACTCAATATCATTCATTTTTTCTAAATAACCTACTCAAAAAACCTTTCTTCATATCTACAATTTTATCTTTTAGAGCCTCTTTAGGATACCCATGTTCTATCGCTTTTTTATAATATTGGTTTGCTACTTTGTATATCTCCCTTTTATAATATACATCGCCTAAAAGCACATAATTTTCTGGATCCCAAGGCTCTTCCCTAATTAATTCAAGACATAACTCTTTTGCATCAAAAAGTCTTCTGGGCTTTAAAAGTAAACACTTTACAATCCATTTTTTATATTTTGGATTGTTATCCTTTCTATAAGCTTCCTCAAAAGCATTTAAGGCATTATTAACATCACCTTCACGAAAGTATTTTACACCAACGGCATAAAGCTTTCTTGCAATCTGTTTATAATTTTCCTTCTTTTCGTTAAAAATTTCTTCTATATCAGGAGCTTTATCACTATCTTTATTTTTTATCAAATAATTATAAGCTTTTGAAATCGCAACAAATTGGTCACTTTTCCCATCGTTTACATCAGGATGATATTTTTTGACAAGCTCTAAGTATCTTCTTTTTATATCATTTTTTGTAGCAGTAGAATCCAACCCCAAAATTTTTAAATAAAAAGATTTTTTATCCATAATACCCCAAAATAAACATCATATTGATATTATAACATAAAAAACAAAATAATTAAGCAAAAATAAGTATCAATTAGACATACTTAATTTTTTTAATGTTAATTATATCATATATGCTATCAAAAGCATAATCAAATTCATCAGATTTATCCCAAACAAGAGCAGTTTTAAAACCTAACTCCTTAGCACCTCTTAAATTTTTTGGCATATCCTCAAAAAAAATTGTTTCTTTTGGGTTTATTCCAGATCGTTCAACAAAAAAATCAAAGCTTTTTTTATAAGGTTTTGGATGAAAATCTGTATCTTCTATGGAAAATATTTGCTCAAAATACTCTTTTATCCCAAGGCGCTCTAAAACATTTAAAGCATGCTTTTTGGAACCATTTGTAAAAATATACTTTTTTTCGTCAAACTCACTCAAAATTTTTATTAAAAGATCGTCTCTACAAAAATATTTGTCATAGCAAACATCATGGACAAATTCTAAATACTCGTGAGGATTAATATTAAAATGTTTTATTAGACCATTTAATGTTGTGCCATATTTATCCCAGTATTCTCTCCTTAGACTATCAACATCATCACTAGATATACCCACTTTAAAAACCATAAACTCGTTTATCTTTTTATCCACCTCTTTTAAAATACTTTTATCAGGGGGGTAAAGTGTGTTATCTAAATCAAAAACTAAATATTTAATATTACTCATCCCTCTCCCAGTAAACCCTAGTAAAAATATTATTATCCGACCATTTAATACTTAAATCCCCTTTATATGCTTTAAAAAGTGCTTTACCTAGCCTATAAGCAAGCTTATCATTTGTTGTATATACAATCATTCCATCTTCATTTTCCTCTATTTTCCCTATTCTTGGCAGCGCAGTTCTTAATCTCTGTCTATGTTCTTCATTTTTTATCAAATTGATAATCTCATCCTTATGACTTTTATAAAAGTTACCCGAAATATACAATATCCCTTCAAAATAGTTGTCTTTGATCTTTCTACAAGCTGGACAAACTATAGGGTTCTTATTCAAAGAATCATCAACATCAAGTTTCCAGTTTTTATCTATATAAGCTATCCCACATTCAGTGCAGTAAGAATAATTTGGGTATTCACTCCTGTATGGGTCATCATAATCTTCTGCAAATTTCAAGTATGGCAGTCTTTTATTCTTTTTACTCATAACTCCCCTCCCTTTTATATTGTTCATCCTATAATTTAATTTAGTCTTAGAAAATAAATCATCAAGTAAATTAATGGTTACTTTATCATCGTTGCCACTGCAACAGCAGCAATTCCCTCTTTTCGCCCGGTAAATCCTAAATACTCAGTAGTAGTCCCTTTAATAGTAATATTTTCAATAGGTATACCTATAATATCTGAAAGAACTTCTCTCATTTTATAAATATAAGGGGAGATTTTAGGCTCTTGTGCAATTATTACAGAATCAATATTATTTATATCAAAACCTTTTTCTACAACCATTTGAACAGCTTTCTTAAGCAATATTTTTGAATCTATATTTTTAAACTCCTCACTGGTATCAGGAAACAATTTACCAATATCTGTAGCCAAAGTAGGTGACACAATTGCATCAATAATTGCATGAATTAACACATCAGCGTCTGAATGCCCTTTTAAACCAAACTCATAAGGTATTTTTACCCCACCTAAATAAAGATCTCTATCTTTAACAAACTGATGTACATCAAAACCAATACCAGTTTTAATCTTTATCATTTTTTTTATCTTCCTCTTCTTCCTCTTCTTCGATATCAAGAGTAAGATCTCTGCTAAAATCTACGCATTTAGAAGGATCCTTTATATAATACTTTTTATTACAGTGCTCTCTCCATGCACAAATAGCACAGCTTATTTTCCTTTTTTCCATTTATCTACCTCTCATCTATTTTTTCTAAAAATAGTTTAAATAATTTTGATATATAATCTATACTTGATAACAATCTATGTCCATCATCTAGTAAATGTAAAGTAACTCCAAATCTTTTTGAATAAAAAATAATATTATCAACAGGAACTATATTGTCTTTTAAACCATGAACAATTTCTATACATGTATTCTCAGGATAAATATATTTATTTTTATACTCCAGATTTTTCATACCAATTGCTGGAGCTAATAGAAAAAGCCCATTTGTTTTAAAATGTTCTGCTACAGATAAAGAAACATATCCGCCCATACTTGATCCCACTAAAACTAAGTGTTCGTAATCAATTGAACTAATAAAGCTCTTTAATTTTTCAACCCTTTCCTCTGGATCATAAATCCCTCGATAATCCAAACTTACACATTCCCAACCAATACTTTTTGCCACACCTGATAAGACTTTTATCTTTTTTCCATCAGGTGTTCCTTCTTTACCATGCGAAAAAATAACTGTTTTTGCCAATGATTTCATGGCAACACTTTATATTAAAAGTATCATTAAATCAATCCTAAGGATTTTTGCATAAAAAATAACAAAATTAGTTAATAAATTTTAGTTTTCTAAATATTTAAAACATGTTATACAAAATTATGAATGAATTTTTGTATATAATATTACTGTTTACAATAGCTTTTTTCAGCTCACTGATTTATCTTACAAAAAAGAAAAGTAGTTCACTACTGTCTTATCTATTAAACCTTAATATAGAATACATTTTAGTAGGAATAATAATATCTTATACTATTAAATCTAACAATGTCACTTTTAGTCAAGATTTCACACCATATTTATATTTTACACTATTTCTTACTGGTATACTATTTGGCGCTCAATATAAATTCAGTTTATTAAAAACTATTAACGCAAAGTTTTATTTATTTATATTTATAATCTTTCTGCTTTACACTTTTTCATTAGTAGTTTTTTTAAAATTACTAGGATTTAATTCACAATTCGCAATACTGTTAAATACCACATTCCCTTTTAGCTGTATTTTACTGAATAAGCTTATGAAAAATAAAGCTAGCAATTATTACAACAACCTAATATTATTATCCCTATATCCATTATTCTCATATACAGCATACACTATCTTTGTAAACTCATTTCTAAATACTATAAATTTTATAATGTTTTTTTTAATAAGCGCTTTTGTAATAATAATTATTTCAAAAACTATACATTTTAATGATAAAAGAGTTTTATACACCCTTAATATAATCCTTTTAATATTATTTACTGGATTAACTATGACATTTAACCTTTCCCCTCTTTCAGCAGGTTTTGTAATTGGTATTTTTATTGCCAATATTAAATATGGTGATGTGTTTATTAATACAACAGATTTTCTTGATAAATTTTTATACATAATATTATTTATATTGATAGGTATTTATTTGTATGACAAAATAATGTTGATTAATATATCAAAAATAGTAGCTCTCATTTCTATTTTATTTGTTACACTATTTACTCGCAAATATTTAGCTCAACAACTTTTTAATAAACTTATCTTAAATTCAAACGACAAAATAAACCTTGTAAATATAGGAATAATACCAATTCTATTCATAATAGAGATAAAAACTATTGGTATTATTGACTTAACTGATATGCTCCCAACAATTTTTTTACTATTTATTATAACAGAAATTTATAACTTTATGGTTTTGAAAAATGAAAATAGCTAAAAATACCATTTTAATTGCTCTTTTAATATTTTTAACGATATTACTGATTAATTTCTATGAAGTACATTACACCCTAAAAATAGGGATATCTTTTTTAATATCATTAATTGTAGCTGAAACACTCTATGATATTGGTATTCCAAGATTATCATCTTTTCTAACAATGGGACTTTTGCTGGGGCCAAATATTTTAAATATATTTGATTACGGATTATTAAATAAAATGAAATTTCTTGATAATATAGCATTAGGCCTTATAGCTTTAGTAGCTGGATGCGAAATAGATTTTAAAAAAGATCTAGAAAGTTTTATTAGATATGGGAAATACACATTTTTACAAATACTTATTATGTCATTGATTTCAATACCTGTTTTGTACATAATCTTTTTACTACTATCTAAAGAATTTGCTCTATTAGCACCCGTAATCTTTTTGACCATAATATTTAATGCCACTTCACCTTCAACCACAATAGCAATCATAAAAGAAACAAAGTCAAATAACGAGCTATCACACCTTGTTTTAACATCTGCCATAATAAAGGATATTGCTTTAATTCTGTTATTCACAGCAGCTTTATCTTTCTTTGCTGCAAACAAAGACAGCTCTGTAGCACTTGTTATCTTTCATGAAACACTATCCATTTTATCAGGAATTATATTAGGATTTATAATTAAGTACTATGTCAAGTTTATAAAAATTAACTTAGGTTCATTCCTGTTAATAATACTGATAACTATAGGATTTATAACAGAATATTTTCATTTAAACAATTTGCTACTATTTCTTATTGCAGGAATTATTATTAATAACTTTTCAAATTATGGTAAATTATTAAATGAAATTACTGAACAAAACTTTGAGTTAATACTTTTAATATTCTTTTTCTCAGCTGGAGCTTCAATAGATATTTTTGCACTAAAAACTATGCTTTTTATTACAATCGTTTTAGTCTTTATTAGGATAGCAATATTATACATATCATCTATATCAGCAGGAAAATTATTCAATATTGATGATAAAGTAGCAAAATATTCCACATTGGGTTTTATAAGTCAGGCTGGAGTCAGTCTTGGTTTTGCCAAAATAATTTCATATAATTTTGCGTGGGGGAAAGATTTTGGTACCCTACTTTTTGCCATGATTGGTTTAAACCAGATAGCTGGACCACTGCTGTTTAAATTAGCACTATCAAATTTTCATAAATCAGATAAGCAAAATTAATTGTTCTCCCCCTTTTTTATAAATTTATCAAATTCAGGTAGTTCTATTCTTTTAATACCTTCTTTTGTTAGAACCAAACGAACCTTGTGTAATCTATGGTCATTATCAGATTTAAACTCTATCACCAAATTGACATGATATACCTTTGAAGCAGAAACTTTCTCTATTTTTCCATTAACTGTTTTGTAAAGAGTCTCGTATGGGTCATCAAGTTTTTTTGTAAAACTACTAATATTAAATCTGATAATATCGTTGAGCCCCTCTATCTTATCTGCAAAAAAATCGGTTATCCTTTTATTAAACAGTTTTATTTTACGCTCGTACTTCAAAATATTTTCACCCAAAAACCAAGTAGACATCCTACCATCTGTTTTATACAATCTTTTATTCAAAATTAATTCTGGTAAATTTTTATCATCTATAAACCTTACTCTCTCCTTATAATAACCAAACAATCTATTTTTTTCCAAATCATAAATCTTATTTCTATAATCATAAACTTTTCTAAAAACAAACCTATCATCAAATAACTGTCTGAAAAAGTCTTTCATCCGATCTTTAAACATATAACTCACAACCAAAGCCACAAAGAAAGGTAAAGTGTAGCTTCCATATTTTTTTTGAGAAAAAAATGCAACGGCAGTGGCAAAAATCATCGCAATACCAGCAGCTATTGCATAAGCAAAATGTCTTACCTCAGTATAATCTTCTCTCCTTTTTTGATAAAGGAACAAAATACTATAGAAAAACTTTTTATATACAGAATATTTATATACTAATTCCTCATTTTTCTCTTCATTTTTAGAAACTACTGAGTAACCTCTCTGCTTTCGATACTCAACCTCACTTTCAACAAGTCCAAGCAAGATATTTTTTATATCTTCACTACATTCACTACTTAACAACCTAATAATTCTAAAGATATAAACATCCACCAATAAACTACTATATTCATCAGCAAACAAGAATAAATCTTCTATCTTTTTTGAAGATGAATAATGAATATAGTCAAGCAACCTATTTATATCTTTTCTAAATTGTTTTATTTCATTAACCAACTCCACATATTCATGGTAGCTACACATCCCATTTTTAACAGCGTTAGAAAATTTTCTTAGATAAACCCTATATGAACATATTATTATCTTTAATTCATAATTTATATGCTCAAAATGTTTATCTATTTTTAATTTATTTTTTTTGATAAACTCACTCAGATTCTCAAGTCTATCAATAATTTCTGTTAAACTGTTTTTAGGTGTTATCAATCGCACATAACTGTAAAAATCCTCAAAAAACTGATTATTTGAATATGTATATTTATTTATCCCAATACTTTTTGGTATAAAAAAATATATATTAATATCGTACTCAGTTTTTTTCTTAGTGTGATCAATTAAATAGCCTAATTTAATCTCAAATTGATTTTTATCATGAATTCTTACTAACTCATTTACGTCCATAGTTCACCTTTTTTTTCAAAATATACCTTTTAAAAAGAAATTAAAAGAAAAATATTGGACAAAACAAAATGTTACTTTTGATAAATATGCAAAAAAACAGGATACTCTCTTTGAGTATTATCAATAGTTTTTCTTATCACATAAGGGATATTAGATGTTTTAAATCTAAGCCCTATTTCCGATGCAAACTGTTTTAGTTCTTCTTGATTAATACCATTATGTACCGTATCACCATCTTGATGATAAGAACCATCCTCTTCGTCAAGATCTGCTAAAGCTAAAAAACCATCGTTTTTTAACATACTCTTGAGCTTAATTAACCCCAATCTGATATCCTGAATATGATGAAAAGTCATCAATGTCACAATCAAATCAAATCTTTCAATAGGCAAATTATTTGTATTAAATACATCCATTTTTAATATTTTCATATTTGTAATGTTTAAACTATTAATCTTCTCCTTCAAAATATCAAGCATATTTTGCGATACATCTATCATTGTAATCTGTTTTACATCCTCTATAAAATTAAAACCTAATAAACCAGTGCCACATCCAAAATCAGCTATATGCCAATCTTTATTTATTCTAATACTACTTTTTATATCATCTGCTACAGCTTTTGCTCTCTCAACATGCATAGGCTTTAAATCGTAAGTAAATGCATTCTTATCAAATTTGCTTATACCCATCATTTCTCTCCAACTATAACTACAAAGCTCCCTTTGCCGTACCCTTCTATTGGTTTTTGCACCTTATTTCTAAAATCATCAAATTCTCCATATAATGTCTGATAAATTTTTACAATCTTAAAATTTGACTCTTTCATAAACTGAATAACATCTTTCGTAGAATAAAATATTGCTTCATAATAAAATTTACTTTTTGACTTCTTCTCTTGATAAATCTTACCTAAAGGGGAATCTTTATCAACAAATCCTATAGCACACTTCCCACCCTTTTTTAAAATTCTATACATCTCTAAAATTGACTTTAGAGGATCATTTACAAAACATATTGTTGTTACCATTATTACCCAATCAAATAAGTTATTTTTTATAGGTAAATATTCTGCAACCCCTTCAACAATTTTTACTTTATCTCTTACCTTAGAATACATCTGATATGTGGGTTCAACACCATACTTTATCCCCAATGGAATAGCAAATTTGCCTGTACCAACACCAATCTCTATGGATTTTCCATAAATTCCAAGTTCCTTAAAAATTTCCAGCTCTGATTTATAAAGATATTCATTATCTATAAACCACTCATCATATTCCTTAACATGCTGTTTAAAAGCTTCATTTCTAATATTCATAGTTATAATTATAGCAAATCTCTTTTTTTTATCAACATATGTTAAAATCAAAAGCTTTGACTACAGTAAAACAAACTCTAACTGCCCATAAAATTCTGAGTAAAATTGAATTGAACAGATTGTGCAGTATAGAATAACCTAAATCCATGATAAATTTTTTAGTAAAAACGAGGGTATTGTCATAATAAATGCTTAAACACATCAGATTGCTTCGCTAACGCTCGCAAAAACGGCATTTTCTGGTCATTGCGACCCCGCCATTTTTTGGCAGATGTTAAGTTTATAATTTTTTGAGTATATTATGTTATTGATGAATAACTATCAAGGTGTTAAGTTAATAGCGGGGGAAGCAATCTCAAAACTACAGTTAAATCAAAAAATAACCCTATTTTGCAACAGCTTCGATTCTATGAAAAACTTACGATGTCAGTTTCTTTAATGCTTCTTTCAAAATATCTTCAAAACGTAACTTACTTATATCAATATTTTTAATAACTTTTAAACATTCCTGCTTTTTATATCCTAAATTAATCAAAGCACTTACCACATCTTCTAAAATTTGTACATCCCCATCTTCACTTACTACTTCAACATTATCTAATTTATCTTTCAATTCCAATACAATTCTTTCAGCAGTCTTTTTCCCTATACCAGGTATAGAAGCCAGTTTGATATGATTTTTAGAAACAATACACTCCTTTAACTCATCCACATTGAATCCTGAAAGGATTGACAATGCTAATTTTGGTCCAACTTTAGATACTTTTATTAATAAATTAAAAAACTCTTTTTCAGCTTCATCGAAAAAACCGTATAATGTTATACTATCCTCTTTTACAATTTGCTGAACAAAAATCTTTAAATTAGCCCCTTCCTCAGGAAGCTTAGAAAATGTATTTAGGGAGATATTAATATGATACCCAATACCAAATGTTTCTAAAACGATAAATTCTGGTTTTTTAAAAACAAGTTTTCCATTAATATAGTTTATCATACAATTTACCTTTTAAAAATATTGCAAGACATATACCACATGCTAAAGCATCAGATACATCATTTAAAACATTATCTAAAGATATATTTAGTTGCATTTCAACCATTTTCTTTACTTGGTTTTTATCAGCCTTACCATAGCCAACTACAGATTTTTTTATCTGCAATGCGGTAAATTGAAACACTTTAACACTATGTGATAACAGTGTCGAAATTATAGCACCTCTTGCCATTCCAAGACTTATGGCTGTTTTAACATTAACCGAATAAAAGCTCTCTTCTACTGCAGCATATAATGGAGAATATCTTTTAACATACTTTGAAAGACTATCAGTTATTTCAGCAATTTTATCAATAGTTGACAACGAACTCTTATTTTTTAATACAGTATAATCGACACATCTGAAGCTATTGTTGTTGTCAGCAAGCTCAAGGACTCCTACTCCTGTTTTATTTAAACCAGGGTCTATGCCAAAAATTATCAAATATTATGCTCCTAACTCCTCCATAACTTTATCATCAATATCAAAGTTTGCATATACCTCTTGAACATCATCCAAATCCTCTAATGCCTCAATAAGCCCCAGTAGCTTTTTAGCATTTTCACCTTCTACCTTAACTGTATTCTTAGGTTTCATGGTTAATTCAGCATATTCAATCTTTATCCCTTTATCTTCAAGAGCTTTTTTCACATTATAATATTCAGAAGGTTCAGTAATCACTTCATAATTATCATCTTCCACTTTAAGATCTTCCGCACCAGCTTCTAAAACTATATCCATTAAAGTATCTTCATCAATTGTTTCTCTCTTAATACCAATAACCCCTTTCTTTTCAAAAAGCCATGCCACACAACCAGCTTCACCTAAACTTCCACCCCTCTTTGTTAAAGTACTTCTAACCTCTGCAACAGTCCTATTTTTATTATCAGTCAAAGCTTGAACTAATATAGCAACACCACCTGGCCCATAACCTTCATAAATTACATCTTCAAAGTTTGATTCATTACCTTCGCCAGTTCCTTTCTTAATAGCTCTTTCAACATTCTCTTTTGGCATATTAGCCTGTCTTGCTTTTTCGAGAGCCACCCTCAACCTAGGGTTCATTTCAGGATCACTTCCACCAATTTTAGCAGCAACCATCAACTCTCTAGCGATTTTAGTAAAAATTTTCCCTTTTTTAGCATCCTGTGCAGCTTTTCTATGTTTAATATTCGCCCACTTACTGTGTCCAGCCATGACCACATACCTCCACTTTTTAAATTGTCGCCCCTATATAATTAAATTATTTCAAGTTTGCAACACAAAAAACTTCTTTATAGTAAAAGGGTGTTAAAAACACCCTTAGACCGTATCCTTTATCTCTCTTTTGCTATTTTTTCTGCTCAAATATCTATTTAGAGCATGTAAATATGCCCTTGCACTTGCTACAACAATATCTGTAGAATACCCTTTACCTGTAATTTCATATCCAGACTTTTCAAATTCAACTCCAACTGTAACTTCACCTTGGGCATCTTTACCAGCAGTAACTGACTTAATATTGTATTTTTTCAATCTTCCTTGAACTCCTGCAATACGCTCTATTGCTTTGAAAGCAGCATCTACAGGACCATCACCAATTGAAGCATCCACTATCACATTACCATCCTCTTTAACCAGCTCTACCGTCGCAGTTGGAATTGCATTATTTCCACTAACAATTGTTATATTTTCAAGAGAATAATACTCTTTTACTCTACTCATTTGATTTTCTACTATTGCTTCTAAATCCTCATCATAAACTTCTTTCTTTTTGTCTGCAAGTTCCTTAAATTTAGCATAGATTATTTCTAACTCTTCCCTTGACAAATCATACCCTAAATCTTTAAGCCTCTGCATCAACGCATGTCTACCAGAATGTTTACCCAACACAAGTTTATTAGAAGGGATCCCAACACTTTCAGGGGTCATTATTTCATAAGTTGTTCTTTCTTTTAACACACCATCTTGATGTATACCTGCTTCATGAGCAAAAGCATTTTTACCAACAATAGCTTTATTTGGCTGAACTTCAACACCTGTAATTGAAGTAAGGAGTCTACTTGTTCTATAAATTTCTTTTGTGTTTATTTCTGTCTTAACAAAATCAAATACATCTTTACGCACATTTAATGCCATAACAACCTCTTCTAATGAAGCGTTTCCGGCTCTCTCACCAATCCCATTTATTGTACATTCTACCTGCCTTGCTCCTGCATTAACAGCAGCTATAGAATTTGCCACAGCTAAACCCAAATCGTTATGGCAATGCACACTTATGATAGCTTTATCAATATTAGGAACCTTATTTAATAATGTGCTTATTATTTTTTCAAATTCCATAGGAACTGTATAACCAACAGTATCAGGGATATTTACTGTGGTAGCACCTGCATCAATAACAACTTCTACGATTTTACACAAAAAATCCAAATCTGTCCTTGTGGCATCTTCTGCACTAAACTCCACATCATCACAAAGATTTTTTGCAAATTTTACAGCATCTCTTGCAATCTCAATAACTTCTTCAGGCTCCTTTTTCAGTTTATATTTCATATGAATATTTGATGTCGCTATGAAAGTGTGTATCCTTGGTCTTTTTGCGTATTGCAAAGCATCCCAACCAACCTCAATATCTTTTCTGTTTGCTCTACATAAACCTGCAACAGCTGGATTTTTTACTGCTTCTGCAACTTTTCTCACTGCTTCAAAATCACCAGGGGAAGATATGGGAAAACCTGCTTCAATAACATCAACCCCAAGTCTTTCAAGCTGTAATGCCATTTTAACTTTCTCTTCCACATTCATACTAAAACCTGGAGCTTGTTCACCGTCTCTCAAAGTGGTGTCAAAAATTATCAACTTTTCACTCATTTTATTTCCTCCTTTTCAAAAATAATCTAAAAAAAAAAAGGCCTCAACCCTGGGGCTGAGGCCTTTTAATTACTTAATATGGCCTTCTTCGACCTCCAGGGTCCGATGTTTAAATGCTTTAAGTAGTTGAAGGAGTAAACCAGATAGAGCATACCCAGTAAAAAATACAAACAAAAATATTTCAGGATATGAACCTATCACAATAATCATTAAGGTAAATCCAACCAACAACCTAAAAGGTTTTACACATTGAAGCTCAATCTTTTTAAAACTAAAATATTTTACATTACTGACCATTAAAAATGCTAAAAGATATATAAACAGCACAAAACTCAAAGGGATAGTAATCCCATCAGGAGTTCCAAAAATCTCTTTTACAAACAATACACTTGAAGCTATAACCCCCGCAGCAGCAGGTATTGGTAATCCAACAAAATACTTGTTATCTATCTTTTTTGTCATCACATTAAATCTTGCCAATCTAAGAGCTCCGCAAGCTACAAAAAGGAAAGCGGCCATCCAGCCCACCCTTCCATAAGGGGTAAGCACCCAATTATATACCAGTAAAGCAGGAGCAACCCCAAAAGCAACAAGATCACTTAAAGAGTCCATCTGAATCCCAAAATCACTGGTAGCATGCAACATCCTAGCTACCTTTCCATCAAGCCCATCAAAAATAAAAGCAAAAAGTATGGCATAAGAGGCCAAAACAAAATTACCGTTTACGGATGCTATTATCGAATAAAAGCCAGAAAACATACTCATCAAAGTTATAAAATTAGGTAAGACATACTCTTTTTTAATCATCTTTTTCATACCTTGCTATAATGCTTTCACCAGCCTTGACCCTATCATTTATTTCAACAGTAATATAGAAGTCCAACGGTAAATATAAGTCAACTCTTGAAGAAAATTTTATAATACCAATTCTATCCCCAATTAACACTTTATCGCCTGACTTTACATAAGCAACTGTCCTTCTGGCAACTAGACCAGCAACCTGTTTTAAAACAATTTCACCATATTTAGTGCTTAATCTTATAATATTCTGCTCATTTTCCAACGAACTTTTGGGGTTATCAGCCGCAAGAAATTTCCCAGGCTTGTGCTCAACTGAAACCACTTCACCTTCCAATGGTGCTCTATTCACATGAACATCGAAAATATTCATAAAAATTGAAATCTTTTTAAAAGTTTTATCATCGAAGTTTTCTTCAGTGATTTCAACAATTTTACCATCTGCAGGGGAAACAACAATATCATCATAAGGAGGTATGTTTCTCTCTGGATCTCTAAAAAACCATATAAAGAATGCAACTAAAACAAGTAAAATAATAAGCAAAATATTTTTTGGAAATAACAATATTACAAAAAAAACTATTATGCTTGTAATTATAAAAGGGAACCCTTCTTTAGCTATCAATATAAATCTCCACTTTTTTTTAAATATTATAATTTAATTATCACTATTAGCAATAGAAAATATGAGGCTGTCACATAATAATGACAGCCTCTTTACATATTATACTAATTTTTATCAGTATCTACTATTTTAGATTTACCAAGCCAGCTCATCATCCCTCTTAGTTTTTTCCCTACAACTTCAACAGGATGGTTTTCATCTACCTTGGTCAATGCATTGAAAACTGGTCTACCAGCCTTATTTTCTAATAGCCACTCTTTTGCAAATTGTCCACTCTGTATTTCATATAAAACCTTTTTCATATTTTCTTTAACTTCAGGAGAAATAACTCTTGGCCCCCTTGTTAAATCACCATACTGAGCAGTATTACTGATAGAATATCTCATATTTGAGATACCACCTTCATACAACAGGTCAACAATCAATTTTACCTCATGCAGGCATTCAAAATATGCCATTTCTGGGGCATAACCAGCTTCTACAAGTGTTTCAAATCCATATTTAATAAGTTGTGTAAGTCCACCACAGAGAACAGCCTGCTCACCAAAAAGATCTGTTTCTGTCTCCTCTTTAAATGTCGTTTGCAATACCCCTGCTCTTGCCCCTCCAATCGCAGCAGCATAAGAAAGTGCCACATCTAATGAATCTCCACTATAATCTTGAGCAACGGCTACAAGGCAAGGTACTCCACCACCTTTTTCATATTCAGCTCTCACCAGATGGCCAGGCCCCTTAGGTGCTATCATAATAACATTAACATTTTCTGGAGGAACTATCTGACCGAAGTGGATATTAAAACCATGAGCAAAAGCAATATAATCTCCCTCTTTTAAATATGGTGCGATAAATTCTTTATAAAGATCACCTTGAGTTTCATCAGGAGTCAAAATCATAATTACATCAGCCCATTCTGCAGCTTTTTCAACTTCCATAACCTTAAGACCTGCAGATTCTGCTTTTGCCCAAGATTTACTACCTTTTCTAAGTCCAACCGCTACATCTACTCCACTATCCTTTAAATTATTTGAATGTCCATAACCTTGGCTACCGTAACCAATAACAGCAACCTTCTTAGACTTAATTAAATCAATATTTACATCTTTTTCATAAAACACCTTCATCTAACCACCTCATATTTTATTTTTATGATGTTTTGCTATAATCAGGAGTTGCTTTACTCCCTCTTGCAATCGCCACAAAACCTGTTTTTATTACCTCAATAATACCGTAAGGTTCAAGCACTTTTATAAAAGCTTTATTTTTATCATCTGTCCCTGTAATTTCAACAATTAAAGAATCACCTGTAATATCAACAACTTTACCCCTAAATGTGTTAATTATATTAAAAATGTCAGGTCTAGTTTTTGAGGTAGCATGGACCTTGACTAACATCATCTCCCTTTCTATATGATCCATCGGGGTAACATCTCTAACTTTAATTACATTTATCAATTTTCTGAGTTGTTTTATAATCTGTTCAATAATCCTTTCATCACCAGAAGTCACAATAGTCATAACAGAAAATCTTGGGTCATGAGTAGTATTTACTGATAGACTTTCTATATTGTAGCCTCTCCCACTAAAAAGTCCGGCAACTCTTGATAAAACCCCAAATTTATTTTCTACTAAAACTGATATTATATGTCTCATTTCACCCATCTTAATCCCCCAAGATCATTTCATTTAATGCTGCCCCTGCAGGAACCATAGGGAATACATTTTCTTCTCTATCCACTACAAAATCCATTAATACAGGCAAATCTTTTATCTTCATTGCCTCACGCAAAATAGGTTCTACATCTTCTGGTTTTTCAGCTCTAAAAGCAGGACAACCATAACTCTCTGCAAGTTTTAAAAAGTCTGGCTGACACTCCAGACAGGAGTATGAATATCTATTATTAAAAAAGAGATTTTGCCATTGCCTTATCATCCCTAAAAATTTATTATTCAAAATTGCTACTTTTACACCAACTCTATACTGAACAGCAGTACAAATCTCTTGCATATTCATGAGAAAACTACCATCACCAGCAATATCAAATACCTCTTTATCAGGTCTTCCTATTTTTGCGCCAATAGCAGCAGGGAAACCAAAACCCATAGTTCCTAAGCCACCTGAAGATATAAATTGCCTTGGATCTTTAAACCTATAAAACTGGCCAGCCCACATCTGATTTTGCCCAACTTCTGTGCAGATAATTGCATCCCCTTTAGTTACTTCATAGATTTTCTCAACTACAAACTGAGGTTTAATGATTTTTTTGCTCGGTTTGTATGAAAAAGGGTGCTCACTATCCCAAGCTTTTATCTGAGCTAACCAATTTTCTCTATCTTTTTTCCTCTTTTCCCAATCATAACTGCCAATATATTTTAATATTTGATTTAAAACTACCTTACAGTCTCCAACAATTGGAATATCTATCACAACATTTTTACTTATTGATGCAGGATCAATATCGATATGAGCTATCTTTGCATGAGGAGCAAAACCATCTAATCTCCCTGTGGATCTATCAGAAAATCTTGTCCCTATAGCTATAATAAAATCTGTCTCAGTCATAGCCATATTGGAAGCATAATTTCCATGCATCCCTAACCATCCGATAAAATTAGGATGGTCTCCTGGGAAACCACCAAGCCCCATAAATGACGAAACAACTGGTAAGTTAATTTTTTCAACAAATTCCAACAACTCTTTATGTGCTTCACTAATTCTAACACCACCACCCATATAAATTACTGGTTTCTTAGCACCTTCCAATGTCTTTAAAAGCTTCTTAATTTGCATTGGATGACCTTCATAGTTTGGATTATATCCAAGTAACTCCACCTTCTCCGGATATTTAAATTTAGTTTTCGATGCTACAACATCTTTTGGTAAATCTATTACAACAGGTCCAGGTCTTCCAGTTCTTGCAATATAAAACGCTTCTCTAATCGATGGTGCCAATTCTTTAATATCCTTTATCAAATAGCTATGTTTTACTATTGGTCTAGTGATCCCAATTATATCAGCTTCCTGAAAGGCATCCCCACCAATAAGTGAAGTGGGAACCTGACCAGTAAAAACTACTAATGGTACAGAATCCATATATGCATTTGTAATACCTGTAACCAAATTTGTGGCACCTGGCCCACTTGTTGCCATACAAACACCAACTTTTCCCGTAGCTCTTGCATAACCATCCGCTGCATGAATACCACCCTGCTCATGCCTTGGTAAAATATGTTTTATATCTGCATCAAATAGAGTATCATAAATCCCCAGTAACACACCACCGGGGTAGCCAAAAATAACCTCTACATTCTCCCTTTTTAAACATTCAACTAATATTTCTGCGCCTGTTTTCATATTTTTCTCCTACTGCAATTTTTTAAAGATAGCACCTTCGGCAGCACTACTAACATTTAAAGCATATTTATACAGATATCCTGTTTTAATTTTAGGCTCAGGTTTAACCCAATTTCTTCTTCTCTTTTCAAGTTCTTCTTCAGATACTAACAACTCAATTTTTCTTTCTGGTATATTTATATATATCTCATCACCATCTTCAACTAAACCTATGACTCCACCTTCGGCAGCCTCAGGGGAAATATGTCCAATACAAGGCCCCCTAGTGCCACCAGAAAACCTCCCATCGGTAATTAGTGCCACTTTATCTAGCTCCATCCCTGCTATAGCAGCAGTTGGCGCAAGCATCTCTCTCATCCCTGGTCCACCTTTTGGCCCTTCATAACGGATAACCACAACATTACCATTTTCTATTTTACCACCCATTATAGCTTCCATAGCTTCTTCCTCAGAATTATACACTTTAGCAGTCCCTTTAAAAACCATCATCTCTTTAGATACAGCAGATTGTTTTACCACTGAACCCATTGGTGCTAAGTTACCTTTTAAAACAGCGATACCACCTTCTTTGTGATATGGATTATCAATAGGTCTTATAACATCCTCATCAAAGACAATCGCTCTTTTTGCAATCTCTTTAGTAGTCAAACCAGAAACAGTTTGATTATCCTCTATCAAAGACTCCAACCTTTTTAAAACCGCAGGTATCCCTCCAGCAAAATCGAGATCCTCCATAAAAAATTCACCACCAGGTCTCAAATTGCTAATATGTGGAACCTTTTTACTTAGCTCATCAAAAAGATCTAAACTTAACTTTATTCCTGCCTCATGTGCAATTGCAGGTAAATGCAATGTGGTGTTTGTAGAACCACCAAGTGCCAAATCAACTATAACAGCATTTTTGAAAGCTTTTTCGTTTAAAATATCTTTAGGTTTAATATCTTCTCTAATAAGATCACAAATTCTAACACCACTATCAAAAGCAATATGTTTTTTCTTTGACATTACAGCCAAAGCTGTGCCACAACCAGGTAAGCTCATCCCCATTGTTTCAGTAAGGCAAGCCATAGTATTTGCTGTGTATAAGCCCTGACAAGAGCCAGCAGATGGGCAAGCACACTGTTCCAAGTTACTCATTTCAAAATCATCTATTTCACCCTTTTTATATTTTGCCATAGCCTCAAAAGTATCTCTTACAAAAGATCTTCTTTCCCCTCTCCAATGACCACTAAGCATAGGTCCAGCTGTAACAAATATTGAAGGGACATTTAATCTTGCGGCTGCCATCAACATACCAGGGGTAATCTTATCACAGTTTGTCAAAAAAACTACGCCATCAAGCTGATGAGCTTCCACAACACATTCTATCATATCTGCAATTGCTTCTCTACTAGGTAAAGAGTAATGCATCCCTTTATGCCCCATTGCAATACCATCGCATATCCCTGGAACAGAAAAAATAAAAGAATATCCTCCCCCTGTATGAACACCTTTTTCTATAAAACGCTCTAAATCCCTCATCCCAGAATGTCCAGGTATTAAATCTGTAAAACTTGAACATATACCTATAAACGGTCTATCCATTGAACTTTTAGGTACTCCACTTCCATGTAAAAGAGCTCTATGTGGTGCCCTTTCTAAACCTTTTTTAACATTTTCACTTCTCATTGCAACTCTCCTGTTTAATGTTACTTAAAATTGTTAAATAATTATCACAGTAATAAATCATTTTCAATCTATTTTTTATTGAATTCAAAATTTAAAGATTGTTGCACAATAAATCAATTTTTTGATACCAATTTAATTTTGAAATTACATCATCGCTTCTGCTCCTCTCAATAACTGGAAAATTGTTCGTTGCAAGCGTTAGTGAAGCAATCTGATGTAGTTAAGCAATTATTATTGTATCCACACTCAATCAAAAAATGTCCTTATTTTTTAAATTTAATCCCCACCATAGTAACATCATCTTTTTGTTTATTATCGCCAATAAATTTTAATAATTCTTCATAAATATATGCTATTACTTCCTCGGATGAACCACCGCAATTATTTTTGATTGTGGCAAATAACCTTTCCAATCCAAAAAAATCACCAAAAATATTTTCTGCTTCAACAATACCATCGGTATAAACAAAGAGGAATTCATCTTTTGAAAAACTATATTCAAACTGCTCAAACTCATACTCTTTAATCACCCCTAATAAAGGATCCCCACCTTCCAATTCCTTTATTTCACCCTGTTTGCAAACTAGCGGTTTTGGATGGCCAGCATTTGTATAAATAATTTTATTCCTTTTAAAATCTAATCTAAGATATACCAAAGTTATAATAAATTCTAATTTTTCAAGGTCGTCATAGATTTCATAATTTAATTTTTTAATAATATCTTTAGGTTGTAAATTAGGATTCGTAGCAATTATACTTTTTATAAGTGTTCTGACTTCTGACATCAAAAGAGCAGAGGCAACATTATGTCCAGAAACATCTGCAATTACAACATCTAACACATCATCCCCAATTTCAAAATAATCATAATAATCTCCACCTACAAACTCGTAAGCGTAACAAACGCCTGCAAAATCGATATAATTTATAGCTGGAGGTTTATCTGGCAATAATGAGCGTTGGATGCTTCTTGCAATCTCAAGTTCCTTTGCTATTTCCCTCATTTTAATAATTTCTCTTGTTTGCTCATGGCTTTTTATGGAAAATGCTATCTGATGAGCTACACTTTCTAATAAAGTAATAAATTCATTGGTATACATCCCCTTGTAAATTTTTGAAAAAAATGAAATCACGCCCTTTACTTCATTTTCAATGATTAGTGGTAAATGACAAAAGGATAAATAACCTGCTTCTTTAATTTCCAATACATTCTCATTTATTGGTATTAAATTTATATCATTAACTGCTATAGGTTTTTTCTCTTTAATAGATTTTCCTAAAAATGAAGACTCTAACTCTTCCAATTTTCTATCCAAATCCAAGTTTTGTGACAACTGTCCCGCATATGCTGTCATTTTCAACACATCACCTTCTAAAACCCGCAAAACCACTAGATCAAATTTAAAAGTTTTCTTCAACAAATTTAACGATTTAATAATTTTCTGGTTTAAGCTACCTGGCCCAGAAAATATTTTTGATATCTCCAATAATACATTTAATTCTGATACCCTTTTCACCAATGTATCTTTTGATTCCCCCACACTATAAGATACCAAATCTTTAAATATATCTATTACCTTATCTTCACCTTTTCCTAACATATCTAAATATGATTCAACTATTAATTTCGATGCACCAGGCCCCACAATTTCAGAAATAACCTTTTCGGAAAAATCTCTCAATTCTGCTAAATCTGATAAGTTTAATTCAGCAACACTCTTACCTTTTTCCTCTAAATGTTTTGTTAACTTTTCATCAGCTAACCTTTCCCCCACAAATTTTGATAATAAAGCAAAAATATCGTCATAACTCAAATTTACTATCGTTTTCTTCTTAACACTCATCAATTCCCTTAAATAAAACTCACGTTTAAAAATTAGAGAAGTTTCAATCTCCAACTCTGTCTGCTTTGTAAGAAGTGAAACAATCACCATAATCGCTATATTGAAAAACATACTCCAAAACATAGAGTGTGACCAAATATCCAACGTATCTAAGCCAAACAGTGCATAAGGTTTTAAAAAGGGTAAACCAAATAGACCATCAAACATTATTTTTTCACTTAGTAAACCAGAGTTTATCATATCAGGAACAATCAAAGTGAAAAACCATATTAAAAAACCAGAAATAATCCCAGCTATGGCTCCTTTTTCATTTACCTTTTCCCAAAACATACCCAATAAAATGGCAGGCGCAAATTGGCTAACAGCAGCAAAAGATGTTAAACCTATACTTACCAGAGAAAAATGCTTCCCAATGTATTTAAAATAAAAAAAACTTATCAACACTATAGCAACGACTAATAACCTTTTAAAAAAAATTAATACAAAAGATAAATTTATTTTAACAAGCCTTTTGACAAAGATTGGTATCACAATATTATTGACAACCATATTTGCTATACTTACAGAGGAAACAATAACCATCCCGGATCCAGCAGCAAGACCACCCAAATAGACCAGCAAAGATAAAAATTGATTATCGTTATTAATGAAAAGATTTAAAATATAATAATCAGGATCACCTGTATTATTGAATATTAAAATCCCTGCAAAAGCTATTGGAATTACAAAAATATTTATGAGCAAAAGATACAAAGGGAATAAATACATCCCCTTATCTATATGCTCACTATCCAAATTTTCTATCACTGCTACATGAAACTGCCTTGGTAAAAACATAACAGCAAACATACTCATTATAATCATTGTAAACCACTGAAAATAACTACTTAAAGACTCTTTGACTGTGATAAGGCTATCAAATTTATTTACAATTAATACATTTTTACTCATTGCCATTTGCTTAAAAATGTCCCCAAACCCATCGAAAAGATAAAAAGTAATATACCCTCCAGCTATTAAGAAAATCACAAGTTTAAATACTGATTCAAAAGCAATTATTGAAATCAAACCAGGATGTTTTCTAGCTTCCGTAACATGCCTGGTACCAAAAAAAGCCCCAATAATACCGATAACAAGAGAAAAATAGAATGAAAAATCATTTAATATACCACTATTATTACTACTAAAACTCTTACCAGAAACAATAAAAAATGTTTCGTTTATCGCCTTTAACTGCAATGCAATATAAGGTATTATCCCAAAGATACAAAATAAAGAAACTGCAATACCCAAATATTTTGATTTTCCATACCTAAAGCTTAGAAAATCGGCTATAGAAGTAATATTATATTCTTCTGATATTCTAATTATATGCCTTAAAAATATCCACCATGTAAAAACAACTAAAGTTGGTCCTATATAGATTGTTATAAAATCTATGCCACTTGTGGCAGCTCGCCCAACTGATCCATAATAAGTCCAAGTAGTACAATAAACACCTAAAGTTAAAGAATAAACATAAGGATTAGCCAAAATCTTTTTATTTTTTTTAAATAATTTCTCTCCAATATATGCTATTAAAAATAAAAATAAAAAATACACTGCTGTCAGCAAATATACAACATTCATATCACTGTTTCCGTTTTCTTAAAAATAAAACAAAAACATAAACAACTAAAATTGACCCAAACCAACCGATAAAAAAATACAAATATATCAACGGAATCCCAAAGATAAATACTCTTTTGTCAAAAATAGTTATAAAAGGATAATTGATAAAAATAAACCCTAAAATAAATAAAAATAGCCAAACAGTAGTTATCCTACTCATAGTTTAATTATAACAAATTTAAAGGGTTTGTCATCAAATGTTTTTGTACTACTGAACAGAGGATGCTGCACAATAGCCTATAGTGTTGACAATTATCATAATCATGAGATTGCTTCCCCCGCCATTAACGTTTAAAATACCCTTAACAAATTTTAAACTCAATAACTCCCACTAAATGGCGGGGTCGCAAAGACCACAAAATGCAGTCATTGCAAGCGTCAGCAAAGCAATCTGTATAGTTGCACTGTTTTATTGTGCAACAGCTTTCAAAAAGGGCAAAACGCCCTTAAACAAAACTACTTTATTTTACTTATAATCTCTTTCAGCTGCTCAACATTTGGAAGAGGTTTCCCCTCATGAACAACCTTTTCATTAATCACCAATCCAGGAGTAAACATAACATACTTTGAGATTTCATTAATATCTTTTACATATTCCACTGTTGCATCAATCTGTAACTCTTCAAGAGCTTTCAGGGTAGCTTGATATAAAAACTCACAATTTCTACAACCAGTTCCTAAAACTTTTACGTTCATCAATTCCTCCTTTTATTAAAAATTAAAAGCTTCCAAATATAATACCTGCAAAAGTTGACATAATAACTACAAGCACAACATAAACAATAGTTTTCTTAGTACCAATAACGCTTCTGATAACAAGCATATTAGGTAAGCTTAAAGCAGGACCGCTTAAAAGAAGTGCCAAAGCAGGACCCTTCCCCATTCCAGCACCCAATAATCCTTGTAAAATTGGCACCTCTGTTAAAGTTGCAAAATACATAAACGCACCAACAACTGACGAAAAGAAGTTAGCTCTAAAACTATTTCCACCAACTAAATTTTCAACAATCTCTTTTGGGATAATACCATTTCCACTGTTTGGTCTACCAAGTAAAAAACCAGCAATCAGCACACCGATAAACAGCAAAGGTATAATCTGTTTTGAATACTCCCAGGTTTCACTAAGCCAAGCAATTCTTTCTTCTTTTTGAAACCACCTAAAGACAATTACAAGTAAACCTATTAAGGCTAAAAACACTAACCACCACTTAATTCCATAAATAAAGCTAAAAAGTGTGCCAAATTTATTTGGTTTAGCCCATGTTGCAAAAATCAAAATAGCAACTAACATAGCAAAAAACAAAATATCTTTGTATAAAGGCCTCTCTTTACCACTGATTGAAGCTGAAGGTATGTTGTTTACCCTTTCAGCATCCTCTTTCCCAAAAAATAGTTCCATTATCAAACCTATTACAATTGCAAAAGTTATCGCACCTATCGCTCTAGCCAACCCTAATCGCCAACCCAGTATCCTTGCAGTTAAAACAATCGCTAAGACATTTATTGCAGGCCCGGAATAAACAAAAGCTGTAGCAGGACCAATCCCTGCACCTCTTGAATAAATACCCGCAAACAAAGGCAATATTGTACAAGAACAAACAGCCAAAATAACCCCTGAAACTGATGCTACAGAATACGAAACAATCTTTTTTGCCTCTCTACCAAAATATTTAATTACAGATGCTTGAGAAACAAAGGAAGATATCCCTCCAGCTATAAAAAGAGCAGGAATTAAACATGTTAATGTATGCTCTCTCACATATTCCTGAAGCATTAACACAGCTTCTATTACAGCTTTTTGGTATTTTTCCGAGTGAAATGGTATGAAATAAAAAATTAAAAAAAGTGCCAATAAAGTTAAAAAAGCATTTCTCTCTTTTTTATCCATAAAAGCTCCCCTTAAACGATATTTCGTTAAACATAAAAATATCATAAAAATATTACTTGTCAACAGAATTTTTTTGGAATATTATAATTGTATGGATATGAAGAAAACATCAGAAATATTTAAATCACTTGGAGAAATTAATAGGCTCAGGATTGCCCTTTTACTTTCTGAACGTCCAATGTGTGTATGTGAAATAAATGAAGTATTGCACATTGCTTTATCAACAATATCAGCACATCTAAAACACCTAAAATATGCTGGAATAATTGTAGATGAAAAAGAAGGAAGATGGATAACCTATAGATTGTCAGAAAACCCATTTATTCAAAAACTGATAAAAGATATAAAAGAAGAGTTAAAAGATGATGAACAATTTCTATCTGATAAAGAAAAAGCATCTAATGTAACACGAGAAACAATAACAAAGTGTTAGCATATACAGGATATTTCTATGAATAAAAAAATTGCAATTGCTTTAGATAAAAATGGTGACATAGCCAAAACCCATTTTGGGGATGCTGATTACATCTACTATTTACAGATTACAGACAAAAACGAACTTGTCTTCTTAGAGAAGAAGGAAAATATTTTGAAAACCTTTGAAGAATCAGGTCACGGTCACGATAAAAAAATTGTTTTTGCAAAAGAAGTATTAAAAGATGTGCAATTTGTAATCTCTGGTGCAATGAGTCCTAACTTTAAAAGGCTAAAACATAAAGCAGGGATTTATCCAATCGTAACAAATAAAAATATAGAAGATACAATAAATTATTTAAAAAATAATCTATCAAAAATTTATGAATTTTTTACAGAAGATGACAACTTAGTTTATATCATAGAAAAAAATGATTAGCAGCCTTAATCACTGCTAATCAGCATACATCCCAAGCCTCATAAACTCTTTAAAAATGCATTTATCCATAACTATAGGTATTCCGGCTTCATCAGCTAATCTTTTAGCTTCCTCAGAATAAACTTCTTCTTGTAGCCATATAAATTTTGCCCCTTTTTTTATAGCCTCTTTAACTATCTCAGGAGCAAACTCACTCCTTCTAAACACATCTACGATATCAGGAGTCACAGGAACATCTGAAATACTTTTATAAGCTTTTACTCCTAAAACTTCTTCTTCATTAGGATTTACAGGGTAACAGTTATACCCTTTTTTCATCAAAAACTTCATAATACCATTACTTGCTCTTTCTGGATTATTTGATGCACCAACAATCACAATATTTTTAGCTTCCTGTAAAAACTTTTTTAAGAAATCATCTGTGATCATTCAAACCCCCTACGCAAAATTGTCTATAATATTACCTAACATTTCATCTATAACTTTTGTAGTTTTCAAATTTGCCTCAAAATAATTTTTAGTAACAATCATATCTACAATCTCTTTTGCCAAATCAACGTTTGATGCTTCTAAATAACCAGGCAATATTTCATAACTGTTTTCAGGTACTTTATTACCGCTTGAATTAAATAGCTCAATTTTACCCAATGGTTCTTTATCTATATATATTGAGCCATCAGGTGAAACTTCTATTTTGCCTTCTCTACCAGTAGAAAATAAAATTTCCCCTCTAGGACTAACGATATTTCCTTTTTCATCCATTGAAAAATGACCAAAACGGGTAAAAACCTCGCCACCTTGATTATTTGTAAGTTTAAAAAAACCTTTACCATTTATTGCTAAATCTAAATTTCTACCAGTATAAATTAGATATCCTTGAGTATCTAAGTCTTTTATAGAATAAACATTTACACCATTTTTTGATAAAGCAGAATTATATGATACAACCCTTTTAAATCCTGGCGTATTTATATTTGCTATATTATTTGCACTATTATCAACCCTTGTAATTGCAGCATTTAATGCTGATAATGAATTATACAACCCCTTTATCATAAGCTTAATTTAATCAAAATATTGTAATTTTGCAATAAATTTGATTGTAATCAAAGATAAAACTTTTAATCTATATATTGTAAATATCAACAAAATAAAACGAGGTGAAAAATGATAATTACAGAGCAAACAAAAATTAAAGATATTATAGATAACTATCCAAATAGTGTATATTTCTTTAAAAACTTAGGACTAAATAATCTAGAAGAGCCAAAAAGTCCAATGCGACTTTTATCTTTAAAATCAATCTCTGAAATCAAAAAAATTAATTTAGATACCCTCATAAAACAACTAAATGAATATTTAAGAATAGAAACCAATAAAACTGATATTACTTTAATAGAAAACAATAAAATAGGCGATATCAAAGTATACGGAGTATTACCATGCCCCGTTAGGGTTCCCCTTTTAGAAAAATTAAATGAGTCGATTAATGAATTTGAAGAAAAGAATAATATTACAGTTGAAGTAAATCTAGAATCAGCATCTAAGGGGTTGGGTTGGTTAAAAGATTCAATTAATTTTACTGATGAAAAGACAATTCCAGATATTATCATTTCTGCTGGTTTTGAATTTTTATTTTCTGAAAATGCACAAAAAAGGATAAAAGATGGATTTTTCAAAGACTGTTTCCCTGATGAAATCAATGAAGATTTTAAATATATAAACATAAAAGATAGATATAGTGCACTTTCTGTTTTCTCAGTGGTCCCAGCTATTTTTATGATAAACGAAGAAGAGTTAGAAGGTGAAAAAATACCAGAATCTTGGGAAGAATTACTGTTTGGGAACTATACAAACAAAGTATCAATACCTGTTGGAGATTTTGATCTTTTTAACAGTATACTTCTACACATGTATAAAGATTTCGGAATGGATGGTATAAGTAAATTAAAAGATATTATGTTTAAAAGTTTACATCCAACAGTTGCAGTAAAAACTCAGCAGATGAAAAACTCCAATAAACCTGCTGTAACTGTCATGCCTTACTTCTTCTCAAAGATGGTCAGATCGTTAAATAGTGTGAAGATAATATGGCCAAAAGATGGAGCCATTATAAGCCCTATCTTTGCTTTAATTAGAAAAGATTCTGCAGAAAAAATTAAACCAATAATAGACGCCATATTTTCAAAAGAGGTTGGTGAAATCTTATCACACAACGGCCTTTTTCCATCATTGCACAAAGATGTAAAAAACAGCCTATTAGAACCTGCAAAATTTAAGTGGATAGGTTGGGATTACATATTAGAAAATGATACTGAATCCCTTATCAATAAATTAGACAAAGAATTTTCTGATTTTGTAGGAGTAGCATAATGAAACTAATAACTATAAGTGGTCCTCCTTCATCAGGTAAAACCAGTGTAATTTTGAAATGTATTGATGAGCTTCTACAAAGAGGGGTAAAAGTGGGCGTCGTCAAATTTGATTGTCTCACAACAGACGATGATGAAATCTACGCAAAAAAGGGGATCCCTGTCAAAAAAGGTTTATCAGGAGCTATCTGCCCTGACCATTATTTTATAAGCAATATTGAAGAGTGTTTTGAATGGGGGAAAAGTTTAGGGCTTGATGTGTTGATTAGTGAAAGTGCAGGGCTTTGTAATAGATGTTCCCCCCACATAAAAGATATCCTTGCCATATGTGTTATTGATAATCTTGCAGGGATAAATACACCAAAAAAAATAGGTCCAATGCTAAAAGGTGCTGATATAGTAATCATCACAAAAGGGGATATTGTTTCACAGGCTGAAAGAGAAGTTTATGCAATGAAAGTAAAACTGGTTAATCCTAAAGCACTAATTTTACATGTAAACGGTATCACAGGACAAGGCGCCAATGAGTTAGCAAATCTACTTTTAAAATCAACTGATACTAATTCTATCACAGAAAAACAGCTCAGATTTACAATGCCAGCTGCTGTATGCTCATACTGTCTTGGTGAAAAAAGGATTGGAAAGCAATATCAAATGGGAAATATTAAAAAGATTGAGATGGAGTAAACTATGAAAATATGCACTTTATTGGAAAAGTACCCATATATTAACGATATATTGGACAGTTATAATATTAAAATTGAAAATCCAAACGTAGAACTTGATGAGTTTTTAAAGAACCTAAACGAAGATGAACTACAAGAGCATGGAGTAACAATCGAGGAAATAAAGCAAACAATCTTTTCACTTATTGATGAAATTGAAGAAATCAGAGATGAAGAAGATATTTACGCTGTTGAATCCCTTACTATTTTAGGCGGTTACGACAAACATGGTAATAAAGAAAATTTAGAATTAACCATTTATAAAGGGGAAATAATATCGGTTGTTGGACCAACTGGTTCTGGCAAAAGTAGACTACTTGCAGACATAGAGTGGTTAGCCCAAAAAGATACAATCACAAAAAGAACAATTTTAATAAACGGTAAAGAGCCCCCATTAGAATTAAGATATGCCACTGACAAAAAACTTGTAGCTCAGTTATCGCAAAACATGAATTTTGTTGTAGATTTAACTGTTAAAGAATTTCTCTTTCTTCATGCAGAAAGTAGGATGGTAGAAAATACTGAAAAAGTTGTTATGGAAATATTTAACACTGCAAATGAATTAGCAGGTGAACAGTTTGATATTGATGCACCTATCACCTCTTTAAGTGGTGGGCAGTCAAGAGCTTTGATGATAGCTGATACTGCTCTTCTATCAAAATCACCAATTGTTTTAATTGACGAAATAGAAAACGCTGGGATAAACAGAAAAAAAGCTTTAGAACTTTTAGTAAAACAAGATAAAATAGTTATAATGTCTACTCATGACCCAATACTTGCCTTATTAGCAAACAGAAGATTAGTCATAAAAAACGGTAAGGTTAATAAAATTATTGAAACAACTTTGGAAGAAAAAAGCGTACTTCCATACCTTGAAGAATTGGATAATAAATTATTAACAGTTAGAAATAAATTAAGAGATGGAGAAATCATAAATAAAATATAACAGGAGGAAAACCATGCATGAAGGTTGCAGCGGAACTTTTGAAAATGGGAAACAAGTAGTAAACAAGCTTAGAGCGATGGGGTTTAGTAATCAATTTATGCCAATGCCTATGAAAAAAAATTGCGATAATTGCAATACAGAGTTCGTAATGGAGACATTTGAATCAAAATGTCCAAAGTGCAATATGACATACGGAGTAACTCCATGTCACGCTTTTGATCCTTCAAATATTAAACCTGCTGGTATAAACTACTAACCAAAAAGTACTTTCCCTTTTAATAAGGGAAAGTACTTTGACATACAAAGCATTAATTTGAGGTATTGATTATGTTTAAAAGAGAGATGAGTAAAGCAAAAAGAGTAAAGAAAGATGCAAAAATATTAAAAAAATTTATCAAAGTTTATTGCAAAAAAAATCATCTCAAAAATGGTATAACTGAATATAAAGATGGTTATTGCAAGGAATGTTACGAACTTTTACAATACGCCTTAAAAAGAAACGAAAAATGCCCTCTCGACCCAAAACCTCAATGTAAACATTGTCATATCCACTGCTATAAACCAGAATACCGCCAAAAGATTAAAGAGATAATGAAATTTAGCGGTATGTATTTTTTAAAAAGAGGACGTTTAGACTGGGTTTACCACTACTTTTTCTAAACTATTTTTTTACAGCACCTTTATAAACAACAGAATATCTATCATCTGTAAAAGCGTGCATTGTTGGGAATTTACCGAAAACCCAACCATCAAAAACTAACTCTTTATTTTTGTAGATTTTTACTTTCACTGCCGGATTATTTTCATCTTTACTTTTTGATGTCATTACCCCAGTTTCATCCATAACAAAATCTGGTAAAAACGCCTCAACCTGAATTGCCAATGGGGTCCCTGAAACCTCTGATGTTTGGCCAATTATGATTTCAGTATCTAAATCTTTTTTCTCCACATTATCCTTAACAGTAATAATTACACTTTTGTAAAGCTTGGCAACTTCATCTGGAACAACTATTTTTCTTTCAACTTTTTTCTCAATGTTTTCATGTGGGTTTTCTTTAGTAGCTAACTCCTGCTTAGTTACTGTTTCTTTATTACTAGTATTGGTGCTTTCTTCTTTAATAGTATTTTGTGAACATGCAATAAAAACAATAAAAGATAAAAACAATATAATATATTTAAACATAACATCACTCCTGATTTGTATTATTTAGGTTTTATAATGTTAAATCAATTTTAAATCAACTATTTTTTAACCACAAAAATTCATTCAGATAAAACTCTAAAACATCATTATTAAAAAACAGTTGTTATTATCAAATAAATCAAATATCCTATTGAAATAGATAGATAACCCTGATAAATACCTACAAAAAATTTAGAGGTGGCAATGTTAAGAAATTATACATCGGACAAAATACTTTTATTTGATGGTGGAATGGGCACTACGATACAACAGTACGATATCCCCTCTGACAAATGGTCTGGCAAACAGGGGTGTAACGAAATTTTGAATCTTACCTACCCCGAACTAATAGAAGAAATACATACAAAATTCTATGAAGCAGGAGCTGACATAGTTGAAACAAACAGTTTTGGCGCTTCCAGATTAGTTTTATCAGAATACGGTCTTGAAGATAAAGTTTATGAAATTAATTTAAATGCTGCAAAAATAGCTAGAAAAGCTGCTAATAAATTTAACAACAAATTCGTTGCTGGCTCAATAGGACCAGGAACAAAACTACCAAGTTTATCACAAATAAGCTTTGATGACCTTTATAAAATGTATAAAGAACAAATCTTAGGGCTAATAGATGGTGGAGTTGACTTACTACTTATAGAAACTTGTCAAGATTTGTTACAAGTAAAATCTGTTGTAATTGCAGCATTTGATCTTTTAGATGAAAAAAATTTAGATATACCAGTATCTGTTTCTGTTACAATAGAACAAAATGGTACCATGCTACTTGGAACTGATTTATCAGCAGTAATAACTGTTTTAAGAGATTATCCAATTTTTTCTTTAGGGATAAACTGTGCAGTTGGTCCTGATCTTATGTACGAACCTTTAAGCCAACTTGCTAAATTATGGGATAGAAAAATTTCATGTATCCCTAATGCTGGCTTACCTCAAAACATTAATGGAAAATTTATTTATGATTTAACGCCTGAAAAAATGGCTGAAATAATGGCTGATTTATGTGAACAATTTAACCTTGATTTCATAGGTGGTTGTTGTGGAACAACCTATGAACACATTGCAGCATTAAGAATGGTAGCAAATAGCTTTAAACCGAAACCCAAAGTTAAATACGAATATCAAGGTGAAGTTTCAAGCCTATATACATCCACTAAACTTCGTCAAGAACCACCTCCCACATTGATAGGTGAAAGAGCAAATGCAAACGGTAGCAAAGCATTTAGAGAGCTTTTGATCGCTGAAGATTTTGACGGGATGCTTGCCGTTGCAAAAGAACAGGAAAACAACGGTGCTCATCTTTTAGATGTCTGTGTGGCTTACGCTGGAAGAGATGAAACAAAAGATATGGCAAAATTTGTTAGCATGTTAAACAATGCAATAAATATACCCTTAGTTATAGATTCCACCGAGCCAAAAGTATTAGAAGAAGCATTAAAAAGATACGCAGGCAAACCTGTAATCAATTCTATAAATCTTGAAGATGGTGGTACTAAACTTCACCAAATCTTAGAAATTGTTAGGAAACATCCAGCTGCTGTCATTGCACTTACTATTGATGAAGAAGGTATGGCAATGACTGCAGAGAAAAAGTTTGAAATTGCAAAAAAAATATATAATATCTGGACTCAAGATTACAATTTTAACCCAGAAGACATAATTTTTGACCCTTTAACCTTTTCAATTGGTAGCGGTGATGAAACACTAAAAACCGCAGCTAAAGAGACTTTAGAAGCAATCAAAAAGATAAAAAGTGAATTAAAAGGTGCAAAAACTGTATTAGGTGTGAGCAATGTTTCTTTTGGCTTATCACCAAATGCAAGAGAAGTTTTGAATTCTGTATTTTTACAAGAAGCTGTGAAATATGGCTTAGATTTAGCTATTGTCAACCCTGCAAAAATTATTCCTATCCACAAAATTAATGAAAAAGAGTTAAATCTCTGTTTAGATTTAATTTACAACAAAGAAAACGCATTAACAAATTTTTTAGAATATTTTTCAAAAAGAACAGATATTAAAGAAGATAACGATTCAATTAATATACCACCAGAAGAACAATTGAAAAATAAACTTATCTCTGGTGATAAATCTAAACTTGAATCACTACTTGACAATTTGTTGGTAAAATACAAGCCAATAGAAATAATAAACAAAATTCTTATTCCCGCTATGAAAGAGGTTGGAGATCTCTTTGGTGCAGGGAAAATGCTGCTTCCATTTGTATTACAGTCAGCTGAAGTTATGAAAAAAAGTGTGCTATACTTGGAAAAGTTTATGGATAAAAAAGATGACGAAAATAAAGGAGTAATTGTACTAGCAACAGTTAAAGGGGATGTACACGATATAGGGAAAAACTTGGTAGATATTATCTTATCAAATAACGGTTACAAAGTTTATAACCTTGGGATTAAAGTTCCTGTAGAAGAAATGATAAAAAAAGCAAAAGAAGTAAACGCAGATGCAATAGGAATGAGTGGATTGTTAGTTAAATCTACTATAGTTATGAAAGAAAATATTGAAGAAATAAGGCGCTCACAACTAAAAACAAAAATACTTTTAGGTGGAGCAGCTCTAACCGAAGGTTATGTAAAAAATGAATGTGAACCTATTTTAAAAGGTAAAGTTTTTTACTGCAGAGACGCTTTTGATGCTATTAAATTCCTCTCTGATAATAACGGTAAATCAGATGAAAAAATAACTCCGGTTAAAAATGTTAAACAGAATAATGTAACAATTAATGAGGAGGATATCGAAATGAGAAGTGATATAAAACCTGTAGAAAACCCACCTAAACCACCTTTTTATGGGACAAAAATTGTAAAAGACATCGATTTTAATGAAGTAGTAAAATTTATGAATTTAAACACACTTTTTAATACTAGATGGAGTTATAAAAAGAAAGATATGTCTGATGAAGAATATACAAACCTATTAAAAAAGGTCGCTTACCCTGAGCTTGAAAAAATCAAAAAGAATGTAACAGAAAATAAAATCTGCAACCTTCAGGTTGCATACGGCTATTTTAGAGTTAAAAGTAATGGGAATTATCTGCTTGTTTTTGATGAGAATGAAAAAAATATTTCCACTATCAAGTTTCCAAGACAAAAAGTTGAGCCATACTTATGTATTGCCGATTATTTCAATGATATAGAAAGTGAAATATACGATGTCTTACCTCTACAACTTGTTACAATCGGTGACAAGGCTGTTGAATACACACAATCTCTTTTCAAATCTAACAAATATAAAGAGTATTTTCTTTACCACGGTTTTTTTACTGAGCTTACAGAGGCTTTAGCTGAATATTGGCATAGTGTAATAAGAAAAGAATTAAATATAGAAAAAGAAAATTTATCCGTTGAGCAAATATTAAACATGAAATATCAAGGAAAAAGATACAGCTTTGGGTACCCATCTTGTCCAGATTTGGAAGGGAATCTATTAATATGTAATCTCTTAAATAGCAAAGAGATAGGTGTTACAATCACAGAAAATTATGAGATGGTTCCTGAATATTCAACAAGTGCTGTTATAGTTTATCACCCAGAGGCAAAATACTTCGTTATCAAATAAAAGATTGCTTCGCTCGCAATGACCCCAAAATGCAGTCATTGCGAGCATCAACAAAGCAATCTAAGGTACTTAAGCAATCACACCCTCTACATCTTTTTCAAAGCATCTTTCGCAGCAAAAACATAAATATTATCAGAAGGTTTAGCAGCAAGTTCAGGATGAGTAGAATATTGATGAACCAAAATTTCTTCTATCGTTGCACTTTTTTGTATAGCAAAAGAGATAAAATCAACATTTGCAGCAACACAATGCCCTTTTCTTAAAACAGAACCACCAATTAATTTCCCAGTACTTCTTTCAAATACAAGCTTTGTTTTAATCTTGCTAACACCATCCATCATAGGATACATATCCATTACCTCAGATTCCCCAACTACAACATCAATCCCTTCATTTTTCGCAGCCTTTTCTATCAAACCAGCTGACCCAAAACTGTATTCAAATGCTGTAGAAACATTAGCATTTATTACTCCTGGAAATTTTACATTTTTACCAGCAATATTAGCTCCAACCACTTTACCCATAAAAACAGCATTCGTACCAAATTCCCCACGTGTAGGTTTCTTAGTGATAAAGGATTTTTTCTCAGCACAATCACCAGCAGCAAAGATATTTTCTATATTGGTTCTTAGATATTCATCCGTTTTTACCCCAAATTTTGAAACCTCGATCCCTGATTTTTCAGCTAACTCCACATTTGGAACTACTCCCACAGAAATTACTACAAAATCAGTATCTATCTTCTCACCACTTTCTAATACCACTTTTTTAACAGATTCATCACCTTCAAAAGCAATCACTTTATCACCGGTTACTACATTTATCCCTTCATCTTTCACATGATTTTCAACCTCAATTGCAAAATCATCATCCATAGTAGCCAGCAAAATATGATCCAGCATCTCAACAATTGTTACATCCAATCCCAATCTCTTTAAAACAACTGCAACCTCAACACCAATATATCCACCACCGACGATAACACACTTTTTATATTTTTTAGCAAACTCTCTTAATCTCTCCATATCTTGCTTTGATCTTACAGTTGTAATATTTCCAAGGTTAACCCCTTCTATTGGTGGTATAAAAGGTTTTGAACCAGTTGCTAAAAGTAAGTAATCATAATCGTATCTATCCCCCTTTTCTGTTAATACAAAATTATTCTCTGTATTAATCTCTGTTGCTGTATCAATTACCAGTTTTGCACCAAAATCTGTAACAAGTGAATTTGGAATACAAAATTTTTCTACCGGTTTTTTATCTATAATCCCATATGGAACTGCACATCTGTTTACATTTATCTCTTCATCTTTAATGAGAGTAATATCAAACTCCCCTTCTGCTGCATGTAAACTGTGTACAACTACTCTTCCAGTAGGTCCTCCACCAATAATAACTACCTTTTTCACACACCACCTCCTACAAAAATTTTAATGACAGGATGAACCACCTTCACAAAAGGCACCAGTACTTGTAACTTCACCTTTAACAAACTTATCAAGAGCTTCGTCAGGATCTGCGCTTTCAACGCCAGTAATAACTTTTACACCTTTGTTATTTAAAATTTCGACAGCTTTATGCCCTATTCCTTTGCAGATCAAAACATCTATATTTTGTGATATTAACCACATAGGATATGAACCAAACTGATGATCTGGTGCATCAAAAATATTTTTATTCTTTACTTGATTATCAACAAACTCAGCTACCAAAAAATATTGTGAATGCCCAAAGTGATCACTTATCCTTTTATTATAATCCAATGGTATAGCTATTTTCATAACCGCCTCCTTTTATCCCATATGTGGACTAGATGGTCCATGGATCTCTTCCAAGCTATTTTTTAAAAATGCGTCTAAATTCTCTTTAATAGTTAAATCTGCATAACCTTTATACATTTTTATACAACTATTTTTCAAAACTTCATAGGCTTTTGGCCCAACACTCCCAGTTATTAAAACATTTACTCCTAAATTAATGATATCTGAAGCTGCCTGTACGCCAGCACCATGAGCCAATGTGGCATTTTTATCGTTATTCACAAACTCACCTTTTTCTTCGTCAGTATTATAAATATACCACCAATTCCCACGACCAAATCTTGTGTCCAACTTACTATTTAAATCATCATTTAAAGCTGTTATTAATATTTTCATTTCACCCTCCTACATTGCCATAATCTTATCAAAAAATTCACCAAAAACTTTTACGTAATAATGATCATATTCTGGCAATACTTTTTTACTTTTTAAAGCTTCTACAACAACTTTTGAATAATCTATTTTGCCTATATACTCCACATTTTTATCACTAAAATAGTCTATAATTTTACAATCTATTTCAGGATTTAAACCAAATTTATTTATAATCAATCCCACCTTACATTTAAAATATGAAACAAGCTCCCAACACCTTTTTATGTCGTGAAAACCCGACTCAGTAGACTCAGCAACTAAAATGGCAGTATTTGTATTTGTTAATGAAGAAATGGCATTGCACCCTATACCAGGAGGTCCATCCACTAATATGATTTCACTACCCTCTTTTTCTGCAATCTTTTTAGCTTCAGCTTTAATCTCCGCAATTAATTTACCGCTATTTTCTTCACCAACAAAAAGCCTTGCATGAACCATTTTGTTTCCAAATCTTGTAATTGAAATATACTTTTCACCTGTTAACTTTTCATAACTGTTGATTGCTTCTGCTTTACACTCATAACTACAAAAGCCGCAACCTTCACAAGATAATTTATCGATTAAATAAGTATCACCATCAAAATTAACTGCATCAAACTCACAAACTTCATAACATCTATTACATTTTACACATCTCTCTTGATTTATTTCAAATCTCAAACCAGAATAAAATTTATCCTTCTTTAAAATTTTAGGTTCTAAAAGTATATGCATATCAGCTGCGTCAACATCTGCATCTACTACAATATCCTTCTGAGATAAAAAATAAGCCAGTCCTGCGGTTATTGTAGATTTGCCTGCTCCACCTTTTCCGCTAATAACAACAATCTCTTTCACTTCATACCTCAATTTGAAATATATTTTAAAGTACCTTCTAAATTCCCTTTTATAATTTTAAGGATGGAACTACCTTTAGAATATTCAATCGCTACATCTTTACTAAAAGGTATTTTTGCAATTACCTCTACCCCTTTCTCATATGCAAACTCTTCAATCTCCTTACCATCGATATATTTATTAATCACTAAATAATATGATTTATCAAGCTCAGCCATTAAATCATGTATCAACTTATAATCATTAAATCCAAAAGGTGTATCCTCCACAACAACAACTATTTTATCACAATTATCAACGGTTTCTATAACTGGGCAAGATGTACCAGGAGGCGCATCCATAATAACAAAATCGAAATCTTTTTCGAGTTTATTGATTTTTTTATTTACCTGCTTAATCAATGCTGTTGTTAATACCTCACCAATATTTAATCTCCCCTCAATAAAATAAAAATTATCTTTTTTTACTTCTCCAATCTTTCCAATTTCTCTCTTATCCTCTTTAATAGCTCCAAATCTACAAACATATCCACAAGCTTTACAACCATGGCACAACTCAGGAAAAAGCATCCAAAAATCTTTTGCTACAGCAAGTGCCTTAAATAAACACTTTTCTGAACACTCTCTGCAATATGTACAGTTTTCCTTTATATGACCAGGAACATAAGTGTAAACGGTATCATAATTTAAAGTCAGATTATAAAATAGATTGCAATTTGGCTCTTCAACATCCAAATCAGCCAGCAACACTTTAAACCCTTTATTTAATAACAGTTCAGAAAGTGATATGGCAAAGGAGGTTTTACCAGCTCCCCCTTTGCCACTAATAACACCAATCTTCAAGATTTACCTCCAGTGCCTTCTAAAACCTCTTCCCATTCCACGACCAAGGCTTCTTCCATGCCCACCTTCGTGGGTGCATGATGCATCTCTAAGCCTTCTTCTCAATCTTACAGGATACTCGCTTACTTCAGTATTGTTAATTTCTACCCTGTTTCCATTACATCTACCTAAACCTCTACCTGTTCTTGGACCTTCACCATTTGGTCCAGTCCTATCAAATCCTGGCATAACTCACCTCCTTATTTATATTATTTTTACCCTTCTTCTGGTCTACACTTATGTTTACTACCTAAAAAACCAGTCTCTTTTCCACATCTTCTACATCTATGTCTTCTAACAAACTCTACACTTCCACCTTCTATAGCTATTTCTTTCCCCTCTATAAACATCTCAGAAACTTTCCTTCTAGCCTTTTCAACCAATCTAGAAAAGGTTGGTCTCGATATCCCCATCAGCTCAGCAGCCTCTTCATGATCTAATCCTTCATAATCTGCAAGCCTTATCGCTTCCAATTCATCGAGTGTTAATCCAATTTTTTCTAACTCCGTACTTGGTACACCTTTCGGTTTAAATTCATAGTAAATAGGTTTAAAAGCAACCATTCTTGTTTTACTTGGTCTTGCCATCACTCACCTCACAGATTAATATAATAAACATATGTTCAAAATCAATACTTTTTTAAAATAAATCAGATTATTTTTTTACATTATTTCATAATGAAACTCAATAAAAACCTACTATCTAAATATGCATTAATTTTAAAATCAGATTTTTCATATGATTAATGTTACCAGTGGGATAAATTTAGCGAAGTAATCTGGAATTTGAACATTTACTTCTTTATGATATCTTAATTTTACTTAGTAACTGCTCAAAATAATTTTTTACTCAATTTATCCATTATTTTAAAATAAAAAAAGGGGCCTTAAAGCCCCTTTATTTTTAATGATGCTCTGTTTCAAGATTAAGATATTTTTCTGCTGCAAAGTAAAGGAAAAGAAATACACCCCAACCAAGAGCAAATATCATCCATTCACCAGCTGATGGTGAATAATGTGCCAAACCAGAAATTGTTGTGTGAACTCCAGAACCTTCATAACCAGCTCTCATTGGAGGAAGCTGACCAGCTACAATAAAGTCAAATCTTGTAAAGAACAGTCCTATCATATAGATAAATCCAGCAAAACCAAGTGCCTTCATATTTCTTGCCTTTGTAAAAACAATGATAAGAAGAGGCAAAACAACAGCCAAACCAACCTCACCAATCCAGAAATTCACACTCAAAGGCCCTTTAAGCATTGCAAGCACAGCTTCGTAAGCACCTTTAGGTTCTGTATAAAGTGATGACATAATTTTCCAGAAATATAAGAATATCATCAAACCAATACCAAGTCCCATAAGTTTGCCAAGAGCAGTCATTGAATCTTCAAGATCGCTTGGGATTCTTCCTTTATAAACTATATTATGAATGAGCATCAACATTGCAGCTCCAGCTGTAATACCAGAAATAACTAAGAAAGTTGAGAAGTAAATCCCATGATAAAATGGCCTTGCATTCAAACTTCCAAAAACATATCCAAGGTTACTTGTAGCAACAGTACCAACTAAAAGTGCAAAAAACCCTACTACTGCAGAAGCTGAATGGCTCACTTTATCTGGATTAAACACCATATATAGCTCAATTGCTAAAATAACAAGCTCGATACTATAAAATACACCCATCCATACAATAGGTGCTCTCAAGTTTGGAGACAGTATCAGATATATCATAAGTCTGATAGGGTGACCAATCTCCATACCAATTTGAGTAAAACCAGCAAGAAGGATAACAAACGCCATAACAACAATTCTTCTGCTCATTTTTGCATACTTTTCATATCCAAAAGCATGGCCAAGACCACCTATAAAAGCAAGTCCTGTTGAGGTAATAACAAAATATGCATAGGTTGCTATTAAAAGCCCCCAAGGAACCTCTCTTGTAACACCATAAACAGCTTCATGACCTTTTAACAATACTTGCAAAACAGCTATTCCGCCAATCGCAAGTAATATCAACCCTAAAATTATAAAAGGGTAAGCTGGTATATCTTTATTCAATGTAAAAAGCGACTTTTTTTCAACATGTGCTGCCATAATATCCTCCTACTTTAAGTAAAATAATCTTGGGCGAGTATTTCTATCTGGTTTAAGCTGATAAAAACCTCTTGAAGCAAGTAGCTTGCTAACTTTACTATTTGGATCGTTTAGATCGCCAAATACCCTAACTTTTGTTGGACAGGTTTCAACACATGCAGGTTCTCTACCCTCGCCCAATCTGTGATAACACATAGTACACTTCTCAACCGCCTTATGATGCTCACTAACAAATCTTGCATCATATGGACAAGCTGTCATACACGCTTTACATAAAATACATTTATCATAATCAACAAGAACAACACCTTCTTCAGTTTTATAAGTAGCATGTGTTGGGCAAACACTTGCACAAGGTGTATTTTCACAATGTTGACATTGAGAAGGTTGATATTCCTGATGTAAATTTGGGTACTCACCTTGCAAAGGTAGAGCTGTAACCCAAATTCTATATGTTTCATCCCCTACAGGCACACCGTTTTCAAACTTACAAGCAACGGTGCAGGCCTTACAGTTTAAACACTTTTTTGTATCTAAAACAATAGCATAACGTTTTTTACTCATAGCCGCACCCCTTATGCTTTCCTGATTTCAACAAAAGTTTCATGCATTGCAGCATTACCAGATATTGGCTCAACAGCAGATTTAATAATTGCAGCTTGAGAGCCACCTTTCTTGTAAACAAGGTTTAACCAAGGTGACAACCTTCCCCAACCATGGATATAGCATACACAATCAGGCCTAATCTTTTCTGTTACATAGGCTTTAACCTTCTGCTCTCCAACTTCACTTTTTACTATGACATAATCACCATTAGTAATTCCTAACTTTTTAGCCTCTCTAGTGTTTATCCAGAGCATATTCTCTTTCATAATTTCCCATAAATATGGGATATTTTGTGTACTACTGTGGGTATGGAAACCGTGTCTTCCCAATATAAATCTATACTTACCTTCCTCTACTTTTGGCCTTCTATAAACTGGTAATGGATCAAGCCCTTTTGCTTCATATTTAAGGTTGTAAAGCTCTATCTTTCCAGAACGTGTTTTAAATCTAAAACCAGGTTTTCTCGTTTTACCATATTGTGGTTTATCTGATAAATAAAAAACCCCTTCTTTAGTCAATTTTTCAAAAGCACCAGGAAATCTTGATACTTGATGTTTTAAAAACTCTTCAGTTGATTTATGGAAAATATCTTCAACAACTGTCTCTTTGAATTCTTCAACTTCATCAGGATCTGCATCATCCCATAGCTCTTTAATCTTTAACATTTCATCAATGATACCAGCAGCAATATCATGCATTGATTTTGTATCAAATAGAGGTTTTATAACAGGCTGTCTAAATGCTACTACAGGCCAGATACCTGATTCTCCATGGCCAGGATCCCATCTTTCAAGATATGTTGATTCTGGTAATACTATATCAGCATACCATGCTGTATCAGACATTTGTGTATCAATAACACAGATAAACTCCATCTGCTCCATCATTTTCAATGTTTTTGGACGCTCAGGAACAGACTCAACAGGATTTTGTTTATAAACCATCATCCCTTTAATTGGATATGGTTTCCCTCGAAGTGCAGCCTCTCTCAAAACTAACCAGCTTCCATCTTTTTCACTTAAAAATGAAACTTTATCTTTGGGTAAACCTTCCTCTCTATCATCTTTAACTATTAAATCAGGCAAAACATCTGCAGCTGCTTCAGAATCAGCTCTATCTTCAGCCATATCAAAAATAGGAAAAGTAATATCATCATGTTTTACTAACTTAATTTTTGATTTTGGAACAACCCCTCCTGGAGTATCCCAACAACCACAAATAGCAGTCAATATCGCACAAGCTCTTCTAAAATATGTATCATTAATATACCAGGAGCTTCTTCTACCAGGATATACAACACTTCTTGGTGCATATTTTGCAAACTCTCTAGCCATCCATCTAATATCTGCGGCAGGTACTTCACACTCTTTTTCAGCCCATTCTGGAGTGTACTGTTTTACATGCTCAGCAAGTTTATCAAAACCGTAAGTATATTTCTCTACAAAATCTTTATCATAGAGATTTTCTTCAATAATAACATTTATTAAAGATAAAACTAAAGCTAAGTCAGTACCAGGTTTAATTGGGTACCATTTATCAGCTTTTGCTGCTGTATTTGTAAATCTTGGATCAAAATAGATTAATTGCTGACCTTTTGGCTTAAATCTCTGGAAATCTACAGAATCTGGAGTAACAAGACCTTCAGCTCTGTTTGCTCCAAACATCAAAACAAACTCTGCATTCCTCATATCAGCATCAGGATATGTACCATAAACAGACATCCATCCTTGAATTGTAGAAGCAAGACAGAGAGTAGGGTGTCTAACAGTATTTAAAGAACCATAAGATTGAGCAAGAAAATAGAAAAACTCTTCCTGAAAACCTTCTGTGGAAGCGAAAAGCACAGTTGATCTATTTTCATACTTTACTTTCAACTCAGCAAGTTTTTTAGCAACATATTTGAAAGCTTCATCCCAGCTAATCTCTTTCCACTTACCTTCACCCCTTTTACCAACTCTAAGAAGAGGTTTCTTCAATCTGTGAGGATCATAAGGAATAGCTGCTCCTGAATTACCTCTTGCACATAACATACCTCTACTTTTTAAGTACTTAGGGTTTGGATTAAGTTTTTTGATTCTTCCGTTTACAACCTCAGCTATCAAACCACACTTATTAACACAGATTGCACAAGTAGATGGGATAAATTTTCTACCTCTTTCACCACTGCTTGGCTTTTCTGCTTCATGTTCAGATGCCACTGCTTTTAAGCTGGACAAACCTCCAGCAATAGTTAATGCTGCTGCAGTAGTACCTGAAGCTGCTAAAAATTTTCTTCTGCTTAATTTTACATCTGACAGCTTCATAATAGCAGTCCTCCTCTATTTTATAACGTAACTACCGTAGAATTGTATACAATATACATAAATTATTAGCATATGCAAGTAAAATTTTTGTCTTTTGACAAAGATTTGCAAAATATCGCCAAATTTTTCAAACAAAATTTTATTTTATATAACAACCACTTAAATTCGGATAATTATTGTATAATTTATATATTCAAAACATTTAATATTAACCTTTAAACTTTTTTATTGAATTTAGAACATATGATTATAACTTAAAACTATATCAAATCTTTCGTCAAGGAGGAGTAAATGATTTATAAAGAACCAATAACCATCAAAAACCTCACATTTAAAAACAGATTCATAATGGCGCCCGTCAAAACTGCTTATGGAACCCCTAATGGAGACGTTACAGAAAGACATCTTGTGTATTATAATAATATTTCAAAGAATGATGTAGCAATGATAATTTTGGAGCCTGTTTCTGTATCACAAAGTGGCAAAGAGCATCCAAAGCAGCTAACAATTCATCAAGAAAACAGCGTAGAAAATCTGAGAAAAATTGTTGAGGTACTACATAAAAACAACACATTGGCATGTATAAGTTTAAATCATGCAGGGCGGGCTGCTAACCCCAAAGCCACAGGTATGCCACCAAAAGCCCCATCAGCCATCACATGCCCATCAACTGGACAGACCCCTGATGAATTAACAGTTGAAGAGATTGAAGGGATATTAAAAGATTATGAAAAAGCTGTGAAAAATGCAGTAGAAGCAGGTTTTAATGCAATAGAGATACAGTGCGGACATGGTTATTTAATCCATCAGTTTTTATCTGATAGACTAAACAAAAGAGATGACGAATATGGAAAAGACAAAACTCTATTCTTAAAAAGAGTTTTAGAAATCGTTTCACAAACTGCACCTGAAATTGTTAAATTTGTTAGAATTTCTGCAAATGAATTTGTAGAAAACGGATTAGAACCTGAAGATAACAAGATAATTTTAGATTTAGCAAAAGAATACGGTTTTGATGCAGTACACTGTGGCTTGGGTAATGCTTGTGACTCTCCACCTTGGTATTATAGCCACATGGCTTTACCAGAAGATAAACAGATTGATTCTTTAAAAAAGATTAGAAAAATTACTGACTTACCAATTATAGCCGCAGGGAGAATGGCCGATATAGATAAAATAAAACTCTTTGAAAAAGAAAATATTGCTGATTTTATTGCTTTTGGCAGACCTCTAGTAGCTGACCATGAATTAGTAAGAAAAATAGTAAATGATAACTTAGACGATATCGTTTATTGTGGATACTGTTTACAGGGTTGTTTATTTAATGTAAAAAATGGTAAAGGTCTAGGATGTATTGTAAATCCAGAAATAGACAGGCCAAAATTAATAAAAACTGATAATCCAAAAAAAGTTGCCGTTATAGGTGGTGGTCCTGCTGGGATGTCAGCTGCAATAACACTCAGCAGAATGGGGCACAATGTAACATTATTTGAAAAAGAAAATGAACTCGGTGGGCAATTTAGACTTGCACCATTAGCTCCTCATAAAGAATCAATGACAAGGCCTTTAAAAGGCTTAATTAACAAAACCCTTAAATATGTTAAAGATATTAAACTAAATTATACTTTCACTGAAAAAGATATAGACAGTTTTGAATATTATATTGTTGCAACTGGTTCAAGACAAAATATCCCAGAAATCGAAAATCTTGATTCTCAATATTGGATAACCAGCTTGGAATTCTTTGAAAAAACAAAAGAAGTTAAAGGGAAAAGAGTTTTAATTATTGGTGCAGGGATGGTTGGTATGGAAGCTGCTGAATATTTAGTAGATAAAGGGTATGAAGTAGTCATTACCAAACGAACTGATACAATTGCAAATGATATGGAACCTATCACAAAAAATCTGATGCTTAAAAGATTAGCTAACAAAGATAATATAAAAATTATGCCAAATACTCGTGTTATAGCTTTTGAAAAAGATAAAGTTATTTATGAAACAAACGGTGAAAAAGGTGAATGGGAATCTTTTGACACTGTAATTGTGGCATCAGGTATGCTTCCAAACCACGAGTTACATACATTGCTTGTTAAAAAGAGAAAAAATGTTTTGGTTGTTGGTGATGCAAATTGTCCAGAGGATATCTTTGCCGCTACACAACAAGGCTATAAAGCAGCAATATCCATAGTATAAAATATTTAGAGATTACTCCCCAAAAACGGAGTTTTTGAAATTAAAGAGAGGCTTAAGCCTCTCTTTTTATTTAACAAAGTTTTCAGTTGTCTCACAACTTTCTGGTTGATCACTATCATAAGCATGTTGTATTACAAATAACTTTATCATATTCCAATCTTTTTCACTCAAATGGCTAAAATCTACACCTTTATGCATTTCATAAATATATTTTCTATTTTGTGCAAACACATTTTCCCATTGCTGTTGAGTTTTAGAATTTGGTGCCAACTTTGGTACTCCTGTCTTACTCCCATCATGGCAAGCTAATCTACAGTTTTTCTTCCAGGTATTTCTACCGTAATCAGCAGGATACTTTTTGCTATATGATACAGCTGAAAATATCATTATTAATAGGGCTACCAACAAATATATCTTTTTCATAAAAACCCCCTTCTAAAATTTTATACAGTATTTAACATCTGATTTTAAAACCTTATCAAGTTTATCCACATTTCCAGTAACTTCAGGCTCACACAAAACAAAGAATCCATGTTTTTCAAGGATAGAAGCAACTTCGTTAGAGAGTAAGAAATGCACAAATTTAACGGCTAATTCCCTCTTTTGAGTTGTATGAGGAATAGTAACACTATAAAAAATACAATTTGCAGGAATTGATTTTAGCCCTAATCCATAAAAATCTTCAACTTTGACCTGCTTATAATAATCTCCATATCTTGCAGAAAAAAGATTTATCTCCTTAGGTAACTCGAGATATTTAAAACCATACTCATTAGCATATGTTTTATAAGCGATAATATAATCCACTTTTTTACTTAAAAGATCTTTAACAATATCTAAATCACTCTTTCTTTCAAATAATGCTTTATCAACAATCTGTTTTGTAAAACCATTTAGACCATAGAATAACTCAGCAAGCTTTAAAACCATCAAACTACGATAACCGCATGGCTCATTTGTTGCAGCAGAGAGTCCAACATTTACATCAGGTTTCAATAGAATTTTATACCAATTAGCTTTATCAATATTTTTAGCATATTTACTATCACTTCTAAATCCAAGAACCATCTCATTCTTTGCAAATTTGATATTCCAGTCAGCAAAACCTTTGGCAACTAAAACGTTATCAATGACTGAATAATCAGCGCTAACTACAACATCAATAATTTTCCCATAGTCATGTATCAGTTTTGCAGCCTTTCCACTACAATTGCTTTCATATTTAATTTTAATATTATGCTTATTATAAAATGCTTCTGAAATCTCCGAAAACGATTTTTCAAGGCTTTTTGGGATCAAAACCTTGATATACTGCTGAGCATATGCCGATAACGAAAATAGGTAAAAAAAAGCCAACAATATTACAAATCTTTTCATAACTCACCCCTTATAGTTTTATTGGGGCGGCTATATGCCACCCCTTTAACTAACTACTCTTCACTTAAGTTGAGAACTTTTTCAGCTAATAGATATAAGAAAATACAGAAAGATATTGCACCAATCACAATAGAAATTTCTGCAAAGGAAGGAGAATAATGCACCAAACCATCCAATCCAGCACCTTGAACTCTTGCACCAGGGACAGGTTCTCTCATAGGAACCATCTGGCCTGCAATCACAAGATCATATCTCATAAAGAAAATACCTATTACTGCAGAAATAGCAGCTACAAGAGCAGCTTTAACACTATTGCCCTTTGTAAAAATAATTATCAAAAACGGAATAACCATTCCAAGCATTACTTCAAAAATCCAGAAGTTAATTGCTAAATCACCTGACAATAATACTTTTACAGTTTCATATTTTTCAGGTGGCATTCCATAAACGGATGTTAAGATCTTCCAAATATCAAAAAAGATTATTATACCTAATAACAATCCAAATATTTTAGAAAGCCCTTTTAAAGCTTCTTTTGCCTTTTCTGGAAGTTTTGATGGGCCACCATAAGCTACATTCATAATGATTAAAATTAATGCTGTACCAGATATAAGTGCTGATAAAATGAAGTAAATTGGTAAATATGGGCCATGCCAGAATGGTCTTGCTTCAAGAAATCCAAAAACAGCACCCAAATTTGAGTGAGCTGAAATACCAGCAAGAAACCCAGCTAAACCGGCAATTTGAGCACCCGTATGATTATGAGTCATCAAGAAATAAAACTCAATAGCAATACACACAAGATAAACACCATACAATGTTCCCATCCACCAAATTGCAGAATGAAGATTTGGCGAAATTATATTATAAATCATCATTCTAAAAGGGTGACCAAGCTCTAAACCTATAACACCAAATCCACATAACAATGTAAATATCGCTAAAATAATTGCTCTTTTACCGATAACTTCATACTTCTCTATGCCAAAAACATGCCCCATAGATGAAATCAAACATAAACCTGTACTGGAAACAACAAAAAACACATAAGTTGATATCAAAATTCCCCAAGGAACTGTTTTGGTTACACCATAAGCTGCATCACCTATTGTAAGCTTTTTAAAAACTCCATATAACCCAATTAGAGATATCAATAAAAATATCCCAAGCCAAACATTTGAAATTCTTTTATTACCATTAAAAATATCGCTTTTATTTAATGTAGTCGCATGAGCACTCATAATTACCCCCTATCTTTTGATATAAATAAGTTTTGGATGCGTACCTTTTTCAGGTTTTAAAACTTCGGTATCATGCATTTTTACCAGCTTAGAAACTTCACTTTCAGGATCATTCAAGTCGCCAAAAACCCTAACCTTTGGAGGGCATGTCTCAACACAAGCTGGCTCTCTCCCCTCAGGCAATCTATGATAACAGAAGGTACATTTATCAACAGCCTCAATCTCTTCATTTACATATCTTGCATCATATGGACATGCAGTCATACAATATTTACACAAAATACACTTATTGTGATCAACCAATACAACACCATCTTCTGTCTGGTATGAAGCCTGTGTAGGGCAAACATGCACGCAAGGAGGGTTTTCACATTGCTGACATTGTGAAGGCCTAAACATCCTTTTTATCATTGGAAATTCTGATTCTTTAGTTCTTTCAGCAACCCAGTTCCTGTAAAAATACATACCCAAAGGAACATGATTTTCCATTTTACATGCAACAGTACAAGCCTTACAATCTATACATTTGCTATCATCAAAAACTATAGCCCACTTTTTCTTACTCATTTCACACCTCTAAATTAAATTTTCTCTATTGTTACAAAAGTTTCATGCATTGCTGCATTCCCTGAAATTGGATCTACATAATCTTTTATAATTTCAGCATCTGAAGCGCCTACACGATAAATATGGGACAACCCTTTTGAAAGTCTACCAAAACCGTGTACATAGAATACAACATCAGGTCTTATATACTCGGTTGGTAAAGCTTTAACGATTTGCTCACCTACAGGGCTTTTTACTTTTACTTTATCGCCAGCTTTAATACCCATTCTTGCAGCAACCTTAGAGTTTATCCAAACAGCATTCTCCTTGTCACCATATGCTTCAAGCAACCAAGGGTTGTTTTGAGTTGAAGCGTGAGTAAACTGACCATGTCTACCTACAACAAATCTAAATTGACCAGGTTTTGGATCCTCGTGTCTTGAATATACTGGTAAAGGATATAATCCTTTCTCTTCGTATTTTACGTTGTAAATCTCTATCTTACCTGTTCTTGTTTTAAACCTAAAACCATCCTTTAATGTTTTTCCATATTTTGGTTTATCAGATAGATAAAAAACACCATCTTTTAATAATTTTTCAAAAGCACCTGGATACTGAGATACTTGATACTTAGCAAAATCTTTTACTGGATTTTTTGTCAGTCTTTTTAAACATGTTTCCTTGAACATCTCTAAATCTTCTTCTGAGGTATCTTCCCAAAAATCTTCTCTTTCCATGAATCTGTGAGCTAAATTACACATAATTTCAAACATAGGCTTTGTATCAAATAAAGGCTCTATAACTGGCTGTCTCATAACGGCAATAGGAACAATACCATTCAATGAATGTACAGGGTCCCATCTTTCAAGATAAGTGGATTCTGGTAACACAACATCTGAGTACCAAGCAGTATCACTCATTGCCACATCGATTGTACAAATAAACTCCATCTGCTCCAACATCTGCAATGTCTTTTTACGATTTGGTACTGATTCAACAGGATTTTGTTTATAAACAAACAACCCTTTTACAGGATAAGGAACCCCTTTTAAGATTGCTTCTCTAAAAATAATCCAGCTACCATCTTTTTCTGATAAGTATTGACAAGAGTCTGTTGGTAATCCAGCATCTGTTTTATCATGCTCTGGTAAAACATCCCCTAAAAATGGTACTTTCCCAGCATCAATCCTTTCTCTAGTCCAATCAAATATTGGAAATTCAATTTCATATTTCCTCAATGGAATCTTGGATTTTGGAACCAAACCACCAGGTTTATCCCAAGCTCCACATATCGCGTTTAAAATAGCACACGCTCTCCTATAATAAACATCATTGGTATAAAAAGAGCTTCTTCTACCTGGATACCATACAGATTTTGGCGCATGTTTAGCAAACTCTCTTGCTAACCAATAAATCTCTTTTGCAGAAATTTCTGTTTCTTTTTCTGCCCATTCAGGTGTATACTGATTTTTGTTCACATGCTCTACAAGCTTATCAAAACCGTAAGTGTACTTTTCTACAAATTCTTTATCATATAGATTTTCATTAATTATTACATAAATCACAGCCAAAACTAAAGCCAAGTCTGTACCAGGTTTTATTGGATACCATTTATCAGCTAACGCTGTAGTTTTTGTAGCTCTTGGGTCTATATACACTAATGTTTGATCTCTATGTTTTTTAGCCATATCAATTGTATCAGGAGTAACAATAGCTTCAGCCCTGTTTGAACCTGATATAACAACAAACTCAGCATTTAAAATATCAGCATCTGGAAATGTCCCAAAAACTGAAGAATATCCTTGAATATTGGAAGCTAAACACAAAGTTGGATGTCTTACAGTGTTTGCTGTACCAATAATATTAGCTAAATCAATAAAATACTCTTCTTGGAAACCTTCTGTTGATGCAAAAGCGATAGTTGATCTGTTTTGATATTTTTTAACAAGTTTTACAACATTATCCACAATATAATCATAAGCCTCTTCCCAGCTCACTTCTTTCCATTTACCTTCGCCCCTTTTACCAACCCTAATTAATGGTTTTTTTAATCTGTCTGGGTCATAAGGTGCTTTTGCGCCTGCATTACCTCTTGCACAAATCATTGATCTTGACTTAAAATATCTTGGATTTGGGTTAATCTTCCTTATTACTCCATTATTAACCTCTGCAATAAAACCACACTTATTCACACATATTGCGCAGGTAGATGGAACAAACTTTCTACCTTTAGAAGATTTAGATTTCTCTTCAGAAGCTGATACAGACTTTAAAACTCCAAAATTTGATGCAACCAAGGTAGCAGCTACAGCACCGCTCGTTGCTCCAAGGAATTTTCTCCTTGTTACCTTTGTTTTTAATAAAGACATTTTACAGACCTCCTCTAATGGATTTTCATGTTTTCGAATATAACTATATTTGGATAATGTCAATAAAAATTTATTTTTATTATCAAGTAGTTACAAGCATATGCTTTATTTCTATGTAGCATATGCTAATATTACATAATAGTGTTATATTTTTAGCATATGCCTATTTTTATGATGATTTGCTAATAAAATTTTAGATTTTAGAATTAATACGAAGAGGGCATTGACAATATTTGCCACATCTCTGTCTTTTAATTACCTCTGACTTGTTACATTTTGGACAGACGACATCTTTTTCTTCTATCCCATCAGCCAACACCCATTCATGCCCACACTCTATACATTTTACTTCTCTTGGAACAAACTCAATATGCTCATCATACGAAAGTATCAACCTTTTTCCATTTACTAAAGCGTCAGTAACTATTCTTCTGGCTTGTTCAACTATTCTACCAAATGTCTGTCTAGAAACATGCATTTTATCAGCTGCTTCTTCCTGTGATAAACCTTCAAGATCTGCTAATCTCATCGCCTCCAATTGATCAATAGATAATTCTGCAACAGGGATGTGCTCACAAAAATTACAATAAGGTCCAAACTCACTAAATCTTGGCCTATGTTTTACTTTTCTTTTCTTTGGTGGTCTCGCCATAATAACCTCAACAATTTTATAATACAACATTGCGAAAAAGTCAAATTTTTATAACATAGTTTTATTGTTGTCATATGCCCAATATATTCTACCAAACTGATAGCTTTTAAAAACAATAAGTTTTTGTCAGTTTTATAGGCATAAGCGCATTTTAACTTTATTTATATTTTTTGTTTTTCTTAAAAAATAAGGGGTGAAACATAGATAAACTGAATAATGTTTAAAGCATTTTCCAATAACAATAAACCATATCAAAAAATAAAAAAAATCAACAATAATGGCATATACTCATTTTATTTATTAAGAACAAATTTCCAAGCACAATAAAATCCGCTATTTTTTATATCATCAGGAGGGCATTTTATAACTTCAGTTTCAATTCGAGAATCTATAGCTTTGGCAAAGTAGCTGTACTCAATAATCCCCACACTCTTACAAGGGAAAAAATCCATCTTTTTGCGTTCTCTTGCTGCCTGCACTCTACAGTTAATCATTTTGAGTACCAATATATTTTCATCTACTCTTTCTATAATCTGATCATTTATCCTTCTATACATCCTAAAGTTTAGCGCCTTTTCTAAAGCATCCAAACCACCATTTTCCGGCAAATTTAACCTTTTTTTAATACGGTTTGCCTCAATAACTGTAAAATCTTTCCAAGCCTCTTCATCCAACTTTATCGCAGTTTCTAAACCAAAATGCCTCTCAACAGCCTGAAACCAAAGCCCATCATGAGCAAGCCAATTTTTAGCTTCGTCAACAATAATTTCTATAAGCTCTTCTTTTGACAATGATTCCAATTCTGGATATTTACCCATCCTCTTTCCTCTAAATCTAACTAAATTATTTATTTAACAAATCTTTCTTTTTTAGCCAAAAATCAAAGCTTCTTCCTGGCACAAAAATGTCAAGCCCCACCGATGGAGTATCTAATGGATTTGTAACAATGTGAACCTCATCACCCTCAATATAAGCTGTATCATATTTATTCAACAAAACTTCACCATCTTTTTCTGTCCAAATAGAAAGCTGCCCCTCCAATACTATCAGAATCTGAGAGTTAGGATGATTATGTTTTGGTGAAGAATGTTTTGGTGGTTTTACAAAATACTCAATGGAAATATCACTTTCTTCACATAAAGAAATACGCTCCCAACCTTTTTCTGGCTGATATCTCTTAGCAGAATCGTATTTTACTACTTTCACATAATCCCCCCATATAAATAGGCGCGGGCGGGATTGAACCGCCGACTCCTGCGACGTCAACGCAGTGCTCTCCCACTGAGCTACGCGCCTTTAACAATTAATTTATAAATTAGTTTAAAACTCAATTCAACCCAAAATCACTTAAAAGTTTATCAACATCCTCTTGACTGACTTCTAACTTTTCACCATGCATCTGCTTAACTTTTATATAACCTAAAATTGCACCAAACTTTGCACCAATCTCCTCTGTATAACTAATAATTTTTCTGATTTTTTGCTCAGTTAAATCTTGAAATTCAAGGGAATTAAGCATTTCAAATCCCATACTATCTAACATGCTTACCTTTTCATCAAATTTATCTAATATTTCAAGTAACTGAGTTTCATCATTTGAATTTGCTGCACCCTCCAACTCATTTACCAAATCCTCCATCTCTTTATAAACTCCCACCATTTTTTCGGTATTATTCATAAGATTTAACGCTGCTGTTTCAGCTTTTTCAGTGACATCATCCAATGACTCTTTAACTGTGGGTATTTTTACTGAAGAATCATTTATTGTGGGCTCTAAATCATCGATTTTATTTTTAGTTTCTAATAAAAGTTTTAAAAGCTCACCAACCTCGCCTTTGATATCTATATCTAAATCAGAGATCTCACCTTTTATTATCTTCTCAGCTAACTGCTTAATCTCTTCTACAGAATCTCTTTCTATAACTAAATTATCATTATTTATATTTTCTTCTTCATTATCAACAGTTGTATTTTCGGATTGAAATTCTACACTCTCATCTGATTCAACTATTTTTTTTTTACTTTTTTTTCTCTTTATAAGCTCTTCTGTCTCTTTTTCCCTCTTTTCCAATTCTGCTGCAATTAAAGCATCTAAATCATCCTGACTTACATGCTCAGATTCGCTTTGATATATCTTTTCACTTTGCTCCAATGCATCATTCAACACCTCATCTACAGATTCCTCTACCCTCTTTTTCTTCTTTTTAATCAACTCTTCAGTTTCTTTTTCCCTTTTTTCTAACTCTGCCGCAATTAATGCATCTATATCATCTAAATCAGAAGTACTTTCACTTTTAGTATCCTCATCAACAACCATAACTTCTTTTTCAATATTAGTTTCAGGTTTTACTTCTTCCTCTTTAGCAATAGCTATCTGCTCTTCCTTAGCTTCCTCACCCTTATGAGTTGATGTATTATTCTCATTTTGAGTAGATTCCTCAATATCCACTGAAGAGCCACTATCCTCGTTATTATTGAAAAAGCGTTTTTTTAACTCACTATCCTCTTTGCTCTCCCCAAAAATCACTCTATCTATATCTAACAAAATAATTAATCTTTCGTTATATTTACATATCCCCAAAATATATTCTTGGCCAACTGATCCAACAAGAGGTGGAGTGGGCTCTACAATACTTTTTGTAATCCTCATTACTTCTGTAACTTCATCAACAACAAAACCAATACTCTCTTTTTCAAAATTTACAACTATGATTCTGGTATTTTTATCAAAATCACTTTTATCCAGATTAAATCTTAATCTTAAATCAACAACGGGAATAACTTTACCTCTTAAATTCATAACTCCTAAAACAAAATGATCAACTCTTGGAACTGCTGTAATCTCTACCATTCTAATGATTTCCTGCACCTTCAAAATATCAATGGCATACTCTTCATCACCCAATTTAAAGCCAACAAGCTGTATTATTTCCTCATCAACAATTTCATCATCAAAATTATCTTTTGCTAATACCTTATCATCCAACATAACACACCTCATAATTTAGCAATTATATTATCAGCAATCTCATCAAAACGTTCTTTTATAAAACTATTATCGGTCATAAAATAAAATGGTTCAAGCCTTTTTAAAGATTCCTGAATACTTAAATCGTAAGGTAAAAAACCAAGCTTTTCCATACTAATATTCAAATATTTCTTCGCAACATTTTCAAAACCAAAAAATACATTTAACTCTTTTTTAAATTTCAACATATTTAAAACCATGCCTACTTTATAATTATCGACAATTCCTTCAACAACCTTTACTACTTTTTCATCATAACTCTTTATATCTTCTATTATATCTGAGACCTTTGTGTAATTTTTACTTCTACTCCTCAACCTGCTCGCAATTTTCTCCAAAAGAGGATTGTTTTTTATTGACTTTTCAATCATTCTATACAGAGCAATTTTAATGAACCCATAGGAATTTTCAATTGAAGTTGGTTCACTATTCATGATGATAATCTTTTTATCTGAAAAATTAAAAAAATCTATCATATTATAACTTGTGCCAGCACCTAAATCCATAATGACAAAATCATAGTTTAATCTCTTCAATGTATTTATAATTTTTAACTTTTCATAGTTTGTGATATGTGCCATCCCCAAAATATCGCTTGCACCACCAATAAATTTTATACCTGCAGGTGTATCAATAATAATATTTTCTATATTTTGTTTCTCTTTTAAAAAATTGTAGATACCAACATTTGCTGTTTTTAAGCCAACAAAGTTATGTAAATTTGCTCCACCCAAATCACCATCCACAAGCAAAACTTTATAACCTTTATTTTTCATCCCCATAGCTAAGTTAGCAGAAAAAAAACTCTTACCAACTCCACCTTTACCACTGGCAATCGATATTATATTTGCCATTTACCATCCTCTATATTTTTTCAAAACAAAATAAACTAAACAATAAGCCATTATAGAAGCTATTACCCCCACTACATGTGTTCCCACAAAAAATGGGATTAACATACCTTTCACATTAGTAAAAAGATCATGCCATGTCAAATGATTCCAATCTATGCTTATCTTTGTATTTATATCGGTTAACCATAAGCCTACTTTATAGCAAAATGCATATATAAAAATAAAAGTTATGGGATTTGTAATATAAGCACCAAGAATTAAAGGGTAAATTGGTAAATTAAAAACATATGCAATTGCAATAGCTAAAACAGTATGCAAACCAAGATATGGTGAGAATCCAATAAAAACACCTATTGCAGAAGATAACGCTATTATTGAAGCAGTTCTATTAACTTCAAATAATTTCTTAATTCTATATTGTAATTTATTTATACGCCCCTCTTACTCATCTATTGCATGCGATACAACATCTTCAAATTTTTCCACAAAAATTAAATCTAAGGATTTTTTAATATCTTTTGGTATTTCTATTAAATCTTTTTCATTTTTCTTTGGTAATAATACTTTTTTTATATTATGTCTTTTAGCTGCTAATAACTTTTCTTTAAGACCACCTATAGGCAAAACTTTACCTGTAATTGTTATTTCACCAGTCATAGCAACATCTTTTTTAACAGGCACGTGTTTAAAGACAGAGTAAATAGCTGTAGCAATTGTTATCCCTGCAGAGGGTCCATCCTTTGGTATTGCACCTGCTGGCACATGAACATGTATATCGTATTGTTTAAACAAACTTTCATCAATCCCATACTTTGGAGCAATAGCTCTTATATGAGTCAAAGCCGCTCTTGCGGATTCCTTCATCACATCACCAAGTTGCCCTGTTAAAATAAGATTCCCTTTACCTTTATATTTTGTACACTCAACAAACAAAATCTCTCCACCAAACGGAGTCCAAGCTAAACCAGTCACAATCCCTATTTCGTTATTTTTCAATTCATCTTCATCTAGATATCTTACAGGACCAAGATATTTTTCAACTGCATTTTCATTAATCAGAAATTTATCTTTTCTTTTTTCCGCATATTGCCTTGCGGCCTTTCTACAAATTTTGCCTATTAACCTCTCCAAATTTCTAAGTCCTGATTCTCTGGTGTACCCTGTTATTATCTTTTCAATTGCTCTCTTGGTAAATCTAATTTGGCTTTCTTTAAGTCCATTCTCTTTGATCTGTCTAGGGATTAAATACTTTTCTGCTATTTTAACCTTATCCTCTTCGGTATAACCTGGAATGTATATAATTTCCATCCTATCTTTTAAAGCAGGAGGGATAGGGTCAAGGTAGTTTGCTGTTGTAATAAAAAGCACCTTAGATAAGTCAAAAGGGACACCCAAATAATGATCAACAAAGCTATTATTCTGCTCAGGGTCAAGAACCTCTAAAAGAGCAGAGGAAGGATCCCCTCTAAAATCCATCCCTATCTTATCTATTTCATCAAGCATAAATACAGGGTTATTAGTACCACAATTTTTTATCCCTTGAATAATTTTTCCAGGCATAGCACCAATATAAGTTCTCCTATGGCCTCTAATTTCAGCTTCATCACGCATTCCACCTAAAGATATCCTATGAAACTTTCTGCCCATAGCTCTGGCAATCGATTTCCCTAACGAAGTTTTTCCAACACCAGGAGGACCAACAAAACACAAAATTGGACTTTTCATATTTGGATTCAGTTTTCTCACAGCCAAAAACTCTAATATTCTTTCCTTGACCTCTTTTAAACCGTAATGATCTTCATCAAGGATTTTTTTTGCATGTGTTAAATCAAGGTTGTCTTTGCTGCTTTTACTCCATGGTAGTTCAACCAACCACTCTAAATAAGTCCTTATAACTGTAGCTTCTGCAGAGTCAGGATGCATTTTAGATAATCTATCAAGTTGCTTTTTAGCCTCTTCCCTAACATTTTTTGGCATCTTGGCTTTTTTAATTTTCTTTTCAAATTCTTCTATCTCTTTTTGAAAATCATCCTCTTCACCAAGTTCTTTTTTAATAGCCTTTAACTGCTCTTTTAAAAAATATTCGCGCTGACTTTTATCAATTTCACCCTTAGCTTCATTTAAAATTTTCTGTTGAACCTCTAAAATTGCTATTTCCCTATTTAAAAAATCTGATACCTTTTTTAGGCGTTCTACAGGATTTACAATCTCCAGCACTTCCTGAGCTTCTTCAATTTTTAAACCTATATTCGCCACTACAATATCAGCAAGTTTGCCAGGATCATCAAGTGTATCGATTATAGCCAGCAAATCAGGCAACATAGGTTTACCAAGATTTACTGCTTTACCAATTTGCTCTTTTACATACCTAATTAAAGCCTCGACATTCAAATCTTTTTCAATCTGAACTTCATCTATTGGGCTAACTTTTACCTTAAAATAAGGTTCATTTTGAATGTATCCTTCAATTTTTCCTCTTTTAAGCCCTTGTACCAAAATCTTAACTCTACCATCAGGTAGTTTTAACATTCTTAAAATCATTGCAATACAGCCAGTTATATATATGTCATCAGAAGTTGGAGCTTCAATCATCGCATCTTTTTGTGCGGCCAAAAATATTAATCTATCAGAATTTAAAGCTTCATCTATAGCTGCAATACTTGAGTCTCTCCCTACAAAAAGAGGCAAAACCATATATGGAAAAATCACAATATCTCTTACAGGTAAAAGAGGTAATTCTTCAGGTATTTTTATATCTTGTTCTAAATTCTCCATCTCTCCTCCTTACTTTTTGTCAATAATAATCTCCAAAACCCCATTTTTTAGAATAGCAGTAATATTTTCATCATATATACTTTCAGGCAATTGAACTACTCTCCTAAAAGGGAAAAAATCTCTCTCCATTCTCAAAAAATTAACCTTTTGACCAATTTTATTTTCAGACTTAAAGCCTTCAATTATCAAATTGTTGTTATATAAATAAACCTTAAAATCCTCTAATTTCACACCAGGTAAATCAACATATATTTTAATTTTATCCTTTGAAATTGCTATGTCCATCAATGGATAATTACTTTCAAAAACAGTGCGATTGTTTAGTATATTCTCTAATATCTTTAAAATATCACCTAACTCGTTATTAATTATTCCATGAATAATCTTTATCCCTGGCAAATCAGACATAACTGCCTCATAAAAATTTATTTTTTATTATTTCAACAAGATAATCTTTTAAGTCATCCCTTTCTAAAGCAAAATTTATTATAGCCTCTAAATAACCTTTTACATTACCACAGTCAAACCTTTCTCCTTTAAACAGATAGCCATACACATTGCCTAAAAATGCTTCTTTTTTAATAGCATCTGTAAGCTGTATCTCACCAAGAGCACCAGGCTCAGTTTCACCTATGTTTGTCATTACTTTTGAGTCTAAAACGTATCTGCCAATTATAGCATAATTTGATGGAGGGTTCTTTTTAGGCTTCTCAACCATATCATCCAATAAAAACAATCTATCTTCTACTTTATCCTTAACAGATACAATGCCATATTTTGAAGCATCTTCAGGCAAAACTTCTTGAAGAGCTATGACACTTCCACCTACCTTTTCATAATTTTCAATTAGCTGTCCAATAACTGGCTCTTTACTAAGCATAACATCATCAGGTAAAATAACGGCAAAAGGCTCATCACCAACAATATTTTTAGCACAATAAACAGCGTCCCCTAAACCGCGCTGTTCTTTCTGCCTGACAGAAACAATTTCACAGCAATTTGAAAGCTCTATAATTTTTTCAAGTTCCTTTTCTTTTCCACCCTTTTTCAAAGCCTCTTCTAAATCAAAGTTTCTATCAAAATGGTCTTCAATCGATTTTTTATGTTTCGATGTTACAAATATAACAGTTTCTATTCCTGCATTGATAGCTTCCTCAACAGCATATTGAATCAACGGTTTATCAATGAGTGTAATCATCTCCTTAGGAATCGCTTTAGACGCAGGTAACATTCTCGTCCCAAAACCAGCAACAGGTATAACTGCTTTCCTTACTTTTTTCACACTTACCCCCTCTTAAGTTATTTAATTAATATGCCAGCATACCCCACAACTTGAGAAAAATCCCCATTTACAAATCCGCTATGAGTATGCTCTATTAAAATACCTTCTTTTGCTCCAAAACGTTTTGCTATTTCAATCCCAACTATAGCCGGATAAATACCACACATACTAATATCATTATCGAAAACTGTATCATAAAGCCCTTTCGTATCAAGAGATAAAATCTTCTCAATTGCCATCAAATCCTTTTTATCTGTTGTCTCTGCGTCCTCATAATGATTAAAATCTGAGCTAATAATAATATTTAAATCTTCATCTTTTATCTGTTTATAAATATCACTGGCAAGCTTAACACATTGATTATATTTAAGAGGCATCATTGTAATAGCCGAAAAAGTAATATCTTTTTTAAAATAGTGTAAAATGGGTAATATAACTTCCAACGAATGCTCTCTTACATGTGCTATTATATCTTCCTCAATTTCAGGGATTAAGCTCAGCTTTCTGTTTAATTCTGAATCAACTCGCACAAAACCAAAAGGGGTTTCCCATTCTCCATCGGGGTATAATGCAACTCTCTCTCCAAATCCAGTATGATTTGGCCCAATCAATAAAACTTTCTTTTTTAAATTCAAACTTGATAAAGTCTTAACAGCAGTTTTTCCTGAATAAATGTAGCCAGCATGGGGAACGATTGCTAAAAAAGCATCTATTTTACTTTCTGTTTTATTTTTTTCAAAAAAATCTATTAATTCTTCTTTTTTATCAGGATAAAAATACCCTTTTACTGCAGCTTTTCTAAGCATATTGCCCTCTCTAATTTATCAAACCACTCATCACATACTTTCACAGAAATATTGAACAAACTGTAATCATTCAAAAATATCAAATATTTATTCCCTACTTTATACTTCATAAACCAAGGGAAAATATTTTTTACATAACTTCCTAAAGATTCTACTTCAAAAGTATATTTATTCAAATATTTATACAATTTTTTTACATCTAAATTATCATTTTCAGAGATAACTATAAGATAATTTTCAAATATAAAAAATTCAATACTATTATCTATGATATAAAAGGATGAATCACTAAAGATTTTCAAAAATTCATTTTCCAAAGTTAATTTAAATAAATAAAATCTTTTCCCTTTTATAGAATATCTATCAGAAATATTACTATCAAGATAAGATAAAATTATTACTGCTTCATCATTTGAACTAATTATATCGTCAAAATTCTTTTTATCTGTATCTTCTATAGGATTATATTCTTTAAAGTTACCGTTTTGTTTAACGATACTGTTAAAAAACAAAGAAGTATACTTGGTTTTATTAAAATAGAATACTTTATCTAAAATATTCCTTTTAAATTTAAAAATCTCTTTCTCACAAAAATATGTGTTAATGGATGGCTCAATTTTTTCAATATTTTTATTTTCTAGCAAATAAATAGAATTGTAAAATTTTGGATAATAAATACTATCAGAAGTAAATACAACTTTATGACCTTTTCTTTTTAATCTCTTACCCAATATATGTAAATTAGGTGAAGGGTTATGTATATAAAAGTTAATAAACTCTGATTTCATTGTAAAAGGAATCTCTTTCTACCGGGATTAAGTTCGCAGATTTAATCATAAAAACCAATTCATCTAAAGTCAAACCTTCTTTACTTTTTGCCCCTGCAGAATGAGTTATTTTTTCTCTAACGATTGTCCCATCTAAATCATCAGCTCCAAATTTTAAAGCAACCTGAGCTGTTTTTTCTCCCAACATTACCCAATATGCCTTAATATGGGGAACATTATCCAACATAATCCTTGATAAAGCTATAACTTTTAAGTCATCAACACCTGTAGCTGGTTTTAAATGGCTTAAAAAAGTATTTTCTGGATGAAAAGACAATGGAATAAATGCTATAAAACCACCGGTTTTATCCTGCAAATTCCTTATTTTTTCTAAGTGTCTTACTATATCTTCAAAACTTTCTAAATGGCCATAAAGTAATGTCGCATTGGTTTTAATCCCTTCACGATGGGCAATTTCAACTATTTCAAGCCATCTATCACCACTTATTTTTTCAGGGCATATAATATTTCTTACTTTAGGTTCGAATATTTCAGCCCCTCCACCAGGCATCATATCCAAGCCAGCAGATTTTAGCTTTTTTAAAACGTCTTGAACCGATAAATCAGATATTTTGGAAAAATAATCAATCTCTACAGCACTAAAAGCCTTAACAACTTTTTCGGGAAAATGTTCTTTAATACTTTTTACAACATCAACATAGAAGTCAAATTTATGATGAGGATGCAAACCACCAACTATATGAATCTCATTGGCATCTATACCATTTTTAGCTATGTAACCGATTATATCATCTATATCCATGGAATAACTATCATCATCCCCTTCATCTTTTGCAAAAGCACAAAATTTACATTTGCTAACACATATATTGGTATAATTAAGGTGGATATTCTTTATAAAAAATACCTTCTTCCCCCATTTACTCTCTTTTATTTTATTAGCTTTTTTACCTAATCCTATCAAATCATCTAACATCAAATCTACCATTTAAACCCCTTCTTTTTTAATGCTGATTTAAAAGCTTTAACTATGTCTGGATCAAACTGGGTACCACTGCATCTATCCAACTCTTCTATCGCCCAAGTTAAAGTTCTTCTTTTTCTATAACTTCTATCGGTTGTCATTGCATCAAAAGAATCAGCAACCTGAAGTATTTTAGCTCCCAAAGGTATCTCTTTATCTGTCAAACCATATGGGTAGCCACTACCATCCAATTTTTCATGATGATATAACACATAATCAGGAACATCCCCCAAAAATTCAATAGGCTCAAGGATCTCTTTTCCATGAAGAGGATGCTTCTTCATCTCTTCAAACTCTTCATCTGTCAATCTATCAGGTTTTACAATAATATGAGTAGGTACTCCAATTTTACCTATATCATGCAAAAGACCAGCGTAAGTCATTACTTCCTTAAAACTTTCAGCAAGCCCCATTTCCTCCACAATCATCAAAGAGTAATTTTTCACATTTTCTGAATGACCACGTGTATAGTGGTCTTTTGCATCAACTGCTCTTGCTAAAGAGTTTATAGTTTCAAAATAACCCTTAGCAAGCTCTTCATAAGTATAAGAATTTCTAAGCGCAATAGAAAATTGATTAACTAGAATTGAATAAACCTGCTTATCAACATCGCTAAAAACATTCGAACCTTTCTTAATTATAGCGAAAAGCCCCCATATAAAATTTTCAGAATACATTGGTACTAATAAAATATCGTAATCTACACCTGTTATATTTAATGTTTTACTTATATTATCTTTGTTGAAAAATAATTCCGCAGCCGTTTTAAATGTATAATTAGCTTCTAAATACTCTAGTAACTCCTTATCTACACCTTTTGAAGCCTTGAATGCTTTAGTAAAAATATGCAGAAAATAACCGTTAATATTTTCATCTTGAAAAAGGGCCTTTTCCATAGCTTCCAATATTTCTTCATGATTGAGTGTCTTATTAAAAAATAAACCTAAGTGATGAATATGTAACAACTTATTAAGCTCTACTACTTGTTTACGTAACTTCTTGGTCTCATATGCTTTATGAAGTTTATTTATCAAATCCTCAACTTTAAAAGGTTTTGTAACGTAATCAAAAGCACCCTCTTTTAAAGCAGCAATAGCATTGTCTATACTTGGAAACCCAGTCATCACAATAACAGGTATTTCAGGGTATTTCTCCTTGATTTTTTTTAACAAAGTTATTCCATCCATTTCTGGCATTTTTATATCTGTAATCACAAAGTCAAAATACTTTTCATTTAATAGTTCTAAAGCCCTATACCCATTATCAACATCTACCACTTCGTAGTTTTCAGCCAATAAAATAATCTTTAAACTGTCCCTGACATAATCTTCGTCATCAACAATCAATATTCTTGTCTTGTTTTCACTCATCCAAATCTCCTAAAATTTGCCTATATAAATTGGGATATTTTGAAAAAGATTAAACGTAAATGCAACCAGTTTATCTAAAATCCAAGGGAAAAAAATTATCAGCGCCACAACCACTGCCACTATTTTAGGGATAAAAGTTAGAGTCATTTCTTGTATTTGAGTAACAGCTTGAAAAATACTTATTAGTAATCCCACTATCAATCCAAACAATAACATTGGCGCAGCAATAATCATTGTCAATTCCAATGTTTTTGTCGTAATCTCAATTACAAAATCTGCAGTCAATCAGCACCTCTAATAAAAACTTTTTACCATCGAACCAACAATTAATCCCCAACCATCAACTAACACAAATAGTAAAATTTTAAAAGGTAAAGATATCATAACTGGGGGCAACATCATCATACCCATAGAAAGTAAAACACTTGCAACAACAAAATCTATCACCAAAAATGGCAGAAATAGTAAAAATCCTATTTCAAAGGCTGTCTGCAACTCACTTGTAATAAATGCAGGAATCAATACAGAGTCAGGGATATCATCTGGAGTTTTTGGCCTTTGAACTTTTGATATTTCTATAAACGTTAAAAGCTCTTTTTTCCTTGTATTTTTTAATAAAAACTTTCTCAATGGCTTTTTAGCCTCAACTAACGCTTGAGTAAAATTTAACTTACCATCCATATAAGGCTGAACTGCATTTTTATACATGTCATTTAATACTGGCGACATAATAAAAAATGTTAAAAATAATGCAAGCCCTATCAAAACCTGATTTGGTGGAGATTGCTGAGTACCCAAAGCACTTCTTAAAAAGGAAAAAACTATTATTAACCGCGTAAAAGACGTAACCATCAGTAATATGGCAGGTGCCAGTGTAAGTATGGTTATTAAAAATATTATTTGTAAAGTTATAGCAACATCATTTTGATTTTTTGCAGTATCTATTCCAAATCTAACAGCGGGTAAAGGGATATTGTCAGCAGCTAAAACTAAATTTTGACCAAAAAGTAAAAAAATAAAACAGATATAAACTATTTTTTTCTTAATGACTCAACCTTCTCCTTCACTATTGATTTAGTAATTTCAACTTCTTCTTTTGAAATTTTTTTACCAAAAAATCTCAAATAACTTGAAAAATCTTTCTTTTTAGAAAAACCAGATCTAATCCGAACAATTTCCTTTTCATCCGTTATCCTATCTATATTAGTAATCCCTGCATTTGAATACCCTAATACGTATATATACTTTTCCATATCAACAAAAAATAGAGTAACACCAGGCATTATATCCATTTTACCCAATAAACTACCAACTCCTGGGATATCAGAAATAACCCTTTTTCTATAAAAAATATTTAAAAACTTATAACCTATCAAGATAAGAACAATAATAATTATTAACCCTATAATAATTCTTAAGTAAGGGTTTACATCTTTAACTGTATTATCTGCTAGAGGGATAGAAGCAAAATCAATTTTTCCTATCAAATATCCATCTTCAACTTTTATAAGAGGATTCAATCTTGCTTTCACAAAATCTATTTCTAAAAAATAACCGCCATTTTTTTTATATGTTTTGATGTATGAAACGGGTAATCCTAAAAACTCCTTGTTTACAATCTCACCTTTAGTTGCTGATATTTGATAAATTATTTTATTATCTTGTTCATAATGTGTTACAATTTTTGAACCCTGAACTACTTTTAATTTAAACACCAATGAGTCATTATTAACATCATAATTAAATGAATAAGATAAAGAACTAATAATACAAAACAAAAACACAAATATTACTTTATTCATACAATCCATCACGTTTTTTTTCTACGATATTATCAAGAGTATAGATATCCGAAACTCTCACCGCAAATTTTTCATCAATTACCATAACTTCACCTTTAGCAATAGGCCTGTTTTCAACTAAAATATCCACAGCTTCACCCGAAGTTTTATTCAACTTAATAATAGAGCCGTTATGCCAATTTAGCATTTCTTGAATAGTAACCTTCTCTCTACCAAGCTCTACTACCACTTTTAAAATTATTTCACCAAATTCTTCTTTAACTTTTTTTATTTTTTCTTTCATTAATCACCTATTGCGCAACAAATTCAGTAAAATATATATTTTTTACTGAACCAGTTGTCAAAATTAAGTTTATTCTTCTTATCAACTCTTGTTTCAAAGCCAATTTTCCTTGTGCAGTACTCACTTCTGCATATGTCTTTGAAGAAAGAACTGTTAATATCACATCTCTGATTTGAGGTTTCCTCTTCTCCATTTCCTCTTGAACCTTTTCACTATCCAACTCTAATTGCATAGTAACTTTTAAGTATCTTGTACCACCTGGATCAGCTAAATTAACTATAAAAGTATCTAAAGAATATAGTGGCCCAATAGCTGGCTCAGCTTTCACCTCTTTTTTCTTTGCTGCAGCTGCTTCAGCTTTATTATCAGCTTTTGGCTTCAGCACAAAGAAGTAAGCTGCCCCACCGCCTACTATCAATAACACTACTAAAATTATTATTATAAGTAGAAGTTTCGACTTTTTCTTCTTTTTCCCACCTTCTTCTTCCTGTTCTTGTTCTTTTTTTTCTTCATCTGCCATTAGAAACCTCCACCTTCATTTTCCTCAAAGATATTTTTATGTGATTCGGCAAGTTCAGGACTTACAAAATTTATTTCTACACGCCTATTTTTAGCCCTATTTTCTGGAGTAATATTCGGAACAAGTGGATGATACTGAGCATAACCGGCAGCGCTCAATTTCTCAGGTTTTACACCTCTACTGATTAAAAATTTTACCACAGCTACAGCTCTTGCTGTCGATAACTCCCAATTTGAAGGATACTTAGGGGTACTTATTGGGATATCATCCGTATGCCCTTCTACCAAAATATTGTATGGCGTATCTCTCATAACTGCAGCCAATTTTTCTAAAATAGGTATAGCTGAAGGTAAAATTTCAGCACTACCAGGAGCAAACAAAACAGAATCCATAATTCTTACTGAGATCCCTTTATCTGTTTTAACAACAGAAATTTGACTGCTCAAGTTTGCTTGCTCAATATAATTTTTTAATCCAGAAAGCATCTGCTCCTGACTTTTTTTAACTTTATCTACAAAATCCATTTTAGATAAAATTTCTTCTTTCCCCATTTCAGACTTTCTACCAGCCTCAAGCACTCCTAAAGCACCTTGTAAAGAACCAAGAGCCTCTTTTATTTTCCTTTGGTCTAATGAAGCCATAGATAACAATAAAACAAAAAAGGTCAAAAGAAGAGTGGTCATATCAGAAAAGGTAACCATCCATTCTGGTGCCCCAGCTTTACACTCTTCACACTTTTTTTCAGCCATTTTTCACCTATTCAAATTGAGATTTTCTCATCTTTGGTGGTAAATATGCATTTAATTTTTGCTCAACTATTCTTGGGTTATCTCCAGCCTGTATAGCCATAATACCAGCAATCATTATTTCTCTTAAAAGGATTTCTTCAGCTGATCTCGTTTTCAATTTGCCAGCAAGAGGCGCAGCAAAAAGGTTTGCAATAATTGCACCGTAAAACGTAGTCAAAAGAGCTACTGCCATCGCAGGACCGATAGAACTTGGGTCACTCATCGTCTGCAGCATAGCCACCAAACCAATTAATGTACCAATCATCCCCATAGCAGGCGCAAAACTTGCAATACTTTCTAATATACCTACCCCTTCTTTATGCCTTTCTTCCATATATGACAATTCAGTTTCTAATATAGATTTAATAACTTCAGGCTCTGTACCATCAACAGCAAGTCTTATCCCTTTTTTCAAAAATTCATCACTTATTTCCCCTTCCGCTGACTCAAGAGCAAGTATACCATCCCTTCTTGCTCTAACAGCAAAATTTACAAGCTGCTCAATAAGTTTAGAAGGGTCTTCAGATTTAAATAGAAATGTTTTCATAACTATGGCTATAATATTAAAAACTTTATTCATTGGATAGTTCATAAAAATAATACCAAATGTACCACCAATAACAATCAAAACTGACGGAATATCTATATATACACCAACACCTGGCCCCATCAAAAGGGACACAAATACCAAAGCATAAGCAATAACAATACCAAGCAGTGTAGCAATATCCATACTTATCCGCTCCTAACTCATTATAGTTTAAAAAACTGTAAGTTTCAAAGTAAAATTTATATTATCTCTTCAAATTCATCAACTCCTGCAACAGTTCATCACTTGTTGTAATAACTCTTGAATTTGCCTGAAAACCTCTTTGAGTTGTTATCATATTTACAAATTCTCTAGCTAAATCAACATTAGAATTCTCTAACGCGCTTGCAGCAATTGAACCTCTCCCTCCAGTGGTAGCTTGACCAACTGCAGCTTGTCCAGAGTTAGGAGTCTCAGCAAAAAGTGTATCGCCCACTTTTAACAAACCCTCCTGATTTGTAAAAATTGCAATACCCACTTGAGCTATCTTTTTAATCTCTCCATTTGTATAAGCACCAACTATCTCCCCTGTATCATTGACAGATATTCTTTCCAATGAGCCCATTGGATACCCATTTTGATCAGTTTCTGTTATTGTGGAATCTGACGCAGACAATGTCATACCATCATAATTACCAGGAGTACCGAGATTCACATTAATACCACTCATGATTGAAGCACCATTAGAAGGTGATAAAGTATATGAAAGATTGCTTAAAACATTATTAGTGAAAATATCATATACACCCTGAAAAGAACCATCTTGATTAAACCTTACTATGACAGTATTTCCTGTAGTGCCATCTACTGAAATAGAATCGTTACTATCAGCAGGCTCAATAGTAAGTTTCCACTCATTATTTGCTTCATCATACAACTCAAATTTATAATTTACCACATGAGGATTACCCTGTGCATCGTAAATGGTTTGGCTAGTAACAAGCTGCCCACCAGATGCATTTTGCAACGTTTGATATTTCATATAATCTGTAAAAGTAGCGTAAGTATTTGGACCTGTCGCCGAAAAATTTATATAATCAATACTGTTTGGAATACCTTTTTCTCCTGTTACTTTTATTTTACCATTTTCAATTTGTATACTATCTGTAGGTAAAGCCATATATGCTTCTAATGCATCTAATAAATCACCAACAGTATTATTTGCAACACTAATATTATTTACTCCATTACCATTTGGCGTATCACCTCCAATTTGAGCATCAAACTGAATTGTAGTATTATTATCTAACCCTAGGGAAACACCAGAGTTTGTATATAGATTATTTAAACTGTCAGTCTCCGAAGCCAATCTTAAAAAAATATTACTTTCAGTGTAATTACCAACAGAGATTGTATCAGATGTAACCATATTGCTTTCAAAAACAGTTCCACTATAAGCTTTATCAATACTAAAACCTGTTATATTATTGTTACCTGAAGTATTATCATAAGTAAATTTACCTGTGGATGTGTTATTATAATCCACCACAAAACCAGTAGAGACATTATCGTTTATTGCACTTTGAATCTGAACAGCTAAGTCACCTAAATTACTAAAATCATTGCCAGCTGTTAAGACTTTTTCGTAAAATAGCGAATTACTGGTGGACGAAGTGTTTACCGAATTATATGTACCAACTAATGGTTGTAAAAGAGCAGCTAAATTTGGATTACCTGAAAAAGAGTTTATTACTAGATCTCCAGAAACCCTTTGAACATTAATTTCACCATTTGAGATACTAACAGTATAATTCCCACCAGATTCTGTATCTAAAATATTTTTTAATTCAGATAAGAAACCTTGTACTGAATGAAATTGATTATCATTATTAGCTGTATCAGCATTTGTTGAAGACGAGTATGTTAAAGCATAACTATTCCCATTTACAATTAAGTTTAATGTTGGATTGCTATCTAATCCAAGATTAACATCATTATCATTATACACAGCTGCCATATCTGTGATATCAGTAGCATGAGCTTTTATTCTTACAGGCTCACCGTCTACAAGATCAAGTTTTAAACCATTAGAACTGTATAAATCAAATATATTGTCATTACTAGTTGCTGTTGTCATTAAAGGCTGAAATTCTAATATTGTTGGTTCTGCTCTTGTATCCAAATTTCCGACTAATGAAACCTCAGTTGTAGCCTTTGCTGGTACGCTTGTATAAGCTGATGATAGCTGAATGTCAGAAACTTCGGTATTGGTTAAAATTTCCCCAGTATCTGCATCAGCCATCCACCCTTGCACAATAAATCCATCAGGAGTTACTAAATATCCATCTTTATCAAAAGTAAAATTACCCGCTCTTGTATAATAGTTTTCATTTTCATTTTCACTTCTTACTACAAAAAAACCATTCCCTTGTATCGCCATATCTGTAGTAACTCCTGTATTTTGCAATGTTCCTTGTGTAAAAATGGTATCAACAGAGGCAGTTGAGGTGCCTGTCCCTATCTGTTTTGGATTTATACCACCAAGATTTCCTGCAGGAGCCTTACCACCACTAATTGTTTGAAATAATAAATCCTGAAATACAATACGAGATGTTTTATATCCAACAGTATTTACATTAGCTATATTATTACCAATAACATCCATACTTTTTTGATGCTCATTCAAACCTGTGATACCTGCATAAAGTGACCTTAACATCTATGCACCTCCAAAATTTTAATTATATACAGAAATTATTTCATCAGGTTTTACTTTGGTAAAACCCAAATCAAAAACCGTAGAATTACCCTCTTTCAATACACCTATCACTCTACCTGAAGAAGATAATCTAACCGGCAGCTCATTACCATCTTTATCTTTTGCAACAACTTTGTAAGAATAATTTCCCGGATTTAATTTTATACCATTATCATCTGTCAAATCCCAGCTAAAAGTATTTGAACCATCTACCCCTTTAACGCTGACAGTTTTAACTTTTGCACCTTTATCATTATAAATTTCTATATTTGTAGTTGCTGGAGTGCCAGAAATATCAAATCTTAATAAAGCACCGTTTTCATCTGCACTAAAATCGTTACCATAGAAATTTATTGTTTTATCTATGAAACTTACTGCTGAAAATAGATTTAAATTGCTACTTTCTTCATTATCAATCAATTTATCAAACTTTTCAGATATATTTATTAACTGTTCTAAAGAAGAAAATTGAGTGGTTTGAGCAATAAATTCACTATTATCAAGAGGATTTAAAGGGTCTTGATTTTTTAGTTGAGTAACTAACAGATTTAAAAAATCGTCTTTATCCAGCTCTTTTTTCGGCTCTCTATTATTTATATTACTTATAGAAGTAACTGTATTTATATTACTACTTTGCTGTATCATATTTAACCTCCAAATTATGCATAAATTGCACTATCATTTTCTTTAGTATTTTCTACCTCTTCTATTTTAAAAGATTCTCTTCCATGTGGTTTACCAGAACTGCCATTGTTTTCCCTCTCAAATCTCCCCTGATTATTATCATCATGTAAATAACCCAGCTCCACATCTGCTAAAATTATCCCTTTAGTTTCCAATTGTTGTTTAATTGCATCAATATTTGTCATTAAAAGATGTTTAGATTCATGTGAATCAACCAGTAGTTTTGCAGTCATTTTTCCTGCTATTTCACTTAATTCTATTTTTAGATTCCCTAGATGTGCTGGATGCAATTTGACTACTAATTTTTGACCATCTTTTATATTTGCAATTTTTATATAATCTACAAATTTTAATACATCGGATGGTTTTTCTACTTTAACAGTGTGTAAATCTGTATTAACAACGTTGTGTTTATCGTTACTGAAATTTGTTGATTGTACCATATCAATTTTAATATTCCTGATTACTGGCTTGTTTTCTTCTTTAGATTTTAATATGTCATGAAAAAATTTTTCTATTTCTACTACTTTATTCCCTTCTTTGCCATGATTCTCTTCTAACAATTTTTCAAAGCCTTGAAATTTTGTTAACACTTCTTTCTTATCATTTATTTTCTGTATATTTTCCAAATCCCTTAATGATTTATCAATATTTTCTAAATTTCTATTTTTTAAATCACTAAATTGCTCCTTTTTTATCTCTTCTATCATTGTAAATAATTTCTTAATATCGTTTTCAGAGAATCCTTTTAAAGAAAGTAATTCGTTAATTTTTTGAAGTGCTTCTTCATAATTTTTAATAGTTTTTAGCTCTTCAAAAAAGTTTTCGTCTACGCTAATATTTAGTGCATTTAAAATTGATTTCAGAAGTTCGATATCTACTGTTGAATTATTCATATCTTCATTAATATTTGTTTTCTTATTATTTAACCTTGCTTCATTTTTGTTGACTATTTTACTCTTATTGCTATTTTCATTAATTTTAGAAGTTAACACCTTTTTGAACTCACCCTTATCATGCCTAGCTTCTTTCTTAGCCAATTGTTTTACATTTTTATCAATAGGTAAAATTTGCTTCATTTTTAAGGCCATCTGTTCCATTTCACACCTCCAACAATTCCTTAGAAAAATTCATGCCAGAACAATAGAAAGAGCAAAAGATTATTACAGGCTGTAACTATCTGATATTATTTGTGATTATATTTTTTAAGGTAGGAATATATTTCCTTAGCTGCTTGATAAGAAGGGTTTTCCACATTAAACATTTTTCCTATTTGAAATAAATATCCCTTATATTTTTCATATCCTGAAAAAATGATTGATGTATATTTGCTTAAGTTTTCAGGTGTTAATTCATCTTGAATCAATTCAGGGACAACTTCCTCACCTGCAATAATATTTGGCAAACCTATAAATTTAGTTCTAATTACTAATCTTCCAATAATTTCTGTTAATTTACTAACTTTGTACATCAAAATTAAAGGTGTTCCAATTAGTGCGCTTTCTAATGTTGCAGTACCAGAGCACACCCATAACAAATCGGAATATTTCATTACATCATAATTATAACCATCAATTATTTTAATCTTATCACTTAAATTATAATTTTTAAAAACATCTATATCCAAATTCTTTGCTTTAGCCAATAGATACTGGTAATTATCTCCTAACATTTCAACTGCGTCATTAATGGGAGATATCAAAGCTTCTATCTCTTTTTTTCTACTTCCAGGGAAAATACCAATAACCTTTTTATCACTTTTTAGTCCAAATTTTTTCTGAAATTCATTTTTGTTTTTAAAATTAAATTCAATATTATTAACAATTGGATTTCCGACAAATTTGGCGTTTACACCGTTTGATTTATATAATTCTTCTTCAAAAGGTAAAATGCATAAAGCTAAATCAACATATTTTTGTATCTTTTTTATCCGGCTAAAATGCCATGCCCATATTTGAGGGACAATATAATAGATAACTTTGTATCCATTCTCTTTTGCAAATTTGGCAAATCTTAAATTAAAGCCTGGATAATCAACCAATATTACTGCATCAGGATTTACTTCAAGCAACTTACGTTTTAATGTCTTAAACATTTTAAAAATAAAAGGAGCTTTTTTAATAATACCATCTAAACCAATTATAGACATATCATTGATATGAAAAAACTGAACCTGACCCAAATCTTTTAAACGGTTCCCACCTGTGCCATAAAAAGAAAAATCCGCCATCTTTTTAAGATGGCGGATCATATTGCTTGCGTGTATATCGCCTGACTCTTCACCAGCTATCAAAAAAAGCTTCATTACTCCACAATCTTAGGAGTTATAAATACTAAAAGTTCTCTTTTTGTAACAGTATTATTTTTTGCTCTAAATAGTGCGCCTAATATAGGTATTTTACTCAAAAAAGGAACTCCTTGATTAACTTCTGACTTTTCATCTTCATAAATACCGCCAATAACTGTCGTTTCACCATTTGCCAATAATACTTGAGTCTTAGCTTTTTTCTCCTCAGTTGTAGCTGTATTAGCAGTTACAGCACCAAGTGAACTTTTTTCAACTTCTATATCTAAATATATCATATTATTGCTTGTTATATGAGGTTTAATTTTTAACTTTATACCGACATCTACTTCTTCTGTTTCTGTATTATCACCTGTAGGTACAATTATAGCTGTACCACCACTTTTTATTTCAGCTTCTTGGTTATCAAGCGTTGTTATTCTTGGACTAGAAATTGTTCTTACTTTGTTTTGACTTTCAAGAGCAGACAAAGCTATATCGAGATTAAAAGTTCTTGATAAATTACCAAGTGACAAAGCTAAAGCTCCAGCTGGAGCACCAACAGGCAAATTCACTACATAACCGGCTCCACCAATACCAGTACTTCCAGTATTCCCATTAACTGTAATTGTATTAGGAAAATTCACTGAAGTTGAATTAACATTATAATTACCACCCCACTGAATACCTAAGTTTACATTATTTGTGTCAAATACTTCAACTATCCTTGCCTCTATAGTGACCTGAGGTGTCCTCTTATCAAGCTCTTCTAATAAATCCTTAGCCTGCTCTATAGCAGATTTTATATCTGTAATCACAAAACTATTTGATTTAGCATTAATTTCCATCTTCCCTCTTGGGCTCAATACTGACTTAATAACAGAAGAGAATTCACTTGCATCAGCATATTTTACAAAAAGTGTTTCCGTTACCAACGGCTCAACTTTTTTTACAGCTTCTTTTTCTTTTAATTTGTTGAGTTCTTCCTGCTTCATCTGGGAATATCTATTTTTTGTAATAATCCAAACAAGATCATCATCTTCAATTTTTACAAGACCATTCTCTTTTAAAATCACGTCTAACGCCTTTGAATATGGGATATTTCTCACAAACAATGTCGCTTTACCTTTAACATCATTACTAAATACCAGATTTTTATTTCGTCCAAAATAAATGAGTTTTATTGCTTCTCTAACATCCATATCTTTGATATTTAAAGTAATCAAATCCTCTTTTTTTGCCTTTTTATCCTCTTTTTTTGACTCTAAAAGCTCTAAACCTTTCGAAAATTTAACAGTAGCCTTACTAAACTTTTCAAAACTACCACTGATTAAAACTCCCTCAGGTGCCATTTCAACGTTTGCATATATCTCAAAACCATTTGGAACAACCATAATTGCGGTTTTACCTTCATACTTTATCACTTTCAAATACTTAAAAGGTGAACTTTCAGGAAAGTTAATGATATTTTTCACTTTTTTAAGAACAGTTACATCATCGTTAAAAACAACTAATAAATTGCCATTCACAATTTTTTTTGTAAAACTTACTCTACCAGTTGTTTTCAAAATAATACTTTGAAAAGTTTTTACTGATATAGTATCTATCGATAACAAATATTTTTTCTCTTGAGGTAACTTATCAAACTGATTTGAAATAATTAACTGCGTTCCATCTTGTGCGGCAAAGACTGTTGTAGGTGATAATAACTTGAAAAGTACTCTAACTTTTTGTGGAGGATAATACTCTCCAACTTTTAAATACTTAACTAAACCAGTCCTAAATCTATAAAGTTTTTTAGATAAACCACTTTTAACATCAAAGAGATCTACATACAAATAACCATTATCTAAATATCCATAATCATATCTCACAACACCATTTAATTTCAAACTTATATAAAGATTCCCACTATTAGATTCATTCTCAATATCTAACAATTTATTGCCAATAACAATATCTTCGACTTTTGGAGTCTCATACTTGATAGATTCACCCAATTCTTTTTCTTCTACCGAGATAGGTTCAAAAGTTAATTTTAGATTATTGTTCCTTATATCATATTGATAGTGAACATCTTGTGTTAAAATAAATTCCACATTTGCACCAATAGAATCATGATAAACTAAAACATTTTTAATAATGTCATCGTTATATTTAAACTTAATCAATTTTGAAGCAACATTAGTACTTGGAGTAATAATAATTAATTTATAAGGATTTTTAGAATAAAATACTTTTGGCTTTGCTGAATAGTTATATTGTAAATTTATACTGTATTTACTCTGGCTCTTTTCTATTTTTAAATCACTCAATTCTTTTGTATTTTTAACTTCAATTTTTTTTGTAGCACATGAAGCTAAAATTATTATAAAAAAGAGTACAAATATTTTTCTTAAATATAACTTCATTATTTACCCTCCTTCTGGGTTAAATATATCTCTTTTAAATCTGTTTTTACATTTCCAAATATATCTTTTTCTGTTTGTCTAACTACCATCATATCCTCACTGATAGTTATTATTTTGCCTCTCATAGAACCTATTTCATCTCCAACTTTTACATAAAAAGTGTTTCCATTTGCATCAATAACACCTATATTTCCAAAAGTACTTTTCAAGATACCTACAAGTTTTAACTGATCAAGATTTAATGACAATAAAGGATTACCTTCAGAAACACTTTCCTGGTTAGCTTTATACAAATCAACAACAGACTCAAAAGGGTTTTTTGATGCTTCATAATTCAAAGGAACATATTTGTTTACAAACAGAGATTTCAATTTTTCTTCCTGTTTTGTTAATGTTTTATTATCTATTTGGAAACTGACTTTTTTGACATTTCTTTTTATTGTTTTAGGCTTAAATTCAGGTATACTACTGTCACAACCAATAGCAACTACAAATAAAACTAATATAAAAACATTTAGTAATATTCTCATTTTTTCGCTCCAGATCCTGAAACATTAAACATATAAGAATTCATGTTAATATTAGAACGCAAAACAAAATTTCCTGCTTTATCTTTATATGGATTTATAGAGATGTCGTTTATATTAATGATTTTATTTAAATAATTTAATCGATAAATAAAATTTACCAAACTTAAATAATCGCCTTCTACATTAATTTTAAATCTTACAGCAGAATGAAAATCATCAATCCTTTTTACCCCTGTTGGTTGAAATAAAGTAACTTTAAGTCCATTGTTCTCTGCTAAATTTACTATCTCATCATACAGAACATTATAGCTTTTCTCATTTGGCAATATCTTTAAAACCATCTTAAATTGATTTTCTACTATCTGAAGTTCTTTTTTAAACTTATCATAACTCAATTGAACAGGTCTTAACTTTGCTACAGACAGTGCAAGTCTATCATACCTTTTCTTTAAGTTATTTATTTCTTCAACTTGCGGCTTATAACTAAAAAAGTAATAAACAACTACAATTGCTACTATTATTAAAATCTCTAACAATAATCTAATTTTTAGTGGCACCTTATTTAAAAAATTCATTTTAACCACCCAAATTTACTTTAGCTGTAATACTAAAATTATTAATATCAATACCTTCTACCTGATTCTTTCTTACAACTTTTAAGTCTATATCTCTAAAAAAATCTGTTTTATACATATTCAAAATAAACTCATTGACAGAACTACTTCTTAAAGAAGATACCTCCAAACTTATTTTACCACCTTTATAATTAAATTTTCTAACCCATACATCTTGTGGTAATGATTTTTCAAGTTTAGTCAAAATATTGTAATAATCCTTTTGCCCCTGTTTTAAGTTAATCACTAAATCAATTTTCTTCTGCAATTCCTGCTTCTTCCTTTTAAGCTCTTTTACTTCTCTATCAATTTTCCTCAACTTTTTAAGTTCTCTTTCTAATTTTGTTATTTCTCTTTTGATCAACCCTTTTTGTTCATTAAGTTTACTATTAATGTTAAATATACCAAAAACAATAACACCTATAACTAACAAAAAAACTATCAACTCTAAATAAACACCTTGCAACCTAAACTTTTTCTTTTTGGGAATTAAATTAATCCTAATCATTTTTCATCCACTCTTCTTAATGATAAACCACATGCAACATTAAATTGATATAAATGCTTGGTCAACAAGTCTTGATCAATTTGTTTGGAAATATCAAAGTTTGCAAACGGATTAAACATAGCCACTTCAACTTCAGTCACTTTTTCAATGGTATCCTTTAACTGAAAAACATTTGCTCCACCGCCACAAATAAATACTTTATCAACTACAAGTTGCGTTGTAGTATAAAAGTAGTTCATACTATTGCGAATTTCATTAGCCAGTTTTTCATTAAATTGCTCAACACTTCTGCGCAGTTCATCATCAAACTCAATATTTTCTTTATCAAGAAGTTTCGCTTTAGCATCTTCATATATTAAACCATGATTTTTTTGTATTTCTTCGATGCACTGCTTAACACCAAAATCAATTGTTCTTGAAAATTCATACAACCCATTTTTAATATATACCAACAATGTTGTTGCATGACCAACATTTACAATTAGATTAACTCCATCTTCTCTACCATAATTCATTTCAAAACAATTAATCAAAGTAAAGATCTCCAAATCTATGATAGACAGTTTAAGCTTTGCTGACTCAATAACGGAAGAAACATCTGATATTAAATCTTTCCTGGCAACTGCTAAAATCACCTCAGCCTGCCCTATTTCATCATTAAATTCAATTATCTCATAATCTAAATTCACATCCTCAATGTTCATCTGGATATACTGCTCAGCATCCCACCTAAATGTTTCATCAAAATTCTTCTTATCAGGGACATTCACTTGCAATCTTTTTGCAATCACATCGTTCCCTTTTAAAGCAACACCCACATATTTATGACTAAACTTTCCCCTTTTGAATGCTTCAACAACTGTATTTATCACTTCACCATAATCAACAATTGAGCCCTCAGAGATCGCATCCTCAGGTAACTCTTCAATAACTGCTTTGACAAGTTCATAGCCACCTTTTTTACTTTTTAACTCAACCATTTTAACGGTATTACTTCCTATATCAATCCCAATTACATTTCTCTTTTTAAACATATTTAAGCCCCATATATCTTTTCAAAAAAACAACTTTTATTTCCAGTATGACAAGCAACACCTATTTGATCCACTTTAAATAAAAGACAATCCCCATCACAATCAACATATATTTCTTTGACCTTTTGTATATGACCTGATGTTTCACCTTTCATCCAAATCCTGTTTTTGCTTCTTGAAAAATAATGACAGTTGCCACTTTCTACCGTTAATTTTAAAGCTTCTTGATTTACATAAGCTTGCATAAGAACTTGTGACGTTTTGAAATCCTGAATAATAACAGGTACTAAATTATTCATCTTTTCCCAATCAATCTTTTTCAACAAATCTTTCATAATAAAATTTTAACATATTTTTAATTATTGGCAAGTCTAATATTAATTTTTTTTAATTTTTTTTAATTTTTTTAGGATATTAGCTTCTTCATCATTTGTTAACGAAAGTCCTCTTTGCTTCATAGCATAAATAGTGTGTTCCCAACTTTTATTCCCATCATAACTATAAACTATTGATACTGAATGACATAAACCACACTTTGATTCAATCAAAGGATCTTTTTTACTGTTACAGCTAACAAATACGAGGCAAAAGCTCACCAACAGGTATATCAACAACTCTTTCACCACCAACCTCTGTTTTAAGTAACACCATATTTTCATTTATCACTTCCCCAACGATTTCAGCTTTTCTACCATTTTCACTTTCTCTGATAATATTAACAGCATCGTTTGCATAATCAGAATCAACAATTAAAACAGCTACCCCTTCATTTGCCATTTGCAAAGGATTCATGCCAATCATTTCACAAAAATATTTAACATTATCGCTAATAGGGATTTTACTTTCATGAAGATAAAATCCAAATTTAATTTTAGAAGTTATTTCATTCAAAACAGCAGCAACCCCACCCCTTGTTGCATCTCTACAAAAAGAAACTTTATCATAATCAAGACCTTTTATAACATCATACAAATTGCAACAATCAGATTCAATATCACCTTCAAACCCCAAATCACCTCTTGTTAATAAAATAGATACTGAATGCCTAGCAATATCAGAAGTTATAATCACTTTATCACCTAATTTAATATTAGAATAATCATTTAAATCTTTACGCAACTTACCAATACCTGTGGTATTTATAATTGGAGTTGTTATACCATCAACAACTTTTGTATCACCAGTTACAATTTCTACACCAACTAAATCCGCAGCTTTTTTTGTAGAATCTAAAATTTTTTCAAGCTTATTCCAGTCATACCCATCAGGTAATACCAGTGAAAAACTTAAATATTCTGGGATTCCACCACTCACTGCAATATCGTTGCATGTGCCAAAAACTGAAAGTTTACCAATATCACCACCTGGAAAAAATTCAGGATAAATAGTAAAAGAATCTGTACTAATTAAAATAGGTGAAGATATTTCTATTAAACTTGCATCTCTGAGCTTATTTAGTTTATCATTACTAAATCGTTTTACAATCTCTTCATTTATAAACTTATTTGTACCAGCTCCACCACTACCAATAGATTTTGTAACGATTTTCATTTCCTTTTCCTCTCGTATTTATAATAAGCTGCACACGTCCCTTCACTTGAGACCATACAAGGGCCAACAGGATTCTCTGGATTACAAACATTTTCAAACAAACCACATTCATAAGGTTTAATCAATCCTAACAATACCTCTCCACAGCGACAACCTTTTATTTCACTCTTATGATCTACAAATACATTAAACTTTTTAACAGCATCAAATCTATCATATTTTTCTCTAAGTTTTAATCCACTATCTTTTACTATACCAATCCCTCTCCAATAACTATCAGACTCCTCAAACACTTCATGCATCAGCTCTAAAGCTTTCTTATTACCATCAGATTTAACAACTCTTTTATATGCATTATCAACAAAATAATTTCCATCATTCACTTGTTTAATAAGCTTATATATCCCTAATAAAATATCAATTGGTTCAAAACCTGTAATGACACATGCAAAACCATTATCTACTAAAGGAAGGTACAAACTTTCTCCTGTTATCACTGAAACATGCCCCGGGCACAAGAACCCATCTATCTTCACAATCTTTTGCTTAGCAATAAATTCTAAAATATTTGGCATTGTTTTATTCATAACAAATAGATAAACATTATCAATTGTTTCATTTTCTAATACTTTAACAAGTGCTGCCGAAGGTGGAGTAGTTGTTTCAAAACCTATACTTAAAAACACAATACTTTTATCTCTATTCTGCTTTGCCATTTTTATTACATCAAGAGGTGAAAAAACTGTCCGAATATCATACCCTAAACTTTTTAATTTCAACAAATTATCTCCTGAAGAACCAGGGACTTTTAAAAGATCACCATAAGTTGCAATAATAGGCTTATTTTCTTTTATTAAGTCAAAAACAGCGTCAATCTCCCCTTGTGATGTTACACAAACAGGGCAACCAGGTCCGGAAATAAGCTCAACATTTTCAGGCAAAAGGGACCTTATCCCAAATTTAGAAATAGACATTGTATGCGTGCCACACACTTCCATAAACCTATATATTTTATCTTTCTTTACCAAACCATTGATTTTTTTTATTAACAATTTAACTTTTCCCAAATTTCTAAACTCAGAAATCATCTTCATCAACAAACTCCAAAATAGTCTTAAGTGTTTCTTCAGCTTCTTTTGGATCCATCTTAGCTATAGCAAAACCAACATGCACCATCACGTAATCACCAACTTCAATATCCTCTGCAAGCATCATAGTTGAAACTTCTCTCTTGGTGCCTGCAATATCAACAACAGCTGAAAACTCTTTTAGCTCAACCACCTTACCAGGTAATCCAAGACACATAAACTACCCTCTCTTTCATTAAAAATTTATGTTGAGGATATTGCGCAATAAACTAACATATTGACAATTATCATAATCATAAGTTTGCTTCCTCGCATTCGCTCCTCGCAATGACTGGAAATGGGTCATTGCGAGCAGTAGCGAAGCAATCTAGCATATTTTGCATCTATTTCTGTGCAATACCCTCTAAACATTTCTATATAAAATTTGATCTCACTGATAATATACCGAATTTTTCAGCTACACAACATAAACATTGAGGCTGTTGCACAATGGAAAAAATTTTTTTATTTACGAGATGTATAATAAATTGAGTTAGATTTAAATTAGATTCAAAATAAAAAAGGGAAGGAAGCCCTTCCCTTTTTATTATTTATGACAAGTATTACAACTTGTACCTTTTTTAACTTTATACTTCTTATGACAAGGGAAACACAACTCTTTATGAAAAGTGTTGCTTGTACCTTTTAATACCTTAATTTCTACTTTTAAAGCACCTTCTTCAGGCTTACTGTGACACTCTTCGCATTTAAACATTTCATAATGTTTCTTATGTGGGAAAATAACAGGTTTCTTAGTGGTTTTAATTGAATGATTTTCAGCAATATTTATTGTTTCAGGAGCTATTTCTACAAGCTCTGCTGGATTATCAGCTTTTAACACCTGAGCTTCTTCTTTTTTCACTTCTTTTTCAGCTTTATGCTCAGTTTTCTTTTCAGCATGTTCAGCCACAGGAGTTTCTTCTTTTACTTCAGGCTCTACATAATTTTCAATCTTTTCAATTAATTCATTTGCCTTATCCACCATTAAATCGAAATACTCTGGATTATGGAAACCTTTAGAACCATCCATTTCCATAGTTCTCACGATAAACTGAAGTTCGTTAAAGAGTTTTCTTTTCCCTTCTGGCATTTCAAGTCTTTCTTCAAAGAGCTTATCACGCACTTTCTGTAACTTTTTCAGCTTAGCAGTAAACTCTTTTTGAGTATCAATTAACATCTGTCCATAGCTAGAATCATGACAAGATGTACAAGTATCAGTATTTGGTCTTACAAAAGGATCCTTATGACAGTCTGTACAATTTAAATCAGCCATATACCATGGTGTTTCTTCTAACCCTTTTACAAAAACACCCTTTTGTATTTTATCTTGCATTGTATGACATGCTGCACAATCCATATTATCTGGGACTTTGGCAGCTTTATTCTCTTTTTTAACTTTATAGTGACAAGAAAAACAATCTTCCATTTTTGGTAAATTATGGAAGTCACCACCATGGGCAACACCCAAGTGACAATCCACACAATTTAATCCTGCTTCTAAATGCTTTTTATGATTAGGGGTAACACCTACCCTTGTATCCTCAGTTAAAATATCAGGTCTTCCAAAAGACTCTCTGAATCTTGGATTAACAACAGTATCAATCTTTCTAAATTTAACACCTACAGACATTACACGTTCTTTTCTTAACTTTTTATTAACTGAATCAGTATGACAGAACATACAAGTTTCATTAGTAACAAGTTCAGCAGCTTTCTCCTTATTTGAAGCACCTTCAGCTAAAACTTTTAATTTGTGCTCGTCTGATAGCACGAGCTCACCATAAACATCTTTTAATCCACCAATTTTTGCTTTCATATAACCAACAAATCCAGGTTCACCATGACAGTCAATACACTCAACTTCAGCAGTTGAATGTATATTTTTAGACCAGGTATAATACTCTCCAAGAGGACCTACCTTTTTTTCTGGGTGACATTTGCCACAAAACTCAGATTCTGAAGTATAATGAAGCACTTCAATATTTGCAAAAAGAAAACCAGCTATGATAACAGTTATTAAGATTACAAAAACTACAGGATCTCTTCTTATGAATTCTTTAATTTTTCCCCACATAATCATTCCTCCAGAGAAAAGGGAGGTAGAACCTCCCTAACATTTTTTATTTAACTACGAATAATAGTATCAAACAAATAACAAGTGCATAAATTGCAAGTGACTCTATCATCGCCAAACCGACGATCATAGATGTCATAATTTTACCAGATGCGCTAGGATTCCTAGAAATACCTTCTACTGCACTACCTACTGCTCTACCTTGGCCAAGACCTGTACCAAAAGCAGCTATACCGATACCTAATCCTGCAGCAAGATAAATTGCCCACTTATAGTTACCACCTGCTGCACCTTCAGATGCAAATGCACTCATTGCAAAAAGTGCCATCATAACAGCACTATTGAAAAATACCTTCAAAACTTTCATCAACTTCCTCCTTTTTTATTGTTTAGTGTGCTTCTTCAAGAGCACCACTAATATAGATCATTGACAACATCATAAAAACATAAGTTTGTAATGCGCTAGTAAATATACCCATGAAAAACATTGGCAATGGCACCAAATATGGAACCAACATAAACAAAATTGCAATAACCAAATCTTCACCAAAAATATTACCAAAAAGCCTCATAGACAATGACAATGGTCTCGATAAATGGCCTATAAGTTCAATAATAAACATAAGTGGCGCAAGAGCAAGCATTGGCCCCATAAAATGCTTGATATAGCCAATACCATGCTTTTTAAATCCAATATAGTTATAAGTCAGAAACACAACAATTGCTGGAGCAGCAGTAGTGTTTAAGTTAGAAGTAGGAGAGATAAAACCTGGTATCAACCCCAAAACATTTGAAAAGAAAACATATAAACCTATTGCAAATATCAGTGGGATATAAGGTTTACCTTCTTCCCCCATGATATCAATTGCCATTTTGTAAATTCCAGATATTAAAAGCTCAAAAAAGTTTTGCCCTTTTCCAGGGATATCTGATCTCATTTTGCTGGCAATTGATCCTAAAACTAAAGTTATTAAAACAACCACAAAAGCCATCAATACATGAATATACTTAGCTTGAACTTCATGAGGTAAAAAAGAAAAAATATTAAGTGGATGCTCCATCCGTATTCCTCCTCTGAAAAATAATAACTGTTAAAGGGATTGTTAAAGGTAAAATAGAAATCCCCACTAACAACCCCAACACGTCTATGTCATAATATTTAATCCATAACCCAAAAACCAGCACCAACAAAATCATTCTAAAGAAATAACCAACACCAGATCCAATACCAAATTCGTTATTAAAAAACTTTTTTATTTTTCTACTCATCATTATAAAGTTCATCATCGTAATAATATAACCAAATACTAAGTTTTTAACAAACACTGCATCAGCTACAATTTTGCATACTGTATACAAAATTATAAAAAAAATCAACGAGATTATAATAATTTTATTCGTCATCTTCGTTATACAAATCGGTTCTCTTTATAAAATAAAATATATTTTTAAAACCAGCAATAACCCCAAGAACCATAAATAATAAAGTCAAATACGGTTTAGTGTTAAATATCTTATCTAAATATACCCCCATACCAGTACCAATCATAATTGCAGCTACAACAGAAATACCAATCGAACTAGCATTTAAAAAACTTCTCATCTTTTTATTCAGCTTCATTATTCTACTTTGCTTAAACCTCTACTTTTATAAATATCAATGGCAAACAATACACCAGATCCAGGCTCATCAAAATGTAAAATTTTATCAATCCCTTCTATAAAATCATCTAACAAATCATCAGGAACAGTTGTCATAACAGTTTTATTAGAAGCCTTACTCCCTATCATCAACTCCTTAAAAGCAGCAAAAATAGGGATATCATAAACTAATATTTTACCCATGCCTACAGAATCGAATACAGTCCCTCCTGTTACCCCTACTTCTACCATATACTCCAACACTTCTTCTAATAATTCAGTTTTATTTATAACAATAAATACAAGTTTCATAATATGTTAATTTCCAAACATTTCTTTCAAAACTTCATAATGAATTTTGATAGTTTTATCTATGTCTTCTTCAGAATGAGATGAAGATACAAACATCGCCTCAAATTGACTAGGAGCAAGATTTATACCTTTTGCAAGCATCTTATGAAAAAAAGTAGCATACAATTTTGTGTCTGACTCAACTGCATCAGCAAAAGATTCCACAACCCCTTCTTTAAAAAATAAAGACCCCATTGACTCTATGCAATTAAATGCAAATTTCAAACCTAACTTATTGCAGTTTTCTCTGAAACCTTCCCACAATTTATTAGATTTTTCTCTAAGTTTATCATAAAACCCTTCTTCTCCTAGAATTTTTAGAGTTTCAATACCTGCAGCCATTGCTAATGGATTACCACTTAAAGTACCAGCCTGATAAACTGGACCAACTGGAGATATCATCTCCATAATCTCTTTTTTACCACCATAAGCTCCAACGGGCAAACCACCACCAATAATTTTACCTAATGTTGTAATATCAGGATCTATACCGAAATACTCTTGAGCTCCACCTTTTGCAAGCCTAAAACCAGTAATAATTTCATCAAAAATCAACAACGTCCCTTCATTTTTGCATACACTTTCAAGCTCTTTCAAAAAATTACCTTTTGGTAACACTACACCCATATTCCCAGCTACAGGTTCTATAATTACTGCAGCAATTTCATCTTTATTCTCTTTAAAAAGTTTTTTTACACTTTCTATATCATTATAGTCAGCAATCAAAGTTAACTTAGCAAATTCATCAGGAACACCAGGGCTACTTGGTTGATTAAAAGTAAGTGCACCACTACCAGCTTTTACAAGCAAGCTATCAGAATGCCCATGATAACAACCTTCAAATTTTACAATCTTTTTTCTATCTGTGTATGCCCTTGCAAGCCTAATAGCACTCATTACCGCTTCCGTCCCTGAATTCACCATACGCACCATTTCAATAGAAGGAACATATTCGACAACTAATTTTGCTAACTCAATTTCTAATTCTGTTGGCGCACCAAAGCTTGTTCCATTTTCAATAACTTCTTTTAATCTAGAAACGATCCTTTCATTACTATGACCAACAATTAAAGGCCCCCATGAACAAACATAGTCTATGTATTCTTTTCCCTTTACATCATAGATTTTAGAACCTTTCCCCTTTGAAATAAAAACAGGTTCTCCCCCTACAGAACCAAAAGCTCTAACAGGAGAATTTACTCCTCCAGGAATATACTTTTTTGCTTCTTCAAAAAGACTCATCTCTTCCCCCTAAAATTTTTTCTAATATCTTAGCAGAAGTTCTAAAATCATCAATATTATTGTTCTCAATAACCAAAATTTTAGGCACTATAATATCAAAAGCTTGTAAATAATCAAAAGTACCTTTATCAAGAGGGTTATGTTCATCTCTAATCCCATAGTTATTATGGATATGAAATTCTACTATTTCATTTTTTAAGAGTTTCAACCAATAAGATAATTCTACTTTCGAAAACAGATTGAAATGCCCAAAATCAAAACAAACTTTGACATTATAATTTTTCATTTTATCTAAAATCTTATGTATCACAAAAGGGGTATCCTCGAAAACATTTTCCAACGATATACAAAAATCTGGTTTTACATCATCCAAAATCTCTTTCAATGCCCCAACAAATCTATCAATAAACTCATCCTCCATAAATGCATAATGATATGGTGAATAGTTGTGATGTAAAACTGCATTTTCTAGAGAAAATATTTCAATCATATGGCATGTTTTTATCAATATTTCCTGAGACTTTTCCACAACAAATTTATTCTTGCTACCTAGATTGATATCAAAAAATGGTAAATGTACTGTTTTAATCCTTTTTTCCAAATCACTAATTTTGTCTTCTATTATTAAATCATCATATTCAAGAGTAAGCTCAACATATAAATCTTCCTTCAAGATAATATCTTTATATTGTTCAAGTTTTTTATATGGGATTCTTGCTAAAATCATATTTTTCTACCTTCATAGTTTTTATAAAACATCAGTTTTGCATAATACTCCAATGCAGAAATTTTAATGTATGCTTCTTTTAAGGAATCTCCCCATCCAAAAACTCCATGATTTTTTACAATAACAATATCATAATTTTTTACACTGCAACCAACTTTTTCAGCAAGCTCTACACTACCACTTTCACCTTCAACAAATCCAATATTTCCAATTACGCTACTAAACTCATAAATATCAATTCCACTGATATTTGCTTCGCTTAAAAATAAAGAATAAAATGAATGCGTATGTAAAACAGCTTTTATCGAACTACTCTTTAAATAAATATTACGATGAACAACATATTCACTAGAAGCGCATTCACATTTTTCCAAATCAATATCACAAACTTTTATATCACTATACTCCAATTCATCCAAAATGGTTCCTGTTGCTGTAATATAAATTTTATTTGAATCTCTTATGGAAATATTACCAAAAAAAGATGTACATAACCCTTCTCTCACAACTCGTTTGCCATATTTAATAATCTCTCTTTTTAATTCTACCATTTTCTATCTCCAATATATAATTTGCAATCTTAGTATCATTTAATCTATTTGTTGTATATATAATACATTTACCTTTTTTCTTAAACGTTTGAAATAATTCAACAACCAGCTTTTTAGATTTTTTGTCCAAATTAATAAATGGCTCATCAATTAAAATCAAATCATTTACAAGGAAAACTGAATATAAAAACAATAATCTTTTCTGACCGCTACTTAAAAATAGAGGGTTCATGCTTTTGACATCATTTAACTCAAGATTATCAATAATAACCTCAGCTAAATCATTATCCTTTACTATTGATAATACCTCCTCAAAAATTGTCCTTTTACAAATAATATTTTCGATAAACTGAATAACATAACCAATTTTTTTAAAATCAATAATTAATTCTCCACTAAAATCGAAATCTACCCCACCCAAAATATTTAATAAAGTTGTTTTTCCAGATCCATTTCTTCCATAAATTGAAAAAATATTACCTTTACTAAAACTTAATTCTCCAATTTCTAATATTCTTTTATCACCATAACTTTTTACAAGATTTCTAATATAAATCATGCTTATAAATAAATTATTTGGTCAGAAATGTCATCAAGAATATCTTCATGGGTAGCAATAATAAAATATTTATTTCTATTTGACATACTACTTATGATAAGTTTTTTTAAATTATTTACTTCATAGTCATCTAGCATATCAAAAGGCTCATCCATTAATATAATTTTTACATTTAAACTTAGTGAAATCTCAATGATCAATTTTTTAAGTTCACCACCAGACAATTCATAAACATACTTTTTCCTTATATCAGGAGAAAAAAGAGAACAATCAATACCTAAAAGCTTCAAATCATCTTCAATTACACCTGTTACAAAGTTAAAAACCGCATTGGAATGAATAAAGAACTTCTCATCAAAACCGATCTCTTTATCATTCAAAACTAACCTAATATTACCAGATTTTGGTTTTAGATAACCATAAATTAATTTAAGTAAAGTAGTTTTACCAGACCCGATATCACCTTTTATCAATAATAAATTGTTAAAACTAATAAATTTAGAAAATTTATCAAAAACTTTTATTTTATTATAATGAAATGTAATGGAATCAATAAAAAGAGAAAGAGGGGTAATCACCCTCTTTTATCCTTGATTTTCAGCGGTTTCTTGAGATTCCGCTGGTTTATCACCCTCAACAAATTCTATTATAGCCATTCTGGCATTATCGCCTCTTCTAAACCCAGTCTTGATAATTCTTGTATAACCACCTGGCCTATTTTTAAATTTTGGAGCTATCTCCTCAAAAATTTTATGAACTGTTGTCTTATGTGGCAATTTTCTTAAAGCTAATCTCCTTGCTGCTAAATCACCCTTTTTCCCTAAGGTTATTAATGGTTCAACAAAACCTCTTAAAACCTTTGCCCTTGTCAGGGTAGTTTCAATCCTACCATTGTTAACAAGAGACACAGTCATATTTCTAAGCATTGCAACTCTATGAGCAGTAGGTCGTCCCAATTTTTTACCAGCTTTTCTATGACGCATCTTCTTCTCCCTCAACTTCTTTTTTAATATACCCAACAGCCTCTAAATCCATTCCGAGGCTTAAACCTAATTCGGCCAATACCTTTTTAATCTCTTCTAATGACCTTCTACCAAAATTTTTAGTTTTTAAAAGTTCTGCATCTGTTTTCTCACACAGATCAGCAAGTGTTTTTATATTAGCGTTTTTTAAACAATTATAAGCTCTTACAGACAATTCAAGTTCTTCAATACTTTTATCTAACAACTCTAAAATATAGCTGTTATCTTCTTTTTCTTCCTCTTCAACCTCTTCATACACAGGTTCATCAAAATTAATAAAAAATTCCATCTGATCTTTTATAATTTTAGCTGCAAAAGCTATCGCATCTACGGGTTTAATAGAACCATCTGTTTCAAGCTCAAAAATTAACTTGTCATAATCTGTACTTTGACCAACCCTGGCATTTTCAACAACATAATTTACCTTTTTAATAGGAGTATAAATTGCGTCTACAGGGATAACATCAATATCATCAAATTTATCTTTAATCTCTTCTGATGGAACGTATCCAATACCACGTTCTACATACAATTCCATATAAACTTCAGTTTCAGGGTTAGTTATAGTTGCTATATGTTGATCAGGGTTTAAAACCACTACACTACCATCGCTTTGAATATCATTAGCAGTAATTCTGCCTTCCCCTTTTTTATGAATATAGACACGCTTTAGTGTATGCTCCAATAGATTTAACTCGAGTTGCTTGATATTTAAAATTATATCAACAACATCTTCCAAAACACCATTTATAGTATCATACTCATGATGGACACCATCTATTTTTACACCTACTACCGCTGTCCCTTCAATAGTAGAGAGCAAAACACGTCTCAACGAATTACCTATTGTTATACCAAAACCTCTTTCGTATGGTTCTATAACAAATTTAGCATATCTGTCTGTAGCTTCTCCAATTTGCTCAATCTTCTTTGGCTTCATTACTTTTCTAAAATCCATTAAAACCATTAGGTTTCCTCCAGTTATCTTACTTAGAGTACAACTCTACTATCAAGTGCTCCTGAACATCATAGTTAATATCACTTCTTACAGGTAATCTATTAACTGTAGCCTTAAAATTTGTTTTATCAAGGCTGATCCATTCAGGTAGCCCTCTACCCTCAGCTGTTTCCACTGACTCTTTAATAGCAGCTATATCTCTGCTTTTTTCTTTAACTTCAACAACATCACCTTCTTTACAAAGGAATGAAGGAATATTTACTTTTCTACCATTAACAAGGAAATGATTGTGTCTAATTAATTGTCTCGCCTCTTTTCTACTTCTAGCAAAACCTGATCTATAAACTACATTATCAAGCCTTCTTTCAAGTAATTGAAGCAAATTTTCACCTGTAATACCCTGCATACGGGTAGCTCTATCAAAATATCTTCTAAACTGTCTTTCTAATACACCATATATTCTTTTAACTTTTTGCTTCTCTCTAAGCTGTAAACCGTAATCGGAAATCTTTTTTCTCATCTGCCCATGTTGACCTGGAGGATAACCCTTCTTTTCAAATGCACATTTATCTTTAAAACATCTTTCCCCTTTTAAGTATAATTTCATACCTTCACGTCTACACAACTTGCAGACAGGTCCTGTATATCTAGCCAATTTTAACCTCCATTACACTCTTCTTTTCTTTCTTGGACGGCAACCATTATGTGGGATAGGTGTAACATCCCTGATAACTGTTATTTTAATACCTGCAGCCTGAATAGCTCTTATAGCACTTTCTCTACCAGCACCTGGCCCTTTAACATTAACTTCAACCTCTCTTACACCATTTTCTACAGCTTTCTTTGCTGCACTTTCAGCTGCCAATTGAGCAGCATATGGTGTTGATTTCCTAGCATTTTTAAAACCTGCTGTACCACTTGAATCCCAGCAGATTACATTGCCATTAACATCAGTAAATGTGATAATTGTATTATTAAAAGTAGATTTAATATGTGCAATCCCTTTTGGAATATTTCTTTTTTCCTTTTTTCTCCTAGGCTTAGCCATTTTTCCTCCAAATTTCTATGTTTATTTTCTCTTAATTCCTCTTTTACCAGCTAATCCACGTCTGGTTCTTGCATTACTTCTAGTTTTTTGCCCACGGCAAGGCATATTATTTTTATGTCTATAACCTCTATAACAATTTATCTCCATTAATCTTTTGATATTAAGACCTATCTCTTTACGAAGCTCACCTTCAACTTTCAAATTTGAGTCAATATATTTTCTTATTGAAGATATTTCCTGCTCACTCAACTCACCAATTCTTTTATTAGAGTCTATACCAGTCTCCTCAACTATTTTCTTAGCTGTGCTTCTGCCAATACCGAAAATATAGGTTAAACCGATTTCAACTTTCTTATTATTAGGAACGTCGACTCCAGCTATTCTTGCCACAAACTTCCTCCTTTAACCTTGTCTTTGCTTATGTCTTGGATTTTCACAAATAACTCTTACGATACCTTTTCTTTTAATTACTTTGCACTTATTACAAATAGGTTTTACGCTTGCTCTAACCTTCATACCTCACTCCTACTTATGTCTATAAGTTATTCTTCCTCTCGTTAAATCATATACAGAAATTTCAACAGTAACTTTATCCCCTGGTAAAATTCTGATATAATTCATTCTCATCTTACCTGACAAATGAGCCAACACTTCATGACCATTTTCCAATTTAATTTTAAACATAGCATTTGGTAATGCTTCAACAACAGTCCCCATTACTTCGATAACATCCCCTTTTTTGCTCATATCATGCCTTTCACAATGTTAAAATTTCTGGCCCGTTATCTGTAAGGGCTATAGTATTTTCATAATGTGCTGCTAGACCGCCATCTTTTGTCACAGCTGTCCAGCCATCGTTGAGGGTAACAATTTCATAACTTCCTTCAACAACCATTGGTTCTATTGCTAACACCATGCCAGCTCTCAATCTTGCGCCGCGATTGGGCTTACCAAAATTAGGTATTGTAGGATCTTCATGAAGGTTTCTTCCAATACCATGCCCAAAAAAATCTCTAACTACGTTAAAACCGTTATCTTCAACATATTTTTGAATTTCATGAGAAATATCTTGTAATCTATTACCAACAACCGCTTTCTCTATGCCTTTAAAAAATGATTCCTTTGTCACTCTCACCAATTTCTCTGCTTTATCAGTTACATTACCAATCATATATGTCCTGGCAGCATCACCATGATATCCATCTTTATATGCACCTACATCCACACTTACTATATCACCTTCCTTAAGAACATAATCAGAAGGTATACCGTGTACCACAACTTCATTAACTGACACGCATGTGGCTGCAGGATACCCTCTATAATTTTTAAACGAAGGTATCGCAGAGCGTTTATTTATAATATCTTCTGCAAATTTGTCAATATCTTTTGTTGCGATACCAGGTTTAATATATAATTCTAACTTTTCCAACACTTCTTTTACAATCTGACACGCATTTCTTATTTTATCAATCTCCGATTTTGTTTTTAAAATAATCATTATTGCAATAACTCTTTAATCTTTCTATAAACTTCATCAGGGTTAAGAGTACCATCTATTTCATAAAATTTATTAGTTTTGCTATAATATTCTTTAAGTTGTTCAGTTTGCTCGTGATATACTTTTAATCTTTTATTTATTGTTTCCTCTTTATCATCATCTCTTTGTATCAAATCTGCTCCACATAAATCACACTTATTATCCTCTTTTGGAGGATTGTACTTTATGTGGTATGCTGCACCACACTGAGGACAACTTCTTCTACCTGTAAGTCTTTCTAAAATCAGTTCATCGGGCACATTAAGCGAAATTATATGAGTTAATTCTATATTTAAATCATTTTTAAGCATCTCATCCAAAGCTTCTGCTTGAGGAATTGTTCTTGGGAAACCATCCAAGATAAACCCATTTTTACAATCATCTTGCTGTAGTCTTGCTTTTACTATCCCAATTATTACGTCATCTGGTACTAATTTACCTTCGTCCATATACTTCTTGGCTAATTTACCAAGTTCGCTACCAGTTTTTACAGCATTTCTCAAAATATCCCCAGTAGATATCTGAACTATGTTAAAGTCCTCTACTAATTTTGCTGATTGTGTACCTTTACCAGCACCTGGAGGGCCTAAAAAAACTATATTTATCATACATATCCTCTCCCTTTGATTTTACCACTTTTTATAAAACCATCGTAATTGTGAGATATTAAATGTGATTCTATTTTTTGCATAACATCTAAACCAACACCAATTACAATAAGCAAGCTGGTGCCGCCAAAATAAAATGGCATATTAAACTGCCTAATAATAATTTGAGGTAAAATTGCAACTACTGCTAAATATAGAGCACCAACAAATGTCAATCTAGATAACACATAATCTATAAATTCTGCAGTGGGTTTGCCAGGCCTTTTCCCTGGGATTACTCCATGACTTTTTTCAATATTGTCTGCTATATCGTCAGGATTAAAAATAATTGATGTATAAAAATATGTGAAGAACACAATCAAGGCTACATAGATTATATAATAAGTAAATGAACTCGGTGAAAAATAATAACCAATTTTTGCAATAATTGGATTATTTGCAAATGTGGATAATGTACTTGGAAAAGCAACAATGGATGCTGCAAAAATTATTGGAATAACACCAGCAGGGTTCAATCTAATCGGTAAATAAGAATTAGCAACGTTACTCTTCATCCCTGCATATGTACCACGTCTAACATACTGAATAGGTATTCTTCTATATGATATCTCCATAAATATAACAGCAGCAGTAACAACTACTATTATTGCTAATACTATTATTAATGTGATTAGCTGCAATTCTCCAGTTTGTAGCAATCTAATAGTATTTATCACAGCAGCTGGAAATCTTGCAAGTATTCCCGCAAATATAATCAGAGATATTCCATTACCAATCCCTTTTTCAGTAATTTTTTCACCTAACCACATCAAAAATACAGTACCAGTTGTAAGAGTAATCATTGTGGTTAATCTAAAGCCCCAGCCAGGGAACAATACAACGCTACTTCCATTTGGAGATGTCATTGCTTCTAAACCAATCGCAATCCCAAGCCCTTGTATAGCACTTATTAATACAGTTCCATATCTTGTATATTTGGTAATTTTTTCTCTACCCTGTGCTCCCTGTTTTTTTAATTCTGCTAAAACTGGTGACACTACAGTCAACAGCTCCAATATAATTGCAGCTGAAATATAGGGCATAATACCCAAGCCAAAAACAGTTAACCTTTTTAATGCTCCCCCAGTAAACATATCAAAGAAACCAAGCAATGTACCTGATTGTCTTGCAAAAAATTGAGCAAGAGCATCAGCATTTATGCCTGGAGTTGGAATATGTGTACCTATTCTGTAAACTATCAATAAAAAAAGGGTAAATAATACCCTTTTTCGAAGATCAGGAATAGAAAATATCTCTTCTATCTTTTTCATTAAATTACTCCGCGCCTTTTATTTCACCACCAACCTTCTTTACCTTCTCAGCAGCTGAACCAGATATTTTATCAACATCAATAATTAATTTTTTTGTTAACTCACCATTGCCCAAAACTTTTACACCATCTTTATTACCTTTAATTAAGCTTTTTTCCTTTAATGTCTCTATATTTACTATTTCTCCATCACTGTATTTCATTTCTAATTGGTTTAAGTTCACAATTTCATAAACTGTTGCAAATTTTTTATTTGAAAATCCTCTTTTTGGCAATCTTCTATAAAGTGGCATTTGACCACCTTCAAAACCTGGCCTAACACCACCACCAGATCTTGCTTTTTGACCTTTTGTACCTTTACCTGCGGTAGTACCCAAACCGCTACCTGTACCGCGTCCAACTCTCTTTTTAGCTTTTTTTGAACCCTTTGCTGGTCTCAAATCATGTAATTCCATTTAAACACCCCTTAGCCAATAATTTCTTTAATTGATTTTCCTCTTAATTGAGCAATCTCTTCCAATGTTCTCATCTTCTTAAAACCATCCATTACAGCATAAAGCATATTAAGAGGATTCCTACTCCTAATTGACTTAGCCAAGATGTTTTGCACACCAGCTAACTCAAAAAGAGCACGAGTAACACCACCAGCAATTATACCGGTACCAGGTGCAGCAGGCTTCATTATAATTTCTGAAGCACCGAATTTACCAATAACCTCATGAGGAATTGTCCCTTTAACAACAGGTACTTCTACAATATTCTTTTTCGCTGCTTCTAACGCCTTTCTAATAGCATCAGGTACTTCTCTCGCCTTTGCATGGCCGATACCTACTTTTCCATTATAATCACCAACAATCACTGTGGCTGTAAATCTAAAAATCCTACCACCTTTTACAACCTTTGTTACCCTACCTATATGAACAACTTTATCTACTAACTGTTTTTCACTCATGGCCAGTATATCCTCCTATTAAAATTCAAGACCTGCTTCTCTAGCTGCATCAGCTAAAGCTTTAACTCTACCATGATAGATATACCCACCCCTATCAAAAACAACAGATTTAATACCTTTAGCTAATGCTCTTTCAGCAACTAATTTACCAACTTCTTTAGCTGATTCAAGATTTAATCTACCAGAAAATTTTGCTTTAAGTTCAGGTTCTAATGAACTTGCAGCAACTAATGTATTTCCATTTGTATCATCAATCACTTGAACATAAATATATCTATTACTTTTGAATACACACAATCTTGGTCTTTCAGGTGTACCAAAAACTTTTTTTCTAATTCTTCTATGTCTTTTAATTCTTGCTTCATTCCTACTTAATTTTGCCACCTTAGCACCCCTTATTTAGCTGATTTTCCAGCTTTTCTAAGAATATATTCACCCTCGTATCTAATCCCTTTACCTTTATATGGCTCCGGCTTTCTAATTTTTCTTATATTTGCAGCAACTTGTCCTACCAATTGCTTATCAATACCTTTAACAACAATCTTCTGAGGGTTTTCAACAACAAATTCAATCCCTTCTGGTGGATCAATAACTACAGGGTGTGAAAAGCCCAATGATAAATCTAACGATTTACCCTTTAATGCTGCTCTGTAACCTACACCAACTATTTCGAGTCTTTTTTCAAAACCTTTAGACACACCCTCTACCATATTATTTATCAAACTTCTATATAGTCCATGAAAAGATCTTGAGGTTTTAGAATCATCATGTCTCTTTACTAAAATTTCATTATCTGTAACTTCAACACTTATATTCGGGTGTAACTCGCGCTCTAACTTCCCTTTAGGTCCTTCAACTATTATTTTATTGTTTTCAAGTGTTACTTTTACACCATTAGGTATATTTATCGGTTTCTTACCTATCCTTGACATTTCCCTCTCCTACCATACTTGGCAAATATATTCGCCGCCAATTTTTTCTTTAATGCACTGTTTTACAGTTTTGATACCTTGGGAAGTTGAAACTATACCTGTTCCTAAACCACCTAAAACAGGCTTTAAATTTTTCGATTTAACATATACTCTTCTACCTGGAGTACTAACCCTTTTCAATCCTCTTATAACAGACTCACCTGTAGCATCATATTTAAGAAAAATTAAAATATTTTTCTTAGTTCCTTCGTTTAATACCCTATAATTCTTAATATACCCTTCTTCTTTAAGAATATTAATGATTGATTCTTTTAGTTTTGAATAAGGGATTGAAACTTCTTCTTTTTTTACCATTGTCGCATTTCTGATTCTTGTCAACATATCAGAAATAGGATCAGTCATTACCATAGTTCTCTCCTTTTGTAATCGATATCCTATGTGTTACCAACTTGCTTTTTTTACACCAGGGATTAAACCCTCAGATGCAAGCTTTCTAAAGCAAATTCTACACATATTAAATCTTCTAATAAATGCTCTTGGCCTTCCACAAATAGGACATCTGTTATATTCTCTTACTTTAAATTTTTTCTTTTTAAACGCACTGTTATATTTTGCTTTTGTAGCCACTATCCATCCTCCTGATTATTCTGCAAATGGCATACCTAAAGCTCTTAAGAGCTCTCTAGCCTCTTCATCAGTTTTCGCTGTTGTTGTAATAATAACATCAAATCCGCGAATTTTATCTATTTTGTCATAATCTATCTCAGGAAAAACAATTTGCTCTTTTATACCCATAGCATAGTTGCCTCTACCATCAAAAGAGTTAGGATTAACCCCTCTAAAGTCTCTCACTCTGGCAAGAGCAATATTAAATAATCTATAAAGAAACTCATACGCTCTTACACCCCTTAAAGTAACCTTACATCCTATGGGCATCCCTTCTCTTAATTTAAAACCAGCTATTGACTTCCTTGCTCTTGTAATTACTGGTTTTTGACCAGCTATAAGCATCATATCATTAACAGCATTCTCTAAAATCTTAGGGTTACTAATAGCTTCACCTACACCCATATTTAATACAACTTTTTCTACCTTAGGAACTTCCATTATATTTTTATATCCAAACTTCTCCATGAGATATGGGACAACTTCTTTTTTATACTTTTCTAACAAAACACTCATTTCACCACTCCATTAATCTTTATCTACTACTTCGCCACAACTTTTGCAAAATCTTTGTTTTTTCCCATCATCTAGTATTTTATAACCTAATCTCACGCCTTTATCACACTTTTTACAGTAAAACATAACATTTGAAATATCTATAGGCATCTCTTTTTCAATTATACCACCATCAGGGTTTAAAGGGTTTGGTTTCATGTGTCTTTTAACCACATGAACATTTTCAACAATCACTTTCCCTTTTTTTCTATCCACACGAAGTATCTTACCTTTTTTCCCTTTATCTTTACCTGTTATAACAACAACTTCATCATCTTTTTTCAATTTATACTTAACAGCCATCTAATTTCCTCCTAGAGAACTTCAGGTGCCATTGATACAATTTTAAGGAAGCCTTTAGCCCTAAGCTCCCTTGCTACAGGTCCAAAAACCCTAGTGCCTATTGGCTCTAAGTTTTTATTTAAAAGAACTGCAGCATTTTCATCAAATTTTATATATGTACCATCTGGGCGTCTTCTTTCTTTTGTTGTTCTAACAACGACTGCTTTTACCACAGAACCTTTTTTAATATTACTATCAGGTATAGTAGATTTTACACTGGCAACAATAACATCACCAAGTGAAGCATATTTTTTCTTACTACCACCCAAAACTTTTATACACATAATCTCTTTTGCACCTGAATTATCAGCAACTTTTAATCTTGTCTGCATCTGTATCATATGCTACTCCCTAATCATTTAAACTTGCAGGTCTTTCAATTATCCTACTAACACGCCACCTTTTTCTTTTACTAAGTGGCCTAGTTTCGATAATCTCAACAACATCACCAGCTCTACATTCATTATTTTCATCATGAGCCATAAACTTTTTACTACGTTTAATAAACTTGTGATATTTGGGGTGCAATTTTAATGTTTCTACCTTTACAACTACAGACTTATCCATTGCATCACTAACAACAACACCCCTTCTTACTTTTCTCCTAAGTTTACTTTCCATTTTGCCCCTCTAACTCATATTCTCTTAAAATAGTTTTTATTCTTGCAATATCTTTTCTCGTTTCTCTAATCTGAGCAGTATTCTCCAAATCACCAGTAGCTAATTTAAATCTCAATCTAAAAAGATTCTCTTTAAGCTCAAGCTCTTTCTTTTTAAGTTCATCTATACTCAATTTTCTTAATTCAGAAGCCTTCATTACTCACCCTCCTTCTCAAAGTCAGATTTCTTAACAAACTTACATTTAACAGGTAATTTATGAGAAGCGAGTCTGAAAGCTTCACGAGCCTGAGCTTCAGTTACACCAGAGATTTCATATAACATTGTCCCTTCTTTAACTGGAGCTACATAATATTCAACAGCACCTTTACCTTTCCCCATCCTTGTTTCTGCAGGTTTTTTGGTTACAGGTTTATGAGGGAATATCCTGATTATTACCTTCCCTCCTCTTTTTACATACCTGGTGATTGCAATCCTCGCTGCTTCTATCTGTCTACTAGTAATTTTCCCTTTTGACATGGACTGTAGACCATATTCGCCAAACTCTATCTTATTCCCTTTTGTAGCTTTACCTTTTATTCTGCCTTTAAATACTTTTCTATATTTTAATCTTTTAGGCATTAACATCGCTATCTACTCCTGCAGCTATTTTATCTTTATTTTCAACAATTTCACCTTTAAATATCCACACTTTAACACCAATAATACCATAAGTTGTTTGTGCTTCTGCAAACCCATAATCTATATCAGCTCTTAAAGTTTGTAATGGCACTCTACCTTTAATATACCATTCAGTTCTTGCCATTTCAGCACCAGCAAGTCTACCTGAACAAGCAATTTTTATACCTTGAGCACCACCTTTAAGAGCTTGAAGAACCGCCTTTTTCATAGCTCTTCTAAAAGCTACACGTCTTTCAATCTGCATAGCTACATTCTCTGCAACTAACTGAGCATCTATTTCAGGCTTTTTAACTTCACGAATCACAATTATAACATCATTATCGGTTAATTTTCTGAGCTCTTTTTTTAAGTTTTCTATCTCAGCACCCTTTTTACCAATAACAATTCCAGGTCTACTGGTATTCAATATAATTCTTACTTTAGAGCCCATTCTTTCTATTTGTATATTGGATAGACCAGCCTGCTTCAAACGCTTTTTAAGAAAATCCCTAATCTTTAGGTCTTCCATTAACTTTTCACGGTATTCTTTTTTTCCAAAAAACCATACCGATTTCCAATCTTTATTTATCCCCAGTCTAAAACCTATTGGATGAACCTTCTGACCCACTATTCACCTCCACCTATTCAGCCAGAACAATTGTAATATGGCTGGTCCTTTTTCTTATTAACGTAGCTCTACCATATGCTCGTGGCATATACCTTTTCCATGTTGGACCGCCATCAATCCTGATCTCTTTTATATACAATTTGGATACATCTTTAACACCATGATTCTCTTCAGCATTTGCCATAGCTGATTTTAATACTTTTGCAATCATACCTGCTGCTTTTTTATTTGTAAATTTCAAAATAGCCATAGCTTCTTCAACATTTTTCCCCCTTACAAGATCAGCAACAGGTCTTGCCTTTCTCGGGGACACTCTAAAATATTTCCCTACTGCTTTAGCAACCATAGGAATCCTCTCTATCTACCTTTAACTTTTTTATCATCTTTTTTGTGACCTTTAAATGTTCTAGTAAAGGAAAACTCACCTAATTTATGCCCAACCATGTTTTCAGTCACATACACAGGTACAAACTTCCTTCCATTATGAACTGCAAAAGTCAAACCTACCATTTCTGGTATAATTGTGCTTCTTCTCGACCATGTTTTTATTACTTTTTTATCACCAGTTTCTTTAGCTTTTAAAACCTTTTTTAAAAGGTGTTCATCTACAAATGGTCCTTTTTTTGATGACCTAGGCACACTTTCCTCCTTTATTTACGCCTGGATATAATATATTTATCCGAAGGTTTATTTTTCTTACGTGTTTTATAACCTTTAGTTGGTTTACCCCAAGGAGTAACTGGATGTCTACCACCTTTAGATCTACCTTCACCACCACCATGTGGATGGTCAATTGGGTTCATCGCAGTACCTCTTACTGTAGGTCTGATACCGAGCCATCTGCTTCTACCAGCTTTTCCAATCTTAATATTTTCATGATCAGGATTTGATACTTGACCAACAGTGGCCTTGCACTCTGCCAAGATTAATCTAATCTCACCAGATGGTAATCTAACGTGGCAGTATTTACCCTCTTTTGAAAGTAACTGTGCATAAGTTCCTGCTGACCTTGCAAGCTGACCACCTTTTCCAGGTCTCATTTCTATATTATGTATTACAGTACCCACGGGGATATCTTTAAGCTTCAATGCATTCCCTGGTTTAATATCAGCTCCCTGACCACTCAGAACACTATCTCCAACTTTCAAACCGATTGGAGCTATAATATACCTTTTTTCTCCATCAGCATAAGCTAACAGTGCGATTCTTGCACTTCTGTTTGGGTCATATTCTATAGATTTAACAGTAGCTGGGATACCATCTTTATCCCTTTTAAAATCTATTATTCTATAAAGTCTTTTGTGACCACCACCTTTATGTCTTACAGTAATTCTTCCGTAATTATTTCTACCTGATTTTTTCTTTAATGGTACAACCAATGATTTCTCAGGTTCAGTTTTAGTTATTTCACTAAAATCTGAACCAGTTCTAAACCTCAAACCAGGTGAAGTTGGTTTATATGTCTTAATACCCATTATCAGCCTCTCTTACACAAACTCTAATTTTTGATCTTTGTCTAAGACTACAATTGCTTTTTTCCAGTCTTTCCTTTGACCCATAATCAGTCCAAATCTCTTCTTCTTGCCCTTATAGTTCATACATCTTACATCTTTAACTTTCACATCAAAGAGTTTCTCAACAGCTTCTTTCACTTGATATTTGTTTGCCCTTTTATCTACAGCAAATACAACTTGATTGTAATTTTCTTTTAATGTTATTGCTTTTTCTGTAACCAATGGTTTTTTTATAACATCATAAATACTAAGCATTTGCTAATACCTCCGTAATCCTTGGAAGGCAATCTTCTAACATCAATATTGTCCTTGCGTTGATTAAATCATAAACATTAAGCCCTTTAACATTTAATAACTTTACATATGGAATATTTCTAAATGCCCTGATAACCTTTTCATCCAATTCATTGTAAACAACCAATACTTTTCTGTTTGCACCAAAATTTTTTAATATAGCTACGGCCTCCTTTGTCTTGCCGTTTTCTACATTTAAGCTTTCGATAATCTTTAATGCATTATCTTCTAATTTAGCCCTTAAAGCTGATTTAAGAGCATTTTTTACTTTCTTTTTAGGCATCTTATATGAATAATCTCTAGGTTTTGGCCCAAAAATTGTTCCACCACCAACCCACAATGGTGATCTAATTGAACCAGCCCTTGCTCTACCAGTACCCTTTTGTCTCCATGGTTTTCTACCACCACCTCTAACTTCGCCTCTTGTTTTAGTAGAATGAGTACCAGCTCTTCTACATGCTAACTGCATAACAACTACTTCATGCATTAGCCAAGGCTTTACAGGATAGCTAATTATAGAATCATCTAAGTTTACTTCTTTAACTTTTTTATTTTCTTGATTTAATACCTCTATCACAGCCATAGCAACCTCTTACGCTCTCTTCCTAACTTTTACAGCTTTTCTAACATATACCAGGCTATTATTATGACCTGGTACAGCACCTTTAACTAAAACCAAATTCTTATCAGGGATAACTTTCACTACTTCCAATCCCATCACGGTAACCTTTTCGCCACCCATTCTACCAGGCATCTTTCTCCCTTTTGGAGTTTCACCTGGGAATTCACACATCCCTACAGAACCTGGTGCTCTGTGAAAATTAGAACCGTGTGATGCTGGACCTCCAGCAAAACCATGTCTCTTCATAACCCCTTGGAACCCCTTACCTTTAGAGATTCCCTGCACATCAACGAAATCACCTTCATTAAATATTTCTACAGTGATCTCTTGACCTTCATTAAATTCATCGGGGTTATCAACTTTAACTTCTTTTAAATATTTTAATGGCTCAACATTATGCTTTTTGAAATGACCAAGCATTGGTTTGTTTACTTTTTTTAATTTTGTAACTTTTTCAAAACCTATTTGCAGGGCATTGTAACCATCTTTCTCTTTAACTTTCTTTTGTACTACAACGCAAGGACCTACTTGTAAAACAGTAACTGGAATAACTAATCCCTCAGATGTAAAAACCTGAGTCATCCCAATTTTTTTACCTAACAATCCGCTCAACATAACCTGCCCTACCTTTTATTATAATTTTATTTCTACATCCACACCTGCAGATAACTCTAACTTCATCAATGCATCTATAGTTTGTGGATTGTATTCGTAAATATCAATAAGCCTCTTATGAGTTCTTAACTCAAACTGCTCTCTTGATTTTTTATTAACATGAGGAGATCTGATTACTGTAAAAATCTCCTTCCTTGTTGGCAAAGGAACAGGACCGACAACCCTAGCGCCGGTCCTTTTTGCTGTATTCACTATATCTTTAACTGCCTTATCAATGATCCTGCTATCAAAGGATTTTAATTTTATACGGATCTTTTGATTTTCCATTCCATTAACCTCTATTCAATAATTTCCGTTACAACACCAGCACCTACTGTCCTACCACCTTCTCTAATCGCAAATCTCAACCCTTGCTCCATCGCTATCGGCTGGATCAATTCCACTTCACAGCTGATGTTGTCACCTGGCATTACCATCTCTACTCCCTCTGGTAATGTAATCACTCCGGTAACGTCTGTTGTCCTAAAGTAAAACTGTGGCCTATATCCACTGAAAAATGGAGTATGTCTTCCACCTTCTTCCTTAGTCAATATATATGCCTCACACTTAAACTTCCTGTGTGGTGTTATACTACCTGGCTCTGCCAATACCTGTCCACGCTCAACTTCGTCCTTCTTAATACCTCTCAATAATACCCCTATATTATCTCCTGCTACACCCTCATCCAATATCTTACGGAACATCTCTACACCAGTAACTACTGTCTTTTGAGTCTCTCTCAAACCAACTATCTCTACTTCATCACCTACTTTTACCTTCCCTCTCTCAACTCTACCTGTTACTACTGTTCCTCTACCTGATATACTAAATACGTCCTCTATTGGCATTAAGAATGGCTTATCTATATCTCTCTCTGGCAATGGTATATATTCATCCATTGCTGCTATTAAATCCCATATCGGCTTTGTCCATTTCTCATCCTCTGGATTCTCCAATGCCTTCAATGCACTACCCTTAATTACTGGTACTTCATCTCCTGGAAATTCATATGTACTAAGAAGATCTCTTACCTCAAGCTCTACCAACTCAAGTAATTCTTCATCATCTACCATATCTACTTTGTTCATAAATACTACAATATATGGTACACCTACCTGTCTTGCCAAAAGTATATGCTCTCTTGTCTGTGGCATTGGACCATCTGCTGCACTAACCACCAAGATAGCTCCATCCATCTGTGCAGCACCTGTAATCATGTTCTTTACATAGTCTGCGTGACCTGGACAGTCTACGTGTGCATAATGTCTTGTCTCACTCTCATACTCTACGTGAGCTGTTGCTATAGTAATTCCTCTCTCCCTCTCTTCAGGAGCCTTGTCGATATTATCGTAATCTGTAAACTCTGCAAATCCTTTTGTTGCCAACACCCTTGTTATTGCTGCTGTCAAGGTTGTCTTACCATGGTCTACGTGACCTATTGTACCTACGTTTACGTGAGGTTTCTTCCTCTCGAACTTCGCCTTTGCCATATTTTCCTCCTATTTTTCTATGTCCTAGACTTAATTATTTCTTCCGCAATATTATTTGGAACTTCTTCATAATGATCAAATATCATTGTATAAGTACCTCTTCCTTGAGTAAGAGATCTTAAAACAGTAGCATACCCAAACATCTCTTTAAGAGGCACAAAACATCTAATAACTTGAGCATTACCTCTCATTTCCATACCTTCTACACGACCCCTTCTTGAATTAAGGTCACCCATAACATCACCTGTATATTCATCAGGAACCACAACTTCCACTTTCATAATTGGCTCAAGAATAACTGGATCAGCCTTTTTTGCACCATCTTTAAATGCCATAGACGCGGCTATTTTAAAAGCCATTTCTGATGAATCTACTTCGTGATAAGAACCATCAAATAAAGTAACCCTAACATCAACAACTGGATATCCTGCAACTACCCCAGTTTCCATAGCTTCAATTACACCTTTTTCTACAGCTGGGATATACTCTTTTGGAATCGCACCACCAACTATTTTATTTACAAACTCAAAACCACTACCTGGTTCCATTGGCTCAATTTCAAGCCATACATGACCATATTGACCACGACCGCCAGTCTGTTTGATATATTTACCTTCAATTTTAACAGGCTTTCTAATAGTTTCTCTAAAAGCAACCTGTGGTTTACCAATATTAGCATCAACTTTAAACTCTCTCTTTAACCTATCAACAATAATCTCAAGATGTAATTCACCCATACCAGCAATAATTGTTTGACCAGTTTCTTCATCTACTGTCACTTTGAAAGATGGGTCTTCCATCGCAAGTTTATTTAAAGCATTTGATAGCTTATCCTGATCTGCTTTTGTTTTTGGCTCAATAGCCAAAGAAATAACCGGATCAGGGAACTCTATTGACTCTAACACAACAGGGTTATTTTCATCACATAAAGTATCACCTGTTGTTGTATATTTAAGACCTACTGTTGCACAAATATCACCAGCATAAATCTCTTTAATCTCTTCACGTTTGTTAGCGTGCATTTTCAATAATCTACCCACGCGCTCTTTCTTATCTTTAGTTGCATTCAACACATAACTTCCAGACTCAAGATGCCCAGAATAAACCCTAAAATAGGTAAGTTGCCCCATATATGGGTCAGTCAAAATTTTAAATGCTAATGCAGCAAAAGGTTCATCATCAGATGTATGACGAACAACCTCTTCACCTGTTTTTGGATTTACACCCTTAATTGGTGGTATATCCAATGGTGAAGGTAAATATGCCACCACTGCATCCAGTAAAGGTTGAACTCCTTTGTTTTTAAAAGCAGAACCACATAACACAGGAGTAAAATCGATATTTATAGTACCTTTTCTGATAGCATTTACTAACTCTTGCTCTGTAATTTCTTCCCCTTCAAAATACTTCTCCATCAACTCTTCATCTACTTCACAAACTGTTTCTACTAACTTTTCTCTATATTCGTTTGCCTGATCAACATACTCTTCAGGTATATCAACAATATCATATTTCGCACCAAGCTCATCACCAGTCCAAACAATAGCTTTCATTTTCACAAGATCAATAACTCCAACAAAAGAATCCTCTGCACCAATAGGCAACTGAAGTGCAACAGGTCTTGCACCTAACCTATCAACCATCATTTGCATAACATTAAAGAAATCAGCGCCAACTCTATCCATTTTATTAACGAAAGCTATCCTTGGCACTCTATATTTGTCAGCCTGTCTCCAAACAGTTTCGGATTGAGGCTCAACACCACCAACAGCACAAAATACTGCAACTGCTCCATCCAAAACTTTCAAGGATCTTTCAACCTCTATAGTAAAGTCCACGTGCCCTGGAGTATCAATTATATTAATTCTGTAACCATTCCAAAAACATTGTGTAGTAGCTGAAGTAATAGTTATACCTCTTTCCTTCTCCTGCTCCATCCAGTCCATTGTAGCAGTACCTTCATGGACTTCACCAATCTTGTAATTTACACCTGTATAGTAAAGTATTCTTTCCGTAGTAGTAGTTTTACCCGCATCAATGTGGGCCATAATTCCTATATTTCTCTGTTTCTCTAAAGGATATTTCCTTGCCACCTTATTTCCTCCTAATTACCACCTAAAATGAGCAAACGCTTTATTTGCCTCTGCCATTCTGTGAGTATCTTCTCTTTTCTTGATTGCAGCACCTTTATTTTCATAAGCATCTATTAACTCATTAGCCAATCTTTCCACCATTGTTCTTTCTCTCCTCTCTCTTGCGGCCCTAATTATCCATTTAATGGCTAAAGATTCTTGCCTATCAGGTCTTACTTCTATTGGCACTTGATATGTAGCACCACCTACTCTTCTTGATTTTACCTCTAAAATCGGCTTAACATTTTCAACTGCTTTCTTAAAAACCTCAATACCTTCTTCACCTTTACGCTCTTTTATAAGATCCATAGCACTATAAAATATCTTTTCTGCTAATGTTTTTTTACCATCATACATAAGATTATTGATAAACTTAGTCACCAAAACTTCATTATAAACTGGATCAGGTAACACTTCTCTCTTTTTAGCAACTCTTCTTCTTGCCATATCTACACCCTTCTCACATTATTTTACTTAGGTCTTTTTGCGCCATATTTAGATCTACTTTGCTTTCTGTCAGCAACACCAGAAGCATCCAACGCGCCTCTAATAATCTTATACCTAATACCAGGAAGGTCTTTTACCCTTCCACCTCTAATTAAGACAACAGAGTGTTCCTGAAGATTGTGACCGATACCTGGTATATATGCAGTCACTTCCACTCCGTTAGTCAACCTTACCCTTGCAACCTTTCTCAAAGCTGAGTTTGGTTTCTTAGGTGTTGTTGTATAAACCCTTACACACACACCTCTTTTCTGTGGATTACCTTGTAATGCCGGAGATTTTGTTTTCTTTACAACCTTCTTTCTCCCTTTCCTAACTAACTGATTTAGAGTTGGCACTTAACACCTCCAATTTATCTTAAACATAAATATATTCCTAACCCCATAAAATGAGCGTTAGATATTAACAACCCTTTTTTTTGTTGTCAAGAATTTTATTTTACATTGCTTTTTTAAATTTATATTTCTTACCACGTAAATGTTTCACCCCTGTACCAGCAGGTATTAGCTTACCCATTATTACGTTTTCTTTTAGGCCTCTTAAGTAATCTATTTTTCCATTTGAAGCAGCGTCAGTTAACACTTTAGTAGTTTCCTGGAAACTAGCTGCTGAGATAAAGCTTTCTGTATTTAGCGCTGCCTTAGTTATACCTTGCAAAATAGGTCTACCTTGTGGTGGTCTCAAACCTTGAGCAAGCAACTCTTCTTGAACCTTTTTGAACTCGTGTTTGTAAACCTCTTCATTTGGCATATAATCTGAATCACCTGGATCTTCGATAATAACCTTTCTCATCATCTGTCTAACAATGATTTCTATATGTTTATCATTAATATTAACACCCTGCTTTTTATAAACCTCTTGAATTTCATTTACCAAATATTTCTGTAAAGCCTCTTCACCTAAAACTGCAAGAATGTCATGTGGATTTATCAATCCATCGACTAAAGCTTCTCCCGCTTTAACTCTATCACCATCTCTAACATTTATATAACGCTGAATAGAAACATTATAGACTTTCTTATCTCCTGTTTCTTCGTTCTCAATGATAATCTTTCTTGTTCCCCTTACACCACTTTCTATTTTTACCACACCATCTATTTCTGCAATAACTGCTGGATCTTTTGGTTTTCTAGCTTCAAAAAGTTCAGCAACACGAGGCAAACCTACAGTAATATCTTTTGTCTTCTGTGTTTCCTTTGGTATTTTGGCAATGATATCACCAGGGAATACTTCTTCACCCTCTTCAACCATAATCATAGCACCAACTGGCAGTATATATCTTTGAATAGTTTTATTCTCACTGTTTTTGATAGAAATCCTTGGCTGCCTTTTCTCTTTTGTATTTGCAATAACAACCTTTTGAGATAAACCTGTAATAGGGTCAATATCCTCTTTTAAAGTCTCACCTTCAATAATATCTCCAAAAGCAACCCTACCTTGATATTCTGTCATAATGACTGCAGCAAAAGGATCCCATTCTGCTAAAAGTGTTCCCTGCTTTACCTCATCACCTTCGTTTACCAACAATCTTGTACCATAAGCGATATTGTATTTCTCAATTGATCTGCCATCTTTGTCAATTATATGAAGTATACCATTTCTATTTAATACTACATTAAAACCGTTTCTATCTTTTACATATCGCATATTTTCAAACTTAATCTTACCACCAAATTTAGCATTTAAAGTAGACTGCTCTGCAGATGTAGATGCAGCACCACCAATGTGGAATGTTCTCATTGTAAGCTGTGTTCCTGGCTCACCAATCGATTGAGCAGCAATAATACCCACAGCTTCCCCTATTTCTACTTCTCTTCTAGTTGCTAAATCTAAACCATAACACTTTTTACATACCCCAAATTCCATTTCACAAGTTAAAACAGAGCGAACTTTTACTCTATCTATACCTGCTTTTTCAATCTTCTCTACCACTTCTTCAGTAATCAGTTGATTTGCTTCAACTAAAAGCTCATCAGTAACAGGATCATAGATATCTTCTAATGTATATCTACCATAAATCCTTTCACCTAATGATTCAACAACTTCAGATCCATCCATAAGTGCTGTGATTTCAATACCTCTAATTGTTCCACAATCTTCATCAGTAATAATAACATCCTGAGAAACATCTACTAATCTTCTTGTCAAATAACCGGCATTAGCAGTTTTCAAAGCTGTGTCGGCAAGACCTTTCCTTGCACCGTGAGTAGAAATAAAGTACTGTAAAACAGTCAAACCATCTCTAAAACTTGCAGTAATTGGAGTCTCAATAATTTCACCTGATGGTTTAGCCATCAAACCTCTCATCCCAGCAAGCTGGCTAATCTGTGATTTAGAACCTCTTGCTCCAGAATGTGCCATCACATAGACAGGATTATAAAATTTATCCCTTTTATTTTTAGCTGATTTATCACCACCTTGATTTGCAAGAGTTTTCATCAAATATTCTGTTACCTTATCGTTGGTATTAGACCAAACGTCAATAATCTGGTTATATCTTTCTCCAGCTGTTAAAGCACCTTCCCTATAATGCTCCTCAATCTCTTTAACCTTTTCCATCGCTTCTTTGATTAAAGTTTCCCTTTCTGGAGGGATTATGAGGTCATCTATACAAATAGAAAATCCTGCTTTTGTAGCAAATTTAAAACCTAGATCTTTAAGAGTATCTAAAAATCTAACTGTATCGTAGTTGCCAAGTTTCTTATAGCAGTAATCAACCAATTTAGTTAGCTCTTTTTTATCAAGCACTTTATTTACTACATCAAACTCTAAACCTTTTGGTAACTCATTATAAAACAAAACTCTACCTGTTGTTGTTTCATAAAGCTTTCCATCAATCCTCACTTTTATTTCAGCATGGATATCTAAATATCCATTATCATAAGCTCTAACCACTTCATCTATTGAAGAAAATGTTTTCCCTTCTCCCCTTGCATTTTTCATACCACGAGTAATATAGTAACAACCAAGAACCATATCCTGTGTAGGAACTGCCAAAGGCTTACCATGAGCAGGAGATAAAATATTATATGATGATAACATCAATGTTCTTGCTTCAGTTTGAGCCTCAATAGATAGAGGAACGTGAACAGCCATCTGGTCACCATCAAAGTCTGCATTAAATGCAGGACACACAAGCGGATGCAATTGAATAGCTTTACCTTCAACAAGCACTGGCTCAAAAGCCTGAATACCAAGCCTATGAAGAGTAGGAGCACGGTTTAAAAGAACTGGATGCTCTCTAATTACCTCTTCTAAAATGTCCCATACTTCCTGCCTTTGTTCTTCAACCATCTTTTTCGCTTGTTTAATTGTAGCAGCATAGCCTTTCTCTTTTTCTAGTTTGTAATAGAGAAATGGTTTAAATAGCTCCAATGCCATAATCTTGGGTAAACCACATTGATGCATTTTTAAATGTGGTCCAGCAACAATAACAGATCTACCTGAATAATCTACACGTTTACCCAGCAGATTTTGCCTAAATCTTCCCTGTTTCCCTTTTATCACTTCACTTAATGATTTTAATGGTCTCTTATTAGACCCTCTAATTACTCTCCCTCTTCTGCCATTATCAAAAAGAGCATCAACTGCTTCTTGCAACATCCTTTTTTCATTTCTAACAATAATCTCAGGAGCATTTAACTCTAACAACTTTTTCAATCTGTTATTTCTATTTATAACTCTTCTATAAAGGTCATTTAAATCACTTGTGGCAAATCTTCCACCATCAAGAGGAACAAGTGGCCTAAGTTCAGGTGGAATAACAGGTATAACATCCAATATCATCCACTCTGGTCTATTCCCACTTTTTCTAAATCCTTCAATAACTCTTAATCTCTTTGCTATCTTTAATTTTTTCTGTTGGCTTCCTGTTTCCTGTAGTTCTTTCTTCAACTCCATTATCAGTAAATCAAGGTCAACCTTTTTAAGCAATTCTTTAATCGCTTCAGCACCCATCTTTGCAACAAAAGAATTAGGTCCATATTCATCCACAAGCTTTCTATACCTTTCCTCTGAAAGCAATTCTTTCTCTTTCAATGGAGTATTTTTTGGGTCAATTACAATATATGATTCAAAATACAATACCCTTTCCAAGTCTTTTATATTCAAGTCTAAAATAGAACCTATTCTACTTGGGGTCCCTTTGAAAAACCATATATGAGCAACAGGTGTAGCAAGCTCAATATGACCCATTCTTTCTCTTCTGACCTTAGACTGAATAACTTCAACACCACATTTTTCACAAACAATCCCTCTATGCTTCATCCTTTTGTATTTACCACATAAACATTCCCAGTCTTTAACAGGTCCAAAAATCTTAGCACAGAAAAGCCCGTCTCTTTCAGGCTTAAAAGTTCTATAATTTATTGTTTCAGGTTTTGTTACCTCACCATTAGACCAACTTCTAATTTTTTCTGGTGATGCTATCCTAACTCTGATAGCATCAAAATCTATTGGGCCTTTCTCCATCTCATATGGGTTTACTCTTTTAACAGCCACATAGCCCTCCAAATATATTAATTATCTTCCTCTTTAAGGTCTTCCTTTTTGATTAGCTCTACATCAAGAGCAAGACCTTGTAACTCTTTTATTAAAACATTAAATGACTCAGGCAATCCAGTTTTAAAGGAATAATTTCCATTTACTATAGCTTCATATACCTTTGTCCTACCTTCAACATCATCAGATTTCACAGTAAGCATCTCTTGCAACAGATATGCAGCACCGTAACCTTCTAATGCCCAAACTTCCATTTCACCCAATCTCTGACCACCAAACTGAGCTTTACCACCCAATGGTTGCTGAGTTACTAATGAGTATGGACCAGTAGACCTTGCATGTATCTTTGTTTCCACAAGGTGATGTAGTTTGAGCATATACATAACACCAACAGTTACTTCCTGATCAAATGGCTCACCAGTCCTACCATCATAAAGTACAGTTTGTCCATCTTCCTGTAAGCCAGCCTTTTTAAGCATCTCTTTAATATCAGACTCTTTAGCACCATCAAAAACAGGTGTAGCCACATAAAGTCCCAAAGCTTTAGCTGCTATACCAAGATGTGTTTCTAAAATCTGTCCAACGTTCATACGGGATGGAACACCAAGTGGGTTTAATACAATATCTACAGGTGTACCATCAGGTAGATATGGCATATCCTCTTCAGGAAGTATTCTTGAAATTACACCTTTATTTCCATGTCTACCAGCCATTTTATCACCGACCATCAATTTCCTTTTGATTGCAACATATACTCTAACCTGCTTTAAAACCCCAGCTGGTAGCTCATCCCCTTTCTCTATTTTCTTCTTCCTATCTTTAAATTTTTCTTCTGCTCTTTTAACTCTATCAAAATAGATAAGGTTGATTTGAGACAACTTCTCATCAAATTCAGCTTTATTTTCTATTGGTAATGTACTTAAAGTTGCATAATCTAGATCATTCAATAATTCTTCTGTTAGCACAGTCCCTTCTTTAATGGTAATGTTATCATCTATAAAATCTTCGATTAACTTTCTACCAGTCAACAATTTGATGATTTTCTTTTTTCTTCCTTGCTCAATTATTGCAACTTCATTCTCATAGTCTTTTTTAATCTGTTCATACTCAGCTGCTTCAATATGCTCTGTTCTTTCATCCTTTTCAACACCACGTCTTGTAAGAACCTGAACATCTATTACTGTGCCCCTTATCCCCGGAGGTACCCTCAAAGAAGCGTCTTTAACATCACCCGCTTTTTCTCCAAAAATTGCTCTTAACAGTTTTTCTTCAGGAGTAGCCTGTGATTCACCTTTAGGAGTTACTTTACCTACTAAAATATCTCCCTCTTTTACATATGCGCCAATTCTAATAATACCACTATCATCAAGATCTTTTAAAGCCTCATCACTTACATTTGGTATATCTCTTGTAATCTCTTCAGGCCCTAATTTTGTATCTCTAGCTTCAACTTCAAAGATCTCAACATGTATAGATGTAAAGGCATCTTCCTTCACAAGTTTTTCATTAATCAAAATAGAGTCCTCGTAGTTGTAACCCATCCAAGGCATAAAAGCGACAACTACATTTCTACCTAAGGCTAAGTCACCTCTATCAGTAGCAGGACCATCAGCAATAACTTGCCCTTTCTCTACTTTTTGCCCTTTTTGTACAATTGGTTTATAATTTATACATGTATCTTGATTAGATCTTCTATACTTAATTAAATCATATGTATCTATTCCAAATTCATGACCGCTCTTTTCGTATCTTATAACTATCTTTCTAGCATCCACATATTCCACTACGCCACCATTTTTAGCTACTATCACTGCACCAGAATCAACAGCAACCTTTCTCTCCAAACCGGTACCAACAATAGGTGCATCAGTCCTAACCAAAGGTACAGCTTGACGCTGCATGTTAGAACCCATCAATGCCCTGTTAGCATCGTCATGCTCTAAAAATGGGATTAGAGCACTTGACACAGAAACAATCTGCATTGGGTCCACATCCATAAACTGTATATAACTTGGAGGAACTGTTACAGATTCCCCTTTATAACGTGCAGCTACATAATCTCTTACAAATGTACCATCTTCATTTAAAGGCGCATTTGCCTGAGCAATATAATACTCTTCTTCCTCTATAGCAGAAAGATATACAACTTCATCTGTAACTTTTCCATCAACCACTTTCCTGTATGGTGTCTCAATAAAACCAAATTCATTTACCCTTGCATAAGTGGTAAGTGAAGTAATCAAACCGATATTTGGACCTTCAGGTGTTTCAATAGGACATATCCTACCATAATGAGAAGTGTGTACGTCCCTAACCTCAAAACCAGCCCTTTCTCTATTTAAACCTCCAGGACCAAGCGCTGACAATCTTCTTTTATGAGTTACTTCACTTAATGGATTAGTCTGATCCATAAACTGTGAAAGCTGATAACTACCAAAAAACTCCTTAATTGTGGCAGAAAGAGGCTTTGCATTTAATAAATCTTGAGGAGTCATATCCTCTACATCGCTAATACTCATCCTCTCACGAACAGTTTTCTCCATTCTAGTTAAACCAATTCTAATAAAGTTTTCTAACTGTTCGCCAACAGCTCTAACACGCCTATGACCTAAATGGTCAATGTCATCTACAGTATCAAGCCCTCTTCTAATTTTATCTAAAGTTTTGACACTTTCTAAGATATCTTCTTTCGTTAAAATAGTATGCTCTAAAGGAACATTTAGCCCTAATCTTTTATTTATTTTTAATCTTCCAACTTTCGATAAATCATATCTCTTAGGATTAAAAAATAAGTTTTCAAAAAAAGCTTCAGCTGTCTCTAAAGAAGCAGGCTCCCCTGGTCTCATCTTTTTATATATTTCGATTAAAGCCTCTTCTCTGTTAGAAGTTTTATCAATTTCCAAAATATCTCTAATAACAGAATCGTAGTTATTTTTGTCTATAAAGAGGATTTTAATCTCTTTAATCCCTTCAGATAAAATCCTATCTATAACTTCTTGATCTATTTTCTGGTTAACTTCGGCAATAACTTCACCATCTTCTGTCACCACATCTTCAGCAAAAAAAGTTTCAGCAATGTCATCTATAGTCACAGGGATATATTTAACACCTGCATTAACTAACCTTCTTCTAGCAGCTTTAGTAATCTTGTGATTTGCTTTAACGATTGTTTCACCATACTCATCTTTTATGTCCAGAGAAAACCTTCTCCCCAAAATTTTATCAGGGTCAAAATCTATAAACATCCCATCATCAGCAAAATGTACAGTTTCCACTTCATAAAATTCAGATAAAATATCTTTTTCAGTATATCCTAGAGCTTTGAGAAGTGTAGTAACTAATATTTTCCTCTTTTTATCAATTCTAACATGCATCACATCTTTATTATCAAATTCAAAATCTATCCATGAACCTCTATAAGGAATTATTCTCGCACTATATAAGTGTTTTTCAACAACACTTTTATCTGCAGTCGCATCTTCGAAAAAGATACCTGGAGATCTATGTAATTGATTTACAATAACCCTTTCAACACCATTTATTACAAATGTCGCCCTCTCAGTCATTAAAGGGATATCGCATAAATAAACATCAGATTCTTTAGCAGAAACAACTATCTTTTCTCCTGTTGACTCATCAGTATCATAATTAACAAGTCTTACTCTTACTTTCAAAGGAGCAGCATAAGTCGTATTTCTGTCTAAAGCCTCTCTTGGTGTATATTTAGGTTTTTCTAATGTATAACTAACATATTCAAGAACTGAAGATTCATTAAAATCAGTAATTGGAAATATTTCTCTAAATACAGCTTCTAAACCTTTTACTTCTCGTTTGTCCGGATCAACATTCATTTGTAAAAATTCTTTATATGAATTTTTCTGAACTTCTAATAAATCAGGAATATCTAAGACTTTCCTAATCTTAGAAAAATTAAACCTCTCAATAGGTTTAATGATATTTTCCATATTTTTCCCCTATCGGATAGTTTATTTATGACAAAAAAAGGGGCATTACGCCCCTGTTAATTTTATGAAAATTACTATTTGATTTCAACAGTAGCGCCAGCTTCCTCAAGTTTTGCCTTGATTTGCTCAGCTTCTTCTTTAGCAACCCCTTCTTTAACAGGTGATGGTGCACCATCAACAAGAGCTTTTGCTTCTTTAAGTCCAAGACCAGTGATCTCTCTAACAACCTTGATAACTTGTACTTTTTTGTCACCAGCACTTTGTAAAATTACATCAAATTCAGTTTTTTCTTCTGCGCCACCTTCACCAGCGCCAGCAGCACCAGGAGCACCTGCAACCATAGCTACAGGAGCAGCAGCAGAAACGCCAAATTTTTCTTCAAGTTCTTTTACAAACTCTGCTAGTTCTAAAACACTCATATTTTCGATAAATTCAATTACTTGTTCTTTTGTTATAGACATATTATTGCCTCCATATTAGTTATTTTCTTTTTTCTCTTTAATTGCATTAAGCACATTCAGCAGGCTTCTTGGTATGTTTGCAAGAAGCGATACAAAATTCCTTGCTGGAGCAGACATACTGCCAAGCATTCTGGCAAGAAGCTCTTCTCTGCTTGGAATATCTGCGAGAGCAATTACATCCTCTTTTGATAAAGCTTGCCCATCTAAATAGCCACCCTTAATTTCAAAGTTTTTATACTCTTTATTAAATTTTTTAAACTCTTTTGCTGCTGTGGTAGGTTCATCAAAAACAATTGCTATTGCTGTTTGATCAACTAAAATTTCATCAAGATTTTCTATATTATTGTTTTTTAAAGCAATTTTTAAAAGTCTATTTTTAACGACTCTAAAGTCGTTTCCCATTTCTTTAAGAGCTTGCCTTATATTATTAAGTTCATGATAGGTCAAGCCCTTGTAATTTGCTAAATAAAGCGCATTAGCTTTTGAAATCTTCTCAGTTAAATCTCCTACAAGAGCTATTTTATCTTGTTTTTTCAATTTTGCCTCCTATCACTCCGGCTGAATCTATCCAAACCGGTTTCCGCAGGATTTACAGCTTACGCTACCTGCTTCTTCAACCAGAGTTTTTTCAAATCTAAAGCTCGTTTAACAACTTTTGATAATCTACCTTAATACCAGGCCCCATAGTTGTAGAAACGTACATCCCTCTCACATACTGGCCTTTCGCACTTGCTGGTTTCGCTTTTACCAACGAATCCATTAAAGTTTTTACGTTTTCAACCAATTTTTCAGTTTCAAAACTCTTCTTACCAACTGGTGCATGAACAATACCTGCCTTATCAACACGGTATTCAATCATACCAGCTTTTAACTGCTTAACTACATCTTTAATATTATTTGTTACTGTGCCAACCTTTGGGTTTGGCATAAGCCCTCTTGGGCCAAGAATTCTACCTAATTTACCTACCACAGGCATCATATCTGGGGTGGCTACCGCCTTATCAAAATCGAGCCAACCTTCTTGAATCTTTTTTGCCAAATCTTCGTCACCTACGTAATCTGCTCCAGCCTCTTCCGCTTCTTTCGCTTTTTCACCTTTTGCAAATACCAAGACCTTAACCTGCCTTCCGGTTCCGTGTGGCAAACTAACGGATCCTCTAACCATTTGATCAGCATGACGAGGATCAACACCTAATTTTACAGCCACATCAACAGTCTCATCAAAATTTGCATATGCAATTTTTTTAGCGAGGTCTAACGCCTCTTGCAGATCGTAAGCTTTCTCCTTATCGATCTGCTTAACAGCTTCTAAATATTTTTTACCTCTTCTTGGCATATCTATTCACTCCTTCAATTCTTTATAATTCTGTCTCAACACCCATACTTCTTGCAGAACCTGCAACAATCTTCATAGCTTTTTCAATATCTTTTGTATTTAAATCAGGAAGTTTAATCACAGCAATTTTTCTTAACTGTTCTTTAGTCAACTTTCCAATCTTCTCTTTGCCTGGGTTACTTGCACCTTTTTCAACCTTAAGCTCTTTTCTTATTAGCTCTGAAACTGGAGGAGTCTTAGTAATAAAAGTAAAACTCCTATCTTCATATACTGTAATAATAACAGGTACTGTCACATCACCTAAATTTTGTGTAGCTGCATTAAAAGCTTTACAAAATTCCATTATATTAACACCACGCTGACCTAATGCAGGACCAACTGGTGGTGATGGATTAGCTTTACCAGCAGGAATCTGCAATTTAATTTGACCTAACACTTTTTTTGCCATTTATTCCTCCAAAAATTTAACCGATTCTTTTAACTTGTAAAAAGTCTAACTCAATTGGGGTCTGTCTTCCAAAAATACTAACAATAACTTTAACTTTCTCTTTATCTGGATTTACCTCTTCTATTTCACCAGTAAATCCTTGGAATGGACCATCTATAACTTCTACCTTATCCCCTTTTATGAATTTTGATGCTAACCTTGGTGCTTGTTCTTTAACAAGCTCTAACATAGCCTTAACATCCTGCTCTGGTATTGGCACCGGATTTATACCACCAACAAAGCCTGTGACTTTTGGTATACTTTTGACAATATGCCAATTTTTAGTATTCATTTCCATATGAACTAATATATAGCCAGGGAATGTACGCTTTTTACTTATCTTCTTTTTCCCTTTCTTCAACTCAACAACATCTTCAGTAGGGATCAAAACTTCATCAATCTCATCTTCAATACCAAGATTTTTCACCTTCTCTTCTAATAACTGTTTTACTCTTTTTTCAAAACCAGAATAGGTGTGAACTACATACCATTGTTTAGCCATTTTTTACCCTACTATCAACTTTATAACTTTGGATAAAGCCACATCTACTACACCAAGAAATGCAGATACTATCAACGTCATAACAATAACAACAATCGTAGTCTGAATAGTTTCTTGTTTAGTAGGCCATACTACTTTTTTTAGCTCTTCCTTAACTTCTTGAATAAACTTCTTAAATTTTTCCACAATTAACCTCTCAGGAAATGGCAGGCCAGGAGGGACTCGAACCCCCAGCCCCCGGTTTTGGAGACCGGTGCTCTGCCAATTGAGCTACTGGCCTGCGTTATTTACTTTCTCTATGAAGAGTATGCTTATTGCAGTGTTTACAATATTTCTTAAGCTCTAGCTTCCCTTGCATAGTTTTTTTATTTTTAGTTGTGGTATAATTTCTATTCTTACACTCAGTGCAAGCTAATCTGATAATTTCTCTCATAGTTCATTAACCTCTATTCAATAATTTCCGTTACAACACCAGCACCTACTGTCCTACCACCTTCTCTAATCGCAAATCTCAACCCTTGCTCCATCGCTATCGGCTGGATCAATTCCACTTCACAGCTGATGTTGTCACCTGGCATTACCATCTCTACTCCCTCTGGTAATGTAATCACTCCGGTAACGTCTGTTGTCCTAAAGTAAAACTGTGGCCTATATCCACTGAAAAATGGAGTATGTCTTCCACCTTCTTCCTTAGTCAATATATATGCCTCACACTTAAACTTCCTGTGTGGTGTTATACTACCTGGCTCTGCCAATACCTGTCCACGCTCAACTTCGTCCTTCTTAATACCTCTCAATAATACCCCTATATTATCTCCTGCTACACCCTCATCCAATATCTTACGGAACATCTCTACACCAGTAACTACTGTCTTTTGAGTCTCTCTCAAACCAACTATCTCTACTTCATCACCTACTTTTACCTTCCCTCTCTCAACTCTACCTGTTACTACTGTTCCTCTACCTGATATACTAAATACGTCCTCTATTGGCATTAAGAATGGCTTATCTATATCTCTCTCTGGCAATGGTATATATTCATCCATTGCTGCTATTAAATCCCATATCGGCTTTGTCCATTTCTCATCCTCTGGATTCTCCAATGCCTTCAATGCACTACCCTTAATTACTGGTACTTCATCTCCTGGAAATTCATATGTACTAAGAAGATCTCTTACCTCAAGCTCTACCAACTCAAGTAATTCTTCATCATCTACCATATCTACTTTGTTCATAAATACTACAATATATGGTACACCTACCTGTCTTGCCAAAAGTATGTGCTCTCTTGTCTGTGGCATTGGACCATCTGCTGCACTAACCACCAAGATAGCTCCATCCATCTGTGCAGCACCTGTAATCATGTTCTTTACATAGTCTGCGTGACCTGGACAGTCTACGTGTGCATAGTGCCTTGTCTCACTCTCATACTCTACGTGAGCTGTTGCTATAGTAATTCCTCTCTCCCTCTCTTCAGGAGCCTTGTCGATATTATCGTAATCTGTAAACTCTGCAAATCCTTTTGTTGCCAACACCCTTGTTATTGCTGCTGTCAAGGTTGTCTTACCATGGTCTACGTGACCTATTGTACCTACGTTTACGTGAGGTTTCTTCCTCTCGAACTTCGCCTTTGCCATCGTTCTCCCTCCAACGTGTTTAAAAGCCCACGACCGGAATCGAACCGGTGACCTCGTCCTTACCAAGGACGCGCTCTAACCGACTGAGCCACGTGGGCATCTATATACAAAAAAATCAGGCGAAGACACTACGCACTTCGCCCTCTTTTTTTCATATTCATAAAGCGGGCGACGGGATTTGAACCCGCGACCCTCAGCTTGGAAGGCTGATGCTCTAGCCAGCTGAGCTACACCCGCCTAATATGGGGAGAGGAGGATTCGAACCTCCGAAGGCAAACGCCAGCAGATTTACAGTCTGCCCCCTTTGGCCGCTTGGGTATCTCCCCTCACAAAAAAGAAGCTGGCGAAGGGACTTGAACCCCCAACCTGCTGATTACAAGTCAGCTGCTCTACCGATTGAGCTACGCCAGCTTTTCTATTTAGCGGATGTGGATACTATAAAAAATTAATCAAATTGTCAAGTTTTTTTATCAACTACTTTAACTTTTTTATGGCATTTTAAATTTATGCCCTTTTAACCTCACCGTAAACACTGGACATGGAGCTTTCCTAACCACTTTTTCTGCTGTAGATCCAAACAGAGCATGTTCCAAACCAGTCCTGCCATGAGTCCCTATAACTATCATGTCAAAGCTATTTTCTTTTGCCTCATTAATAATTTCTAAAAACGGAGTCCCCTTAGCAAACTTCACACTATAATTTACATTCTTCAGCTCTTCAAAATCCTCTACCAATTTATCCATTTCCTTTTTGGCTGCTTCTTCAAGCTCTTTATCAAAATTTTGAAAAGTCACTTGGGGGAGATAAAATGCAACAATTTGCGATTCATCAAAAATTACATGGAATAGCTCAAGCTCAGCATTAAAAACTTTTGCAAAGTCAATAGCATAGGTTAGTGCATAATTAGATGTTTCACTAAAATCAACTGGGCATAATATTTTTTTAATTTCTATCATAAGGCACCTCCACTTATAATAATTATACCATATTTTTTATTATAAAAAACCCATTTTAATACTTTATAAAATAAGATATATGTTTATAATATACCATAAAAAAATGAGGCTGTTGCACAGTAATAACTGTTTAATTTATAAGATTGCTTCGCTATCGCTCGCAATGACGGCATTTTGGTTCATTGCGAGGCGACAAAAGTTGACGAAGCAATCTCATAATTATGATAATTATTAATATGTTAGATTATTGTGCAACATCCTCCAAATTCTTTAGGAGCAACTAATGGAAAAGAATTTTAGAAATTTAGTAAATATTGTTAAAAAATTGAGGGCACCAGATGGATGCCCTTGGGATAGAGAGCAAAACTTATACTCTTTAAAAGATTATGTTATTGAAGAAACCTTTGAATTGATAGATGCATTAGACAGGCAAGACATAGAAAATATTAAAGAAGAACTTGGAGACTTATTATTACATGTGTTATTTCATTCCTTAATAGCTGAAGAAGAAAATCTTTTCACACTCAATGATGTTATAAAAACCATTTCTGACAAACTTATAAGAAGGCATCCACACGTATTTGGAGATATCAAAGTTAACAGCTCAGAAGAGGTAATGATTAATTGGGAAAAAATAAAAAAAGAAGAAAAAAATACAAAATTAAAATCAATATTAGATGATATCCCTTCAAAACTCCCTTCTATTTTAAGAAGTTATAAATTGCAAGAAAGAGCAAAGAAGGTTGGATTTGATTGGCAGAATTCAGATGAATGTATGCAAAAAGTTGACGAAGAATATAATGAGTTAAAAGAAGCAATTAAAACTGGGGATTTAAAAGAGATAGAGCATGAACTAGGAGACTTAATCTTTGCTTTGATAAATTTATCAAGATTTTTAAATATAAATGCCGATGAAGCACTTAGAAAAGCTAATAACAGATTTATAGAACGGTTTAAGTTTATAGAAAAAAAACTTGCCGAAAGAGGCTTAAAACCTGAGGATGTTTCTTTAAAAGAGTTAGATGAACTCTGGGATATAGCCAAAGATAATAATTTATAACAAAAGAAGAAAACAACTTGATATTTGTTTAATTCAGACTATATTAGTCCCAATTAATAATATAGGAGTTAATTATGAACAGAGAAGAACTTTTAGAATTAAGGAAAGAGATAACAATTATAGAAGATTTTCAAGAAGAACTTGGATCAGATGAAAAGAAAGCTTTAAGTGAGATGAAATTAAAATTTGATAAAAATTTTGAATTACTCAGTGACGATGACAAAAAGTGGCTTAATACTGAATATTTCAGATGGATTGAGTTATATTTAAACGAACTTTCATGTAAAGCACATGGTTGCTCTGGCTGCTCTGGTGGCTGTGATATCGAGTTCTAATCCTTTTGGATTAAAATAAAATAATAGAGATTGTTTCGCTGCCGCTCGCAAAGACATCATTTTAGGATCATTGCGTGGCAATGTAAGTTGTCGAAGCAATCTTAAGCTTACAATAATTTCAAAAATTTTTACTTTTTTATTGTACAAAATTTATGTTCATTTAGTGTTTATTGATTATAAATTCTAAAATCATAAAAAGGTTTATCAGCAACAAAACCGTAAAAATAATCTTTCTTTTATATTTGATAAAAAATGGTCTTGATTTATTATATTCCTCCCAACCCACACTGCTAATATTTTTACACATAAGCTTTATTATTGGAATAAAAAATTTATGTGCTACAAAAGCATGTGCATATAAATACCCATTTTCAGTTTTAACTTTTATTATTTTTTCAGTAAAATATGTTAAAGCTGTCTCTGTCCCTTCATATCTCCTGATTTCATTTAATGTTTTTTCACTAATTTTATATATTTCACCACTAATTTTATTCTCACTATTATCTAAAATAGCTACAGGGTAACCAGAATTAGATAAATATAAACTACCCTGTATATCCCCATTTGCAACAAATTCTGCATTACTCATAAACTTATTAAACCCATCATACCCCTTCATCAACGTACCATAAACAAAAACTTTGTGATAATTTTCTTTACCCATTTTTAATAAACTCGCTATTTTTCTCAAACATCTCTTTTATTTTCAAAATAATACCCTCTTTATAATGAGTTGGTAGAGATACCTCTAAATCTAAGCCTTTTTTTACCTTTTCCAAGTACAAATTTAAATTTATATCTGCTATATCTGGATTTTCACCCCATTTTATTATTTCATTATTAAAAGGCAGTATTTCATCAAATCTATACATATTTTTATACGCAATCATAAGATTTATTGCCATTTCATATAAGTTCTTTTTAGCAAATTCTCTTGACAGTCGCATATGCGTAAATTCAACTGTGTTAACATATTTTGAATTGTTTTTCCTCTTTCTCAATGCAACAATATCTTTCATATTTTTTTCAAGCATTCTTGTTTCGACAATTTTATCATCTATCTTTTTAAAGTCACCTGTACAAATCAGAAGAAACTTAATCCCATTTTTATCTATAAAAGGCAATTTTTTAAAATCATTGTTTGATTCCAATGAAACATGCAAGCTGTGAGGTCTAACTGGTGTAAACTTTACAGATTCATTGATAAGCCAAGATGCAAGTTGAGGTGAGTTAGTAAGAGGGTTAGAACCTTGTAATACTGAATCATGTTTAGTAAAAGTATATTCTAAAAATCCACCTTTTCTAACAAATTGTTTAAGTGGCATTTCTGCATCGATATAAGCTCCAAATCTCCACATATATTTCATAAGATGATAATAGTGATATTTTGAAAAATTTAATAAAACATCTTCATTGTGATCAACAAAAAGTTTTCCAGCTTTATGGCCTATATTTGAAAACTCTAACTCAATGCCTAAAGGGGTATTGCTTTGATAAAAGTTAACAGTTAAATCTTCAAAATTATATTTTTTAAAAAAATTATTTACTTTTTCATAAGCAATACTAATTAATTCTTTAAGAAAAATATCTCTTTGCAAATTTATCTTAAAAAATGATCGATGATTGTTGTATACTTTTAAGGCTAAAAATGTGGCAACTGAGAATTTTGAATACTTATCATCATATATACACATCTTTCTATATAAAATTCTTTCAAATCTTCTTGCTAACAGATTGATTACAAAGATATTATACAAGATTCTTATATACCTTAAAGACCAGTATTCTCTCCTAATATATCTATGATTAAAAAAAAACTCTATTTCTTTATCGCAGATTCTTTTAATTTTTTTCAGACCAATTTTATTTTTAATATAGATGTAATAATTATGGCCACATAAGAGATAATAGAATATTGTTTTATTTTCCATCACAATAATATAATCTTTAAATTTAATCATTTCAACTGTTATTTTTTGTATTCTAATATGTTAAGGACATCTCAAATCAGTGTAATTTACTGATAATTATCATCAACATGAGATTGCTTCGTCGCTTTTGCTCCTCGCAATGACCAAAAATTGCTGTCATTGCGAACGAAGTGAAGCAATCTAGATTTTTGAGCAAAAATCACTGTGCAACACCATTATAATTTTTATTGAAATTCTCATATCTTTTTTATATAGTTCAAATTTCATACTGGAGGGATAGGTGGCTATAGGTGTTTTTGATTCAGGTATTGGTGGACTAACAGTTTTTAGGACAATTGCAAAAGAATTCCCAAAACTTGATATATATTATTTTGGTGATACGGCAAGAGTTCCCTATGGGATAAGGTCAAAGGACACAATTATTAAATACACAACTGAATGTATTGATTATTTAGTAAAACATTATAACCTTGAAGCAATTGTAATAGCTTGCAACAGTGCATCAAGCTATGCTATTGATTCACTAAAAATTAAATTTAATTTACCTGTATTAGGTGTTATTGACCCAGGTGTTAGAGCAGCTTTAACTACAACTAAGACAAACAATATCCTTGTTATTGGTACAAAAGCAACTGTAAATAGCAATGCGTATCCAAATAAAATCAACCAGATTTCACCATTAACAAAAATCTATCAGCAGGCATGCCCACTTTTTGTCCCAATTGTGGAAGAAGGGTTGTTTAATCACAAGGTAGCAGAAACAATGGTCAAAGAATATCTATCACCTTATATAGATAAAATTGACACAGTTATATTAGGCTGTACTCACTACCCACTTTTAAAAGAAACAATATCAAAGCTTTATCCTGATTTAAACTTAGTTGATTCATCCATTGCCATTTTAGACGACTTAAGAAATTTACAAATAACATTCAATGAATCTGGAAAAAGATTAATTCACATCACCGACAAAACCCAATCCTTTGAAACCTTAAAGAATATACTTGCAGGGAATACCCCATTTAAAATCGTTTCTATGTAAATCCTTTATAATTTATATTAATCTAAATTAAGTTTATATATATATAATTTAGAATCAGCTTTACTCAAAAAAGTTGCTGGCTCATGATACTCTAATATATAAAGATAATAAAACCCATCTTTTCTCATAATGTAATAATCTGAGATGTTACTACCAAGATTATTTGTAGTCCATAATTCCGTAAGTAAATCACCATTTAATTTATTGACAGTAATAGCCTTATCTATTGATTCATTAAAAAACTGGATTGCACCTAATCCGCTAAGAACTTTACCAACCCAAATTCTACCTTTTCTATCAACAAATATTCTATCATTTAAATATATTCTACTTTTCAGTTCTGCTATTCTTTCATCATCTTCTTTTGGATTTTTCACTTCCTCTTTCACATGTCTTTTCATCTGAAAATAAAATCCTGACCTGCCATAATTATCACTACTTTTAAATATTCTATTTCCATTAATATCATATATTTCTAACTCAGACTTTTTATTTATTCTAATAATTTCTTCAAGTTTATCATTATTAACATCACCATAACCAAAACCATAAATTGAATAACCATCCGTTTCATCAAGACTTTTATCAATGATATAATCACCTCTATAATTAAGCTTCCTGATTTTGCCTATAAATTCACCTGTTCTTGTCAATCTCTGTACAAATATATATTTTCTTCCATTTACTAACACCATTCTCGTTATATAAGGAAAATTACTTTTAACTAATTCAAGTTTATTATCTCTATATTCATAAATAAATGTTTTTATACCATTACCGCTGTCATTTGTCGTAATAAATAATTCATCTAACCCATTCCCATTTACATCTGCACAATCCAAATTGATTATATTATTAAACTTTTCACCCAAAGAAACTTTTTTGTTAAAATCTTCATTATTAAACTCAAAAAAATCCACATATTTATTACTAGCTAAAATATAATAACTTTTATCTTTTGTAATTTTACAATATGTAATGAATTTATAACCTTTATCACCCAATTCGATTTTAGTGATCTTATTCTTTTCTTTTTTAGCTAATTTTACATTTGTGACATATCGTTGCCAGACTATTTCATCATTGTTATAAACAGTTATTAATTTGCCATATTTATTGTCTTTTTTTACTTCTATTTTAAAGGTTGAATTGTTATCTATTAAGATACGATTATCTTTCAACATGTTGATAATCTTTCTATTATCTTTTAAATCACTTTCAAAATTAATATTAACTTTATCAGGTAAAACAACCTTGCATATATCACCAGATTTCAACTTTGATGATAATTTATTTATTTCAGCAACACTATAGTTATCATTAACAAAACCGATCGTAGCTTCACCTATCTTCTTCTTTGTTTCACCTAAAACCTCTCCCGTAATTGGATTTATTATTTTTTCACCAATGTGGTATATAATGCATTTTTGACCAGGCAAAATTTCTGATTTGCTGCCTTTATCTAAAATAATTTTGTTATCATAACTATATATGATTTCAGCATTTTTACTTTTGATTAAATCATCCAAATAATCATTTATTTCAAGTGCCATACATTCAACAGATAACAAAGAAAAAATAAAAATTGATAAAAGTAAAAATAGAATTTTCTTCATTGGAACCTCATTTATTCTAACTCCATTATGATCAAATGGCTTGATTCTTTTTTAAATATTCCACTTACACTCTTCTTTAAAATCACTAATTTATTTATATTGCCATCTATATAGTCAACATCCACAATCTGTGGATCAACTCGTCCGGAACTCCATTTTTTGACAACATGACTACCATCAAATCTATATAAAATAACTTCAGAATTTTTATAAACATCAAGTCTTGGAATATTTGGAAATTTTTTATAATTTTTAATGGCAACAAAATTGCCATTATCGTAGTTTAACCTTGGGTATACATAGTATCTAAATTTTAAATATTTAAAAAAATCATCGTTATCTTTATATCCAAAATCGTCTTTTTCTTTAGCATTTTTATTCAACATTATGTATTGCAATCCACTATTATAAGAAATGGAGCTTTGATATACTGTATTGTTATCAATTAATATATTAACTTTACCATTTTTATCAAAATATAAAATATCGATAATATTGTTATTATTTATATAACCAAAAGATGTGTTCATTATATTGATATCACTTTTTATAGGTGTAACATATTCATCACCACCTAAATTACTAAGAGATACAAATTTATAGATTTTATTGTCAAATTTTTCACTTACAACCTTCTGATACAACAATATTTTTTCATTGTTGTGATATGTTGTTCTAAAAAGATAAGGAATATTATTTTTTTCTAAAACTAATTTATCTTTTTTAAATTTGTATATCTTAGTGCTTACTTTTAGCTTATTATTTAAACAATTTATTATTAAATTATCAATATTATCGTTATTTATATCAAACGATTCGACTGAAACTATATCACCATCAATTTTAACTTCATCTATTTTTGTAAATTTTTTATTATTTTCTAATTCATACAAATCAACAAAATGCTTAGTTGCTAATGCATAATAATACTTATCTTTGTATTTTAAGACAGAAACGGAATAAAACCCTTCTTTAAAATCCAAATTGAGATTTACATAAGCTTTCTTAATAGGTATATCGAATAAGTAATCATTTAAATCAACATTTAATATTCCTATTTTATCACCATTTTTATCTCTTATCTTAATGTTTGCTATATTGTTATTTCTGCTTCCTTCAATAATTAAATTAGGGTTTTTATCATCAATCACAAAATTAAAATCATTGACCAGTTTATTTTTATAGTATGCAAAAAGTTTATTTAACTCCTTATCATAACTCAAAAAAGATAACTTTACTTTGACATAAGGTTTTACTAAATCACCATTTTCAATATTCTTATATTTTTTTTCAATTAAAATTATTGCAGAATTACTATTAGATTCAATAACCTTGCCAATACCAACTCGAATAATTAAATCTCCGATTTTACCAAGAGAATCGCCTTTTTTGTATATTAAAACCTTTCGCCCAATAAAATATCCGTTTTTAAACCCTTTATTTATTTTAACTTTATCATTTTGTATTAAATCAATTTTTGCTTCAGTTGTTATTGAATAAGATAAAATTTGTTTAATAAATCCATCGTTATTAAAGTTATTGGGTTCTATATTTGCGAATGAAAAAGCGTAACAACTAAACAAATAAAATAAACTTAGAAAAACTAAGAGTTTTTTTTTCACATAACCTCCGTAATTATACATAAAAAAGGGGGACAAACGCCCCCCTTTTTTCAGCTAAAACTATATTACTATGATAGATTAGAAATTAACCTGCCATTTAGCACCAAAGTATACCATTTTACCTTCATCTACATCATTATTATCTTTCATATAGTCATATACACCAACTTCAGGTTGGATAAAGAAATTTTTATTAATAGCATACTTAAGGTTTGCAAAGTAAGCTTGCTGTTCATCATTTTCAGCCCATGCATCATTATCCATTTTTGTATAACCATATCCAACTGTAGCTTTTATATTATCAGCAACTTTAAATGTCAAACCAACTATTGCACCCCATGTTGTAGTATCATCATCACTAGCTACAAGATAAGTTGAGTTAGCAAGATTTGAGAAACCATAATCAGCAAGGTTTGTTCCATAAAATCCTGACAAATATACATCTACAACATTTACGTTAAAATCAGCTTCAGCAGCTAATACATATGCTGTGAATGTTTCATCAGATGCTCCAAAATCGTCGTCATACTTGTAAGTAGTATAACCAGCTTCTAACCCTAAGCTTACAGGATCAACTTTGAATTTATAAGCTGCTTCAATCTTTGGTAAGACACTATCAAACTGTGTACCATTACCTGTTTTTTTAGGAGAAATTAATGCTAACTGGAAACCACCAGCCATTAATTTAATTTGAGGAATTCTTCCCTCATACAATGCACCAAAGCCAGCCATATCATTATCACTATCAAACACTTGGTCAACACCTGTACCAACTGGTGTATAATCTTGACCAAGTCTCAAAGTTAATGCACCCATATTATAATCTACATAGTACAATCTAGTATAAACAGTGTTACCTTTATTACTACCTTTCAAACCCATTTCTATTCTTGCTTTTAACCCATTACCAATATCAGCTTTAACACCTAACCTTGAAATAGCGGTATTACCCCAATTATAGATATCAAGATCGCTTTCATCAACACCATAATTATAATCATTATAATCACTATTCGTGGAAGTATAAAATGTACTAAATCTTAAACTTCCATAAAAACTAAAATCTGTTGCAAAAGCAGTTACTGCAAAAACTAAAAATAATGCTGTTACTAACAACTTCTTCATACTTCTTCCTCCTGTAGGTTTTTATTTTTACTTACTATAATTGCCTTTACAAAACATATGTTCTAAAAATTTAACCTAACTTACTTTCTCTTCATCCCCCCTTTCATTATTTATTAATCTAACATAATTAACTATTATCATAATGTTTTAATTCTGTCAACATAAACAGTATTTTTTCATAAACTTTTATTTTAAACAAACAATATTAATAATCATTAGTCCAAATTTAACAATATAAAGTTATGTAATTTTTTCAATAGAAATGTTGCTTTTTAAATTTTTAACTAAAGTTTTATTATCTGCTGTCGATAATATAAATGCAGGGATGCGAAAAATTTTACATGGATGTGACCATGAGGTTGTGTCCATGAAAATAAATTTTGTCCCTGCAGGGAATATCTTAAATAGTATCAATCAATCAACAAATTCAATAAACAGTTCGATAGAAAGATTATCCACAGGGAAAAGATTAAACAGTGCCAAAGATTCACCAGCAGAAATAGGTATTGCTGCAAAGCTAAAATCAGCTATTGATTCTCATAAAAGACTAATGCAAAATTTACAGGATGCCATCTCCCTTTTTCAAACAGCTGATTATTCAATTAGCGGCTCATCTGGATTACTTGATATTTTAAACTCTATAAGGGAAAAAATTATAGCAGCTGGGAATGGAACACTTACAAGCTCTGATATTAATCTTATCCAAAATGAAGTAAACGACTTAGTTGATGAAATAGATAATAGCACAACATCCATTGAATTTAATACAAAAAAATTATTAAACGGCGATTATCTTGCCACAATTACCACAAGCTCAGCAGATGTAAATGCTTACGCACTCGACAGATTAAATACAACAACCTTGGAACTTACAAACATAACTGGAGCCACTTATAATACCTACCAAATAGGGCCATACGATTCTTCAACATTAACTTCTGAAGGGACTTTTGTTATTCAAGGAAATGATAATGCTATTTCAATTAACTGGAGTGCTTCTGACACTTTAGAAGATATTGCAAACAGGATTAACAGCTATAATGATGTGGCAAAAGCAGAAGTTGTCACATCAGGTGCAAATACTTATTTACAAATAACATCATTGGAAAAAGGGGTTGCTGGAAGAATAAGCCTAAGTGATTTGTCAGGAAATTTTATATCGTCTCAAGGAGCAACAGAAACAGATGCAGGTAACGATGCCTCATTAACTTATAATGGGACAACATACACATCTCAAACAGGTGAATTTACAGATGTCTATAATAATTTGGTGATAAAAGTAGCCGACAATGCAAATGTACCAAATGCAACCATATCAATTAATGATAAAACTGTCAGTATCCCTCTAGATATAGAAGGTGGAACACAATTAAATGTTTATATCAAAGATTTAACTCCTGAATCACTTGGATTAAAAGATGTAAATGGTGATTATGCCATAGATTTATCAACTTCAAGTGGAAGGACTAAGGCTCTGTCACTGATTGATAATATTATTTCACGAGTGACCAGTGAAGCATCAAGAATAGGTAGTATGGAAAATACACTGAATTACCAGATTGACCAGATAACAAGCTACAATTTAAATCTATCAAGCTCCTACTCAAATATTATGGATACTGATATAGCTGAAGAAATGGCAAAACTAACCACCCAACAGCTTCAACTGCAAACATCTACTTTAATGCTTACCAAAAGAAATGAACTGATATCATCTGTGATAAACCTGCTAGGGATAAATACTAATAAATAGAGAATGTCGCACAAAATTTTGAGATTGCTTCGGAGCCAAAGCTCCTCGCAATGACCAAAAATCTGTCATTGCGAGCGTTGGCGAAGCAATCTTGGAAATTGAGCAACTATTTTTTTGAAACAGCTTCAATTATTATACTATTTTGCTTTGGCCATCTCAACAAGTGGTTTTCTACCTCTTTTATTTTTCTTAAACACCGACAATATATACTCTGCTTCTTCAAAAGGTACAGTAATAAAAGAGAATTTTTCAAACACTCTAACATCTTTAATCTTTTTAGGATCAACCTTGCACTTATCAGCGATAAACTTTTTGATATCTGTTTCGTTCATACCATCCATTCTACCTTTTGCAACAAACAATCTCGATTTCCCTTTTCTATTAACTGTAACTTCTTCAATATCGCTATATGATTCACTGCTTAAATCATCGGCAAATCGATATCTAAGCATCGCAGCTACAATATCTTCAGGGTTACCAACAGATAACAACTCTTTTGCAAAATCTAAATAATCTTTATGTTCTTTATTCTCAACAACTGCTTTCAAATCATCAATGATATGCTTCTTTTTATTCTCTATAATCTCTTCAACATCTGGCAGCTTCTCTTTTTTTATCTCAGTATTGGAAATTCTCATAATATACAAAAGATTTCTATATTCTGAAGGGGTTACAAAGGTAATTGCTATCCCTTTTTTACCCGCTCTACCAGTCCTACCAATCCTGTGAACATAGCTTTCTGGATTTTGTGGCAATGAGTAGTTAATCACATGTGTTAGATTGTCAATATCTATACCTCTCGCAGCGACATCTGTAGCAACAAGCATATTAATCCGCTTTGTTTTAAACTTGTGTAAAATTCTTTCTCTCTGATACTGAGATAAATCACCATGTAAACCTTCTGCGTTGTATCCTCTATCAATCAACTTATTTGCAACCGTATCCACATCCACCTTCGTCCTGCAAAAAATAAGTCCGTAAAATTCTGGATACATATCTCTGATTCTACAAAGTGCCTCAAATTTATCCTCTTCTCTTACTTCAAAATATATCTGCTCAGTCAATGAAGTGGTAAGCTGTTTTGCATCAACTTTTATCAACTCGTAATCTTTCATAAAGGTTTTAGCAAGATTTAAAATCTCTCTTGGCATGGTTGCAGAAAAAAGTAAAACCCTTCTATTTTCTGGTGTATATCTAAAGATTGTTTTTATATCATCAATAAACCCCATATTAAGCATCTCATCTGCTTCATCAAGGATGAAAAAATCTATCTTTGAAATATCAAGACTCTTCCTTTTTAGATGGTCTAATATCCTGCCAGGCGTCCCTACAACAATATCTGCACCCTCTTTAAGCCTTTTTAACTGCAACTCCATGGATTGACCACCATAAACCGGAACTATCTTAAGCTTCCTTCTACCCTTTAAAGAGTTAATCTCTTCTGCCACCTGATTAGCAAGCTCTCTTGTAGGTGTTAAAATAAGGCATTTTACACCACTCTTTTTCCTATCAATCATCTCAATCAATGGGATACCAAATGCAGCTGTTTTACCTGTACCCGTTTGTGCCTGAGCAACAATATCTTTGTCACTATTTAATATTTTTGGGATAACCAACTTCTGGATATCCGTTGGTTCTTCAAACCCCTTTTTTTTTAAAGCTTCCAAAATACTTTTTGAAACTCCAAGTTTTTCAAATTCTTTCATACTTTGCATAAATTTAACCTTCCTTCTTTTATATTGTTGGCAACAGAATGCGATGTAAGGCCATTGCACATCCCTAGATTGCTTCACTGAAGCTTGCAATGACGGCAAATTATGTCATTGAGAGGAGCTTTTGCTCCGAAGCAATCTTTAAATTAGACTATGCACAATAGCCTCAATATTCTGTTTGCTTTTTTAAGAAGAAAATGAAAATCGATTATTTTTAGATAAGCTGCTCTAATCTTTTTTGAAAGTAGTTTTCTTTCTCTTCAAGCTCGCTTAGTTTGATTTCATAACGACTGTAAAGCTCATCAATATTTTTCTCAATATTTTTCAACTCTTTACTCAAAGAAGCAACTTCTTCAAAATTGCCTTCCATTGAATACTTTAAAATCAAACTATTTACTTCAGTTTTTCGACTTTCACTCTCTTCTATCGCTCTTTCTAACTCCTCTACCTCTTTTATAAGAGGGTTCAAAACTTTAGATTTTTCAGCAATAACTTCTGCCTTTAATCTTCTAATATCCTTTTTGGATAATTTCTCTTTTTCTTTTTCATTTTTTCTGGTGAAATCCTCTTCATCCCAGCCAACTTTTTCTAAAAACTCATCATAGGTGCCTTCAAAAAGCATAACTTCATCTTTTTTAAACACTATTAGCCTGTTTGCTATTTCACGCAAAAAGGTTTCATTGTGGGTAACCATCAAAATAGCACCTTCAAACTGTTTTAGTGCCTCAAGCAAAGCATCGGTGGAATAAATATCCAAATGGTTTGTGGGCTCATCTAACATAACCAAATTTACAGGTTTTGCAATAACTTTTCCAAGTAATACCCTACTTTTTTCTCCACCAGATAAAACTCCAATCTTTTTTAATGCCTCATCACCTGAAAACATCATTATCCCAGCAATATCTCTTGCCCTTTGTCTATCCACACTTGCATCAGAATACATTATCTCTTCTTCTATCGTTCTATCATCAACCAAATCAGCTATATTTGTTTGCTCATAAACCCCTATTTCCACATTGTTATTGATAATTATTTCACCTGAAATGGGTTTTAGTTTACCTGAAAGAACCTTTATAAGTGTGGTTTTCCCTTTTCCGTTTGGTCCAATAATACAGATTTTATCATTTGAACCAATACTAAAAGATAAATTTGTAAATAGTGGCTTATCTTTATGATACCCAAAAGTAATATCTTTTACATGTATCAAATTTTTCCCTTCATAAGGTTTATAGCTAAATCTAAAATTTAAATTTTTTATGGGCTCTAAATCAACCTCATCCTCTTTTAATTTCTCCAATGTCTTAATCCTTGACTGGACAAGATTTGCCTGTCTTGCCTTAGCTCTAAATTTATTGATAAACTGCTCCATCTCTTTTTTACGCTTATCAATATTCTCTTTTGTTTTTTCTAAGTGCTCCTCTTCTAATCTTATCTGCTCATAAAATTTGGATGTATCGCCCTTTATTTTCCTAACCTTTTTACGATAAATCCCTAAAATATGTGTGCAAACACTATCCATAAACCCTCTATCATGGGTTATCAAAATAAATTCTTTTTTCCATTCTCTCAAAAAGTTTGCAAGCCATCTGATTGATAAAATATCCAGATAGTTTGTTGGCTCATCAAGTAGTAAAAGGTCACAGTCAGAAACTAAAACCTTTGCAAGATTTATTCTAACCTGATACCCCCCAGAAAACTCATAAGGGTTTTTATCTAAATCCTCTTTTGTAAAACCAAGCCCAAAGAGAACCTTCTCTGCTTTCCATCTATTATCTTCTAAATCACTTTTTACAATGGAATAAACTTCATCAATCAGCCTATTATGAGAAAACTCAAGATGTTGTTTTAGATACCCTATTTTATAATCTTTTGGAATGTTCACCTTGCCGCTATCTGGCTCCTCTTCACCCACTATCATCTTAAAAAGAGTTGTTTTCCCTTCACCATTTCGGCCTATTAAGCCGACCTTTTCACCGCTACCGATAGTAAAATTTATTTTATCAAATACTAACCTCGTTCCAAAAGACTTTGTTAAATTTTCAACACTAATCATTACCTATCCTCAATATTACTTAGCTAAATCTTCGTTTAAAATTTTTAAAAACTCATCCAGTAAGTCTTCTTCTTCAACCTTTTTTACTACTTTACCCTTTTTAAATATTATACCAACCCCTCTACCACCAGCTATACCATAATCAGCCTCTCTTGCCTCACCAGGTCCATTAACAGGGCACCCCATCACAGCAACAGAGATCTTTTTATCAAAAACCACAAGAGCCTTTTCAACCTTCTCTGCAAGCTCTACCAAATTTATCTCACACCTACCACAGGTTGGGCAAGAAACTATATCTACCCCTCTTTCTCTTAAACCAAGAGCTTTTAAAATCTCAAAGCCAACTCTTACCTCTTCTACAGGGTCCGCTGTCAAAGAAACTCTCAAAGTATCACCTATCCCCTCTGCTAAAAGTGTACCAATGCCAACTGCTGATTTAATTGTACCTGAAAAAAATGTACCAGCTTCAGTAACACCAAGATGAAGAGGGTAATCAGACCTTTTAGAAAATTCTCTATATGCTTCGATAGTCATCATCACATTGCTGGCTTTAAGAGAAAATTTCATATCTTCAAATCCGTTGTCTTCAAAAAACTGCTGGTACTTCAACGCTGATTCCACCATTGCCTTTGCAGAAACACCATATTTTGATTTTAGCTCTTTTTCAAGCGAACCTGAGTTTACACCAATCCTGATTGCCACATTATGCATCTTTGCAGCATCTATAATTTTTTTTACATATTCAGCTTTTCCTATGTTTCCAGGATTAATCCTAATCCCATCCGCGCCATTTTCCATTGAAAGTATTGCCAGCCTATAATCAAAATGAATATCAGCAATAAGTGGGATATTAATCTTATCTTTTATAAATCTAATAGATTTGGCTGCCTCCTCATCTACAACAGCTACCCTAACAATCTCACAGCCAGCATTTTCTAAAGATTTTATCTGATTAATTGTAGCCTCAATATCTCTTGTATCAGTATTGGTCATAGATTGGACAGTTATAGGGTTATCCCCACCAATTTTTAAATTGCCAAGCTCTATAATCTTTGTTTTCTTTCTCATTTAAGCTCACCTTTGCCATAAGGGTGTGTTTTATCATATACTTTGAGTATCTCAGATAAGTTTAGATGAGTATATTTTTGTGTTGTAGCAAGGCTTGAATGTCCAAGCAATTTTTGAATAGTCCTCAAATCAGCTCCATTTTCAAGAAGGTGTGTTGCAAAAGTATGTCTAAATGAATGAGGGCTATAATTTAACGGAAGGCCAGCTTTTTTAAGGTATTTATCAACTATTCTTCTTACTGATCTATCGGTAAGTGCTGTCCCAAATTTATTTATAAAAAGATGGTCAGTATTTACTATCCCCTTTTGAACAATATTTTCTCTCACAGATAAGTATTTTTTTATCAAATCCATAATATAGTCAGAAAGAGGGATAACCCTCATCTTTTTCCCTTTACCAAAAATTCTAACCCTCATTCCACCAAAATCGATATCATCAAGTTTTATATTAACAAGCTCTGAAACCCTAACTCCAGTCCCATACAAAAACTCCAAAATCAGTGCATCACGAATACCCGAAGGGGTTTCTTTATCCGGCAGTTCAAGTAAAGAAAAAATTGTATCTATATCGAATACGGTAAAAAGTTTTTTATCTTTTTTTGGAAATTTTATCATCCTTGCTGGATTATCTTCAATTAAGCCTCTTTTTATTAAAAACTTGAAGAATGAACGTAAAGTGGCAATCTTTCGCTCTATACTACTCTTTGAAAAACCTTTATCATACAAATAAGCAACAAACATTCTCAAGGCAAAATAATCTATCTCTTTTAGACTCTTATCCTCATCTTTTATAAAAGAAACGAGGTCATTTAAATCATTTAAATAAGATTTTACTGTATTACTACTAACCTGTCTTTCACTAATTAAATAATTTTCAAAATAGTCTATAGCTTCTTTAAGCTTCACTCTGCAGATACTCTTTTAGTGCATTCAACGCTCTATTGCTGAGCTCCAACTTTTTTCTCTTCTTATCCCTGATCTTTTTATCAAGAGGTGGAAGCATACCAAAGTGAAAGTTGCTAGGTGTATAATCTTTTTTATGAGTTGAAACATATCTTGATAATGCACCAAGCGCTGTAGTTTCTGGAAAAGGTTTTATCTTTTTGCCATTAAAATAGTTTACTAAAAATTTTGCTATAATAAGTGATGTGGCTGCTGATTCGATATACCCTTCTACGCCTGTAATTTGCCCAGCAAAGAAAAGTAAGTCATCTTTATATCTAAAAAATGAGTCCAAATAATCGCAGGCTCTCACATAGGTATTTCTATGAATTGAGCCATATCTCAAAAATTCTGCATTCTCAAGCCCAGGTATTAGTCTAAAAACTTCTTTTTGAGCTCCAATTTTCATTTTAGTTTGAAAACCAACAATGTTGTAGGCTCTACCCTCTACATCCTCTTTTCTAAGCTGAACAACGGCATAGTATTTTTTACCAGTTTTTGGATGCTCAAGCCCTACAGGTCTCATTGGTCCAAATAGTAAAGTTTGCTTACCACGAGCTGCAAGCTCCTCTATTGGCATACACCCTTCAAAAACTGCACCTTTTTCAAAATCTCTAAACTCCACCTTTTCAGCTTTCATCAGTGCATCATAAAAACGATCGAACTCCTCCTCTGTCAAGGGGCAGTTGAGATAATCACTTTCCCCTTTGTTGTATCTACTTTTGAAAAAACATTTTGAATAATCTATAGATTCTGCATCAACAATTGGTGAGATGGCATCATAAAAATAGAGCTCTCCACCAAAAAGATTTTTCAGCTCTTTTGATAAATTGTGTGATGTGAGAGGCCCAGAAGCAACAACAAGTGGTCTATCTTTTGGTATCGATTTTACCTCTTCTCTGATAACTTTTATATTTTCATGATTTTCTAAAATCTCTGTAATCTCCTTTGCAAACTTTTCTCTATCTACAGCAAGGGCGTTTCCTGCTGGTACTCTATTTTTCTTTGCAACTTTAATAATCAAACTATTAAGCATTTCCATTTCAGCTTTTAATAAACCTGATGCAGTATCCAGCGACTCAGCCTTTAGAGAATTTGAGCAAAGTAGTTCACCCAGAAAACCTGTTTCATGAGCCTCTGTCATCTTTTTAGGCCTCATCTCGTATAAAACTACTTTTATACCACTTTCAGCAAGTTGAAATGCAAGCTCGCTCCCTGCAAGTCCACCACCAATTATCGTTACAATTTTATCCATAATTACCCTATTTTTTTACTGTGATTGTGCCATCCTCTAAGGTGATAGCACTTTTTGTATTTTTGCATTCTGGATAGTTTTCGCAAGCAAAAAAACTACCTCTTCTACTTCTTTTTAAAACCATTTTACCGCCACATTTTTCGCAAGTGATGTCATCTATTTTTTTTATAACAGGGATAATTTTGTCATCCTCAACTCTGAAATTTGCAGTAAATTTACAGTCTGGATAATTTTCACAACCCAAGAATAAACCGTTTTTCCCTTTTTTTATAAACAGGTTGCCGCCACATTCTGGACATTTCTCATCAATCTTTTCATTTTTTTCAATCACTTTTATTCCATCTTTAAGCCTAATAAAATTTTTTATATTTTTACATTCTGGATATCCACTGCATGCAAGAATCTCTCCAAACCTGCTTTTCTTAATTACCATTTCACTGCCACATTTTTCACATTTTAGACCGGTTGATTCGCCATTTTTTCTTTCCACAAGTTCTATTAAACCGTTTTCACCCCTTTTAAAATCTGAACTGTATTTACAGTCTGGATAATTTTCACAGGCTACAAAAGGTCCATTTTTACCATATTTTATAATCAAATCGCTTCCACATTCTGGGCATTTTTTGTCAATACGCAAATCCATCACAAGTTTATTTTCAGCCTTTTTTAACTCCTGCTCAAAACTACTGTAAAAATCTGACAACACCTTTTTCCAATCAATCTCACCCTTTTCCACCTGATCTAAATCTTTCTCCATTTCGGCTGTAAATTTAACATCAAAAATTTTTGGAAAATTTGTTGTTAAAAGTTTATTTACTATCCTACCAAGCTCCGTTGGATAAAAACGGCGTTCTTTCACCTCTACATAGCCTCTATCCACAATTGTAGAAATAATCGTTGCATAGGTAGAAGGCCTACCAATCCCTTTTTGCTCTAAGGCTTTGACAAGAGTAGCTTCGGTGTATCTTGGCGGAGGTGAAGTAAACATTTGCTTTGAAACTATTTCTTTTAATATTGCTAAATCAGATTCTTTAACATCAGGGATAATCCCTTCTTCATCATTTTCTGATTCGTTGTCTTTCCCCTCTACATAAAGTTTCATAAAACCATCAAATTTTAAAATCTTACCCCTTGCAACAAAAGTGTAAACACCGTCGCTTATCTCTATTGTGCTTTTATCAAAAATCGCTGGTGCCATCTGGCTGGCCACAAATCTTTCCCAAATTAATTTATAAAGTTTATATTGGTCTTGGGTTAGATAATTTTTCACCGATTCCGGTTCTCTTAAAACAGAGGTTGGCCTGATAGCTTCGTGTGCATCCTGAACGTTTTGCTTTTTCTTTGATACCCTTTTTTCATTACTGCAATACTTTTCTCCAAATCTTTTTAATATATAATTTTGAGCTTCACTTTTAGCATCATCAGAAACTCTTGTAGAATCGGTACGCATATAAGTAATCAAACCCGTAGGCCCCTCAGCTCCAAGCTCAACCCCTTCATAAAGTTGTTGGGCAATCATCATTGTCTTTTTTGCAGAAAAGCTTAGCTTCCTGGCAGCTTCCTGCTGCAATGTGGATGTAATAAAAGGTAGAGGAGCAAACTGTTTGACCTCTTTCTTTTCAACCTTTGAGACATAAAACTCGTGATCTTTAATCTCTTTTTTAAAATTATCAACCTGCTCCTGAGTATTTAATTCAAACTTTTTACCGTTCTTTTTCTCTAATCTAGCTTTAATTTCATGATTATTGCACAGGAAAATACCATCGACTAAATGATATTCTTTAGGGACAAACTTTTCTATTTCCTCTTCGCGCTCACATATCAGACGAAGAGCCACACTCTGCACTCTTCCTGCTGATAAACCGTACTTTAAAGGTTTCCATAAAAGAGGGCTTACAAGATAACCAACAAGTCTATCAAGAATCCTTCTTGATTGCTGAGCATTAACCCTTTGAATATTTATATCTTTTGGGTTTGAAATCCCTTCTGCGACCCCTTTTTTCGTAATTTCATGAAATTCTACTCGCTTAATATTTGGGTTTTTCTTTTTAACCTCTTCAGCAATATGCCAAGCTATTGCCTCCCCTTCTCTATCTGGGTCAGGGGCAAGGTAAATCGTATCACTTTTTTCTGCCTCTTTTTTAAGAGCATCTATTATCTTTTTCTTCCCTTTGATAACTCGATATTTTGGTTTAAACCCATTTTCTATATCAACACCAAGTTCATTTTCGGGCAAATCTTTTACATGGCCAACACTTGCCATTACTTTGAAATCTTTTCCTAAATATTTTTCTATTGTTCTTGCTTTTGCTGGAGACTCAACAATCACTAAATTTTTAGACATTTTTCACCCTTTTGATTAATAAATAGTTTTGAGATACTAAAAAATAATCAATTAACAAACTCATCCATACTGCCATTATCAAAATCAATAAGTTTCCTACGCTCAATTAATATATATAATAGTGTTTGTTTAATATTTTCTACATCTACTTTCCCATCTACATCCATACACCTATCAATCAACTCTTCAATCACAAGCAGGTCAACTGCACCTGAAAGTTGTAACTTCTGAATATATTGCATACCAGCTTCAGTAAACTTATCTTTTTCAGACTTTGAAAAATACCTAACACCGTTTGTGGGAGTAAAATTTCCAAAATCGAGATAGCTAAGGACTTGTCTTATTTCATATTTTTCAAAACCTGATTTATAAAGCATTGTAGCGATGTCAATTTCATCAATTAGCTCATAAGATTCCACAAAATCAACAATCATATTTAAAGCAATTAAGATTTTCTCCATCAATTGCTCCTTATATAATATTTTCCATCTATTTCTATATAAATTAAACCTTTTAATTCCATCATGGATAGCTTATTCATAATGCTTACATAATCCAAATTAATAGATAAACAAAGCTCATCAATATTTTTGGGAAATAACGCCAAAGCGTTGTAAATCTTTTCTTCCAGAGCATCTTCAAAGTTTATATTAGTTTTATTATCTTTTTTGTCAATTATTTTAATATTATCCACATATTTGACAATATCTTCTAAAATATCGTAGTAGTTTTCTAATAGTTTCGCACCTTCTCGTATCAGTTTATTTGTCCCTCTGTTTTTCTCTTCTGGCCATATTGGAACTGCATAAACATCTCTATTTTCTTCCATTGCAAGTCTTGCTGTTATTAGAGAACCACTTTTTTCAGCAGCTTCCACAACCACCACACCATAAGACAAACCTGCAATTATTCTGTTTCTTTTTGGAAAATTATATGGATCAGGCTTTGTATTTATAGAAAATTCTGTCAAAGCACACCCTTTCTCTACCAGCTCTTTAAAATATCTTCTATTACTATCAGGATAAACATATTTTAGTCCACAACCCATAATTGCAGTAGTACTACCCTTTTTCATAGCACCTATATGTGCAGCAATATCAATCCCAGCTGCAAATCCACTCACTACATTTATTCCAACTTCAGCAAGCTCCATACCTAATTCTTCTGCAAATTTTAAACCCCTTCTACTTGCTCGTCTAGAACCAACAATTGCTATCATCGGTTTTTCTAAAACCGATAAATCTCCATAACCATACAAATAGGCTGGGGGGCTTGAAATCTGTTTTAAAAGCTCTGGATAATCCTTGTCCTCATAAAGGATCATTGAGATATTATATTTTTTGATTAACTCAAGCTCTTCTTTTACAAAATTATGGTCAACTTTTTGCAAATCGATTAAGCTTGCAATCTTCTCTCCAAAATCAGAAATTAATTCATCAATCCCTTTTTCAAATATGCTTTGTAAAGTATTATATTTTTTTACCAGGTTGACAATTATATTGTCCGAAACACCTTTTATCGATTTCAAAGATAAATAATTTTTTATTAATATTTCTCTATCAAAATCCATTAAATATTTTTTAACAAAATCTCCCAAAATTTAACGGCACAATCAAGTGCCTTATCAGGAACCTTAAAATTTATATTATGTAAAGGAACCACTTCTTCACCTTCTTTTATCCCAACCCTAACAAAAACCCCAGGGACAATCTTTTGATATAATGCAAAATCCTCTCCACCCATAGATTTTGGGATATTTTTAACAACTTTTTCACCATTATTTTCAAATAGATCTATAATTTTTAATGATAAACCTTCATCATTAATCACTGGTGGTGTCCCATCCTCAATAACCAAGTCTATTTTTATGTTGTAAAACTCCTCAATAGATTTACAACAATTTTCTAACTCAGATTTTAGAAATTCTAATAACTCATCTTTAAAGTACCTAAAAGTACCATCAATTCTTAACTCTGATGGCAGAATGTTTCCTGCAGTACCACCTTCAATTTTACCAAAAGTTATCAATGATTCGTAAAGTGGATTGATTTTCCTTGAAACAATCTTTTGTGCCATATTAATAAGATCTGCCGCTGCAACAATTAAGTCATTGCCCAGATGTGGATAAGCCCCATGGGTACCTTTTCCTGTTAGAGTAATATGAAAATGATTTGAGCCTGCCATCAATTCACCAGGTTTAATCCCATAAGTACCAAGCTCTATTTCAGGGTCAACATGGATACCATATATTTCATCCACTCCATCAAGTCCGCCATTATCTATAATGATTCTTGCACCAGAGACTATCTCCTCAGCTGGCTGAAAAATACACCTAATATTCACATCAGGGGTAATTTCCCTTTTTACAATTTTCTGCAAAATTAACAACAATGCTGATGTGTGTAAATGATGACCACACAAATGTTTAGCTTCAGTCTTGTCAGCATTAATAGGCAAAGCATCTATATCAGCTCTGATTGCAACTGTTTTAGATTTACCAAAATCAATTGTCCCAAAACAACCTGTATCCAAAACTTTGTCTATTTTAATGCCATTACTTTTTAAAAAATTTACAATATATTCCGTTGTTTTGAACTCTTTAAACGAGATTTCTGCTATCTGCTCTAAGTCGTGTAGAATTTTATATTCTATCATATTAAAGCCCTAATATATTGTATCCACTATCCACATACAATATATCACCAGTAACACCACTAGCCAAATCACTGCAAAGGAAAAGTGCCGCTTTTGCAACATCATCCTGAGTGACATTTCTTTTAAGTGGTGCTCTCTCCTCAATTAATGACAAAATTGTCCTAAAACCAGAGACACCGCTTGCCGCCAAAGTTTTTATTGGGCCTGCAGATATAGCATTTACTCTGATTTTTTTCTCACCTAGCTCATTTGCCAAATATCTCATTGAAGCCTCTAATGCAGCTTTTGCAACACCCATAACGTTGTAATTTTTAACTACTTTTACAGAGCCATAATAGGTCATAGTAATAATAGAACCACCTTCATTCATCAGAGGTTCTGATAATTGGGCAAGCTTTACAAGAGAATAAGCACTTACTTCCATCGCAGTTAAAAACCCTTCTCTACTTGTATCGATAAACCTACCCTTCAAATCCTCTGCAGGAGCATAAGCAATAGAGTGAACAAGTATATCAAATTTCCCAAACTCTTGCTCAACTAACTTAAAAGTTTCTTCTAACTCTAACTCATTGGTAACATCACATTTTACACAAAATTTTCCATTTAGCTCTTCAGAAATAGGCTTAACCCTTTTTGCCAAAGGTTCCGATGCATAAGTAAAGCCTAACTCTGCCCCTTCCTCTTTGAATCTCTTTGCAATTGCATAAGCAATAGATTTATTATTTGCTACACCAAATATTAAAGCTTTTTTGCCATCTAATAATCCCATGATTTATCCTCCTAAATATAGTTTGTTATCTCATTTATATGTTTTATAGCAAACAGTTCAACCGATTTGTCTGAAACATTATTCATATTCCCAATTATCTTCTTGATATTAAACCGTTTTGCTTCATTTATTCTCATATCCAAAAAAACAGGTGTCCTAACTTCGCCGGTCAACCCTACCTCACCTAAAAATACCGCATTTTTCTCAATTGCAATATCTCTGAAAGAAGAAATTATCGCAGCACAAACTGCCAAATCAACAGAAGGCTCAGTTATTTTCAAACCTCCAACTATATTCAAATAAACATCACAGGTAGACAAATTAAATCCACATTTTTTCTCCAAGATAGCCAACAACATATTTAATCTATTCAAATCAAATCCTGTTACATTCCTCTTTGGATAATTAAAATATGTTTGCGAAACAAGTGCTTGTATTTCCACCAAAAAAGCTCTTGTCCCTTCCATTACAACTGTAAGAGCCCTACCTGGTGCATCACTGTTATTATCAATAAAACTACTTGATCTGTATTCAATGAGCCCTTTACCTGACATTTCAAAAAGCCCCACCTCATTGGTGGAACCAAATCTGTTTTTTACTGCTCTTAAAATTCTCAAGCCTCTTTCATAATCCCCTTCAAAATAAAGCACCGTATCAACTAAATGCTCTAAAACTTTGGGCCCAGCAATAACACCATCTTTTGTTACCTGCCCTACGATAAATACTGAAACACCCTTGCTTTTTGCAAATTCCACCAACTTATGGGTTACATATTTTACCTGACTAACTGTACCTGCAGCTGATGAGATTTCCGAAGAATAAATCGTTTGTATCGAGTCAATTATAATCACATCAGCTCTTTTATCACTCAATGAATCCAAGACATCTTCTATATTGTTTGTCGCAGAAAAAAATAGCTCATCTCCATTGATATTCAGTCTGTCACATCTAAGTTTTAACTGTGTTAAAGATTCCTCACCACTGAAATAAATAACTCTTTTTCCATGTTTGGATAATTTATCAGAGATTTGCAGCATAATTGTTGATTTACCTATACCAGGTTCTCCACCTATTAAAACTACGCCACCTTTTACAACCCCTCCACCTAAAACCTGATCAAACTCATTAATTCCGGTACTAAATCTTTCGGTTTCAACACCTTCTATATCAGATATTCTCTTAATTTCTAATCCATTTCTTTTCTTTCTAATTTCACTTTTCGACTCTTCAATTTCTTCCACAAAGCTATTCCAGCTACCACACTCACTGCACTTTCCAACCCATTTTGGTGTTTTATATCCGCAGACCTGACAGACAAAGGAAGTTTTACTCTTCTTCATCCAAAAACTCTTCAATTGTCATCTGATACCCTTTAAAAGGGATATTCAAATGTTCATATGCAAGCGGTGTAACTACCCTACCTCTTGGAGTCTTTTTAATAAAACCTTTATAAATCAGATAAGGTTCTATCACATCCTCCAAAGTATCCTTCTCCTCAGAAAGGGTAGCTGACAAAGTTTCAATACCCACAGGCCCCCCGTTATACTTTTCAATAATTGCTAACAAAAAGTTTCTATCATTTATATCAAGTCCAGCACTATCTATTTCAAGACGATTTAGCCCAAAATCTGCAATCTCTTTAGTAACTACACCATCATTCATAACTTCTGCAAAGTCTCTAACTCTTCGCAATATTCTATGGGCTATCCTTGGTGTCCCACGACATCTTGAGGCAATAACCATCGCGGCACTATCATCAATTTCCACACCTAATACCTTCGCCCCTCTTAAAACTATCTGTTTAAGCTCATCAACATCATAAAAATCCAATCTAAATATCATTCCAAATCTATCTCTAAGAGGTGAAGTTAGTAAACCTGCTCTTGTAGTCGCACCGATTAAAGTAAATTTTGGTAAATCGATTTTTATAGTCCTTGCAGCTGGCCCCTGACCTATAATTATATCAAGTTTAAAATCCTCCATAGCAGGATACAGTATTTCCTCAACAGATGTATGTAATCTATGAATTTCATCAATAAACAAAACATCGCCTTCTGAAAGATTTGTCAGTATCGCAGCTAAATCACCTGGTTTTTCTATAGTAGGTCCACTAGTAGATTTTATGCTTACACCAAGCTCGTTTGCTATAATATTTGCTAAAGTAGTTTTCCCAAGCCCTGGAGGCCCATAAATAAGACAGTGATCTAACGGCTCTCCTCTCTTTTTAGCTGCTTCAACAAATATTTTCAGATTTTCTACAATCTTTTTCTGACCAACATACTCATCAAAACTATTTGGTCTAATATGGATTCCCTGAATATCCTCTTCTCTTCTTTCTGGATCAAACATTTCTCTCATTAAACACCCAAGATATCAGCATTTTTGGACAAAGCTTCTATTAAAAAAGCGATATGCTCATCCAGATCCACACCTAACTCTTCTACCCCTTTATAGATGTCCTCTCGATTTACACCCCTTGCAAACGATTTATCTTTTAATTTTTTCTTCACACTTTTAACTTTCACATTTGCTATTTTTTTATCTGGTCTTACATAAGCACAGGCAAGTAAGAAACCTGAAAGCTCATCTACAGCAAAAAGTGTCTTAGCCATCAAAGTCTTTCTCTCAACACCAGTATAATCTGCATGACCTAAAATAGCCTCTATTATATCTTCTGGATACCCTCTTTCTTTTAGAATCTCTGCACCTTTATAGGGATGCTCCTCTTCAGAAGGGTATTTTTCATAGTCAAAATCGTGAAGCAAACCCACAACTCCCCACTTTTCCACATCTTCACCAAATTTTTCTGCATAAGCTCTCATTGCAGTTTCTACAGCCAAAGCATGCTTTATAAGACTATCACTTTTAGTGTATTCTGTAAGCAGTTGATAAGCTTCCTCCCTACTCACATTCATAAAATACCCCCTTTGTTTTTACCTTTATAAACCAAAACTGAACCTATAACAATCATAATAAGACTTGCAAGATGTGGTGCTCTCAAAAACCCTATCATCAAATCATCTGCTCTAAAACAAGTTACAAATCCTCTAATGACCCCATAAAAGATAAGATACAATCCAGAAATCACACCTTTTCCAATATTTTTATCATCTTTCCAAAGTCTAACAAGGAAATAGCCACATATAAAATTTAATATCATTTCATAAAAAAATGTGGGATGCACTGGTAATGTGCCAAAATCTTGATAAGCTGGGGGATTATATTTTGGAGAAAAACTAATCCCCCAAGGGACATACTCTTTTAATTCATAAATTTTTCCTTGAAATTGAACCGTCAACGCACCCTTTTCTTTTATTAAATCCATCAATTTTGAAACTTCGACAGGATTGTTTTTCAAACCAAAGGTTTTTAAAACCGTACTCCAGAATTCAGGGAAAACATTTTTAACTTTAAATATAATCGATGGTGGAGTAATAGTAGGGACACCATGAGCTTCGCCATTTGCAAAATTACCAAATCTTCCAACCCCTTGAGATATTAATAAAAAAGGCAATACCATATCCCCATATTGAAAAATCCTTATCCCATATTTTTTACAGTATAAATAGGCAGCAATTATCCCACCTATTATACCTCCATGAATAGCAAGTCCACCATGCCATATTGCAATAATCTCTTTTGGATATCTACTGTAAAAATCCCACTTCAAAACTACATAATAAATTCTTGCACCTATAATAGCACCTATAAAAGTGATAATTATCAAATTTTCTATTAACTCCTTAGAGAAACCAAGCTTTTGCCCCTTTTTTTTGACAAAATATAAAGTCATTAAAATCCCAATCAAATACATTAAACTATAAACCCTGAGCTCAAATACACCTATTTTGAATATATACGGGAACACTATTTTTCCCCCTTTCTTGAGCCAATTATTATTGCTACAAATATTAAAATTATTCCAATAAATTTAAACTTGTCAATAGTCTCACCAAAAAAGATATAAGCTAAAAATGAAGCTATAACAGGCTCACCAAGGGTGGTAAGAGAAACCACACTTGTTTTTATATACTTTAAAGCCCAATTAAAAGCTGTATGCCCCAAATTTTGCGATACCACAGCTAACAAGACCATAAAAATATACGATTTTACGCTGTAGCCAGTAAAAGGGATTTGCATCAGAATGGATGTTATCAATAAAATTATAGCTGCAAAAGTATACACCAAAACTATGTAGCTCAAAATATCCATCTTTTCTCTTAGTTTGCTACCCACCATTAAATAAAAACTTACAAAAAATGCCGATGATATTGCCAAAAAATCACCGATAAGTGCCTTTTCTCCAAAAGCAAAATCGGCATTCGAATCACCCAAAGCCAATATTGCTGATCCTACTATTGCCAGGATAATGGCAATTATTATCTCTTTGCTCTGCTTCTCCTTCAAAATGATATAGGATAACACCGCCACAAATATAGGGCCAGTAGATAGTAAAACAACACTACTTGCAACTGAGGTATATTTTAATGATTGAAACCATGTAACAAAATGTAAAGCTAAAAATAATCCACCAGCAAAACCATAAATAAAATCCGCTTTTTGAAAATCAAACCTTTTACCACCTTTTCTAAAATAGATGATATTTAAAATGGTGGAAGCAATTACAAGCCTATATGTTGCTATCATTATTGAAGGGACATCTTCACAAAACCTTACAAAAATAGCAGCAAATGAAACAGATATTATACCAAATAGTAAGACAATATAAACCCTAATCATTTATTCCTCTATTAAAATATTTTCTCAATAAAAATGGGCCTACTTCAGAAATTATTATTGAAAGTAAAATAAGAAATGAACCAATATATTGCTTAAAGGCAAGTATCTCAGCCCCTATTAGATAACCAAAAAATGCAGCTGAAACAGGCTCAAAAGTAAATATCAAAGCAGCCTTTGTGGGTGTAGTATATTTTTGCATCAATATTTGAATGAAAAAAGCCACTACAGTAGCAAAAACGCCTGTTAATATAAACGCAAATATCAGCTCTCCATTAAAAGTAATATCAAATAAGTTTTCTTTAAACAGAAGTGAAAAAAGAAAAGATAAAACAAAAATCACTAAAAACTGAATAAAAGTTAAAATAACCACATCATACTTTTTCGAATATATATCTATCAAAATTATGTGTATAGCGATAAAAAAAGCATTTAGAATTAAAAATACAATCCCTATATTAAACTCCGCAACTTCCCCATAAAAAGATATCATATATAGACCACTCAAAGCAAAAATTACACCTATTATAGAGGTGATTCTAGGGACTTGTTTCAAAAAGATCACACTTAAAATTGGGACAAATATAACATATAAACCAGTTAAAAAACCTGCAATTGAAGCAAGCGTATATTTTAAACCTATTGTTTGAAAAGCAAAAACAGCAAAAAGTGTCAAACCCAAAAACAGACCAGGGACAAACGAATCTCTCAGTTTATCCACCCTTTTAAACACAAAAAAAAGCATAATTATCGTTGCTAACCCAAATCTAATTGTTAAAAAACTAAAGACATTTACATCTTCTATGGCTTCTTTAATGATAACAAATGTAGAACCCCATATAAGACTTATAAAAATAAGTGATATATCAGCAATATACTCTCTTAACTTTTCTCTCATAAATTATCCTGTAACTATTTGGCAATATAATACCAAAAACTAACAAAATTCCACCAATAAACTGAAACAGCCCTATCTTTTCTTTAAATAACATAAATGATATCAATAAAGTAGCAAAAGGCTCAATTGATGAAAATATGGAAACATAGCTACTTCCTATAAGCTGTATAGCTTTATAAAGCAATATAATCCCCAAAGATGTTGGAATTAAACCTAACAAGAAAAGAAAAGGTAAATCTTTTATCGCGATAGTTCCTATGTCGTTAAAACCAAATACCATATAAAAAAACAGAGCAAACAAAAGCACATAAAAAGTAAATGTATAGTAGTTGAGTTTAGTTAAAACCTTTTGTACAGTCAAAAGATAGCATGTAAAAGTTAACATTGCCAAAATTCCCATCGATACATTGATTAATGGAATATTAAAATTTATTACATCATAAAAAATAAACAAAATTCCTAATCCTATTATAATAAGAGCAAAAACAGATATTTTATCAATTCTATTTTTGTATACTATTGCAGCTAAAATTGTAACAGTAAAAGGGTACATATAGAGTATAAATGAAGTCATTGAAGCTCCAATGAGCTTTACAGATAAGAAAAAAAATGTAGCTTGTAAACCATATAGAACAAAGCCAACAATAAAACATAATAAAAGATTCTGTTTTGATATTTTCAAAATGTTTCTATCCTTTATCAAAATGTAAAGTAAAAAAATTATTGTGCCAAATAAAAACCTGTAGAACAATAATGTGTTTGTATTATAACCTTTCAAATACCCGATTTTTGCAAAAATTGCTAAAGTGGCAAAACAAAAAGAGGAAATTATCGCCAATAAGCTCCCTTTAAAAAACACTGAGTGCATAAAGATATTTACTCCTTTTTGACATTTTTATATATTATTAATTTTTATTTTACAACTACATAATTACAATGTAAGTTTTTTTACAAAATACCAAATAAATGAAAATTTAATAATTTTGAGATTACTTCGGAACAAAAGTATCTTGCAATGCCTTGGAAATTTGTAATTGCAAGTTTTAGATATACAATTTCAAAAAACTATATATTAAAAAATAAAATTCACACCCATAATGATTGTTCATTTATTTTAAAACAATATATTTCAATATAAGCAATATAACTTATTTTAAATTAACTAAATTTTTTACATTAAAACTTGACACTTTTATAATATCAAATTAAAATAAAATATAATTTTATTTCAAAGGAGGCAGTTATGAGCTTAATGCAAAATTATTGGGAAAAAGCTAAAGAACTTCAAAAAACTATTGTACTACCAGAAGGAAACGATGAAAGGACTATCGAAGCTGCAAACACACTGCTTGAAAACAAATTGGCCAAAGTAATCGTTTTAGGCAACGAAAATGAGTTAAAAGATAAATTAAAACCTGGCATTGAAATTATCAACCCAGAAACATCAAGCTATCTACAAGAATTTGCTCAAACTTATTACGAAAAAAGGAAAAACAAAGGGATAACAAAAGAAGAAGCTTTAGAAACCATGAAAGATGTAAACTATTTTGGATGTATGCTTGTTGAAAAAGGGTATGCTGATGGGGCTGTGACAGGTGCCTGCCATACAACTGCTGATGTTTTAAGGGCTGCCATCAGAGTAATAGGGACAAAACCTGGTATGAATACTGTTTCAAGCTGCTTTATTATGGTTACTCCAAAAAAAGAGTTTGGTAAAGATGGAGCGATCCTTTTTGCAGATTGTGCAGTGAATCCTAACCCTGATGCTAGAGTACTTGCAGAAATAGCTGTAGCTACTGCTGATAGTTGCAAAGCTTTTCTTGGAGAAGAGCCAAGGATAGCAATGCTTAGTTTTTCCACAAAAGGGAGTGCAAGCCACCCTGATGTAGATAAAGTGGTAAAAGCTACAGAAATAGTTAAAGAGCTTGCTCCAGATTTAAAAGTTGATGGTGAGCTTCAAGTTGATGCTGCATTGGTAAAAGCGGTAGGTGAGAGAAAAGCACCAGGTAGTTCTGTAGCTGGAAGTGCAAATGTTTTAATCTTTCCTGATTTGGATGCAGGAAATATTGCATACAAGTTAGTTGAAAGAATTGCATCAGCAGAGGCAATCGGTCCAATTATCCAAGGTTTAAAGAAACCAGTTAACGATTTATCAAGAGGATGTAAATATATGGATATAGTAAATGTAGCTGTAATAACATCACTACAGGCAAATTAAATAGGGGGCAAAATATGAAAATTTTAGCTTTAAATTGTGGTAGCTCATCAGTAAAATATCAGCTTTTTGACTGGGATAATAATAAACTTCTTGCGAAAGGAGTTGTAGAAAGAGTTGGTATCGGTGATTCTTTTATTGTTCATGAAGTCCCAGGAAGAGATACTCTTAGAGAAGAATATGAGTGTCATGACCACAACACTGCTATTAATCTAGTAGTTCATACTCTCACAAGCGAAGAAAAAGGTGTTGTATCTGATATAAAAGAAATATCGGCTGTTGGGCACAGAGTTGTTCATGGTGGTGAAAAATTTAAAAGGAGTACTCTAATTGACGATGAGGTTATAAAAGCGATAGAAGAAGTCCAACACCTTGCTCCATTACACAATCCACCAAATCTTGCTGGGATAAGGGCTGCTCAAAAAGTATTACCTGATGTGCCACATGTGGCAATTTTCGATACAGCCTTTCATCAAACTATGCCAAGACATGCGTACTTATACGCTGTACCTTATGAATGGTATGAAAAATATGGTGTTAGAAGATACGGATTTCATGGCACCAGCCATTTGTATGTATCTAAAAGAGCAGCAGTTCTTTTAGGTAAAGACCCTAGAGAGTGCAACATCATAACCATGCACATAGGAAACGGTGTATCTCACACAGCTATTAAAAACGGTGTGTCCGTAGATACATCAATGGGTCTAACTCCGTTAGAAGGTGCTGTAATGGGTACCAGATGTGGAGATTTGGATCCAGCAATCCCTCTTTTTATGCAACAAATCTTAGAAATAGGGCCAAAAGAGATGGATACAACCCTCAATAAAAAGTCCGGAATTTTAGGACTTACAGGTAAATACACTGACAGAAGGGATGTATTAGAAGGTGCTGAGCAAGGTGATGAGCGCTGTAAAATAGCATTAGAAGTTGAAGCTTACAGATTGAAAAAGTACATAGGTGCCTATATGGCAGTATTGGGCAGAGTTGATGCGATAGTATTTACTGCCGGTGTTGGAGAAAACGCTGGAATTATCAGGCAAATGGCTCTTGAAGGATTGGAAGAGCTTGGAATAAAAATTGATAAAGAAAAAAATTTAAAGACTAGAAGTAAAGATGGTGAAACAGAAATTTCAACTCCAGATTCTAAAGTAAAAGTATTTGTTATCCCTACAAATGAAGAACGAGTTTTCATAGAAGATGTTGTTGCTATTTTAAACGGAACTTATAAGGAACACACAGAGTATCCATACACTTTCTTAAAGTAATAAAGGGGGTGCTCCCCCTTTTTTTTAATTTATTCTACAAATTCAATCTTATGGTCTTTTTTTAGTTGCTGTATAAGTTCGTCGTATGTTTTTTTCCTTTTGATACTTAATAATTTTGCAAAAGCTTCATTTTTATTTGTTATACCATTTGATTTCATAAAGCTTTCAAGTTCTTTTTCTTCCACTTTTATTTTTCCATTTACCTTATCATCAATAAGATGCAACAAATATAAAGTATCAATATCCAAATTTGGATGAGAATGCTTTAATTTATTTATATCTTTTTCCTTGTAAATAGACCTTGCATAATTTAATAGCAGTTCTCTTTCTATATAAAATTCAGCTAATTTTCTTCTTCCATCTTTACTTTTTAAATAATTATCATATTTTTTACCAGCTACCTTGTTTACATAATCCTTCAAATCAGCATCAGTGATTTCTTTACCATCAAAAACAGCAACAACATTTGCAAATACCACTGTTGACACAATAATAAACATAAAAATTAAAAACACCTTTTTTTTCATACTGATACCATCCTTAAAATTCTTTTAAAAAAAGGGGAGCAATGCTCCCCTTTTTTATTATTTTATATCATTCATTGCTGGAGAAGGCAACCCTATATGAATCGCCTGATAAAGAGGAGAGTTTTTATCTTTTAGATTTAACTCTTTCGCTTTTCTCTTTTTATATTCTTGAAATACTTTGTGTTTACCAAATGTTTTACCTAGATACTTATCTTTATTTTTGTATCTTTCTAACCATCTTTCCCACTCAGCTTTTGTTATAAACCCTTTCTTGTAAGCTTGTTCTACATTAGCCTTAACTTTTTCCCAGTAATTTGGAATAATTTTGTAAAGTGCAGGAACAGAATACTGCTCTTCTGTGTAAAAACCGTATAATCCACCAGGGATATCATAAATCTTATATGTGAAGAATTTAGTTGGACTATTGCTTTCATAAATTTTCTTAGCTTCCTCTACACCGTGCTCAGCACCCCAAGCTATCATCTCTTGTAAATTGTGCTGTAATTCCCAGATTCCATGCCATTGAACATAGTCAGCAGCCTGCATTGCAGCACCCATTCTAAATCTTCTACCTTCATGATGCCATGAGTTATACATTAATTCAGAAGCTTTTGTATACCAACTTGCATTAATAACTGTATTAGAAAATTTCTTCTCTTTACCATCTACAGTTTTTGCTTTAAGTGGTTTTATGAGACCTTTCTTTTCATACAGCTTTGCCCAGTAAACAAACTGTCTTCTTAATTCATTGTATTGAAGATTTACTAAATCATAAACGAGGAAATAGTCTTCCACAAAGTTTGGCGCATGGCAAGCTTTACATGTTGTTTTCATCCTATTTTGTTTCTCTTGCCAAGTCCCAAGTTTTTCTTCTTGCCATATAGTTCTATAACTCCATGGAGCTTGAGATTCCCACGATAATCTTTCACTTACATTATGAGTACTGTTTAATCCATTGATAGCATCCATATGACATGTTGTACAAACAGGGAAATCTAACGGAGTATCACCAGTTTTCTTAGTATTATAATCAAGGTTTAACTTCCCTTGAGCCATTCTTGTTGTAAAAATATTACCATGTTTTGACTCAATATAAATCTCAATTTGTGGATGGTCGGGTCCTAAATGGCATTCACCACAGGTATATGGGTTATGTGCCTGAGCTAAATCAAACGTATGTTTTGAGTGACATACATCACACTCACCTACACTACCATCTGGCCACATAGCAGAAACATTATGACACTGCTCACAACCCTGTTTTGTACCAATGATAGGTTCAAATACAGCTCTGTCTGCTGGTGCATAAAGCCAGAATGGATAAGCATGCTTACTCAAAGTGTTTTGTTCAACCTCTTCCTCGTGACATTTTGCACAATCTTTTGGAGTAGGATGAGTACCTACAAACTGACCATAATGATTAATTGCGTCAAAATCACCCTGCTCAGCTTCATGACAATCAAGACAGCCAACACCATTTTTAGCATGAGCACTTTCTGCCCACTGATCGTGAACTTTTGTGGCGACATTCATATCCTGGTGACAAGAGATACATTTTGCACTGTCAGCATCAACCTGAATACCTTTGATTTCAAGAGCGAATGCACTTGAAGCTAATAAAAACATCGATAAAACAACTAATAACTTACGCATAGACACCTCCTAACAAATTGTATTAGAAGGATACACCACCAAATTTAAATATATAGTAAAAGTTCTCATTTTCATGTAAATTTTGTAAATATTATTCTTTACAAATTTTAAACCCACTTAACTAATATTAAAAACTTTTTACTTCCTTCATGTCAAAATATAACTAGAAAATTGTGGAGGTGCTCATGAAAACAAAAATTTTTATTTTAACAATTTTTTTAGCAATCTTTCTAATAGCATTAAACGGTCTTGCTGATCAACACCCGGAAGACATGGGTAATTCTACTTGTATTAGCTGTCACAAAGATGTTACTCCAGATGTTGTTAAACAGTGGGAAGAAAGTGCACACGGTTTAATTGATGTGGAATGTGGTGTTTGCCATGGAGATGCAAATAATTTCAAAGCTAAACCTACCGACGAAACTTGTCTAGGCTGTCACTCGACTCAGGTTGAAAATAACATGGCTAAAGATAGAGCATGTTCAAGCTGTCATATTGCTCACAACTTTACCATTCATAAAGTTCATCAGTATAAATAGGAGGTCATTATGTCATTAAGTAGAAGAGATTTTATTAAACTTTCCATAGCATCAGCAACTGCTGCATCAATAGGCTTGTCCTTGCCAAAGCAAGCTGAATCAAAAGAAATCGTAGATAAATGGGTAAAAGGTACTTGTAGATTTTGTGGTACTGGATGTGGAGTTTATGTTGGTGTAAAAGATGGGAAGGTGGTTGCTATCAAAGGGAATCCTGACGCAAAAACTAACTTTGGTTTCCTATGTATAAAAGGTTTTCTTGCATACAAATGTATGTATCATCCAGACAGATTAAAATATCCAATGATTCGACAAAAAAATGGAAGATTTAAAAAAGTATCTTGGGACGAAGCTTTAGATTATGTGGTCAAAAAATTTAAATATTACCACAAAAAATATGGTAAAGACTCTGTTGCATATTACGGTTCAGGACAATGTACAACAGAGGAAAGCTACACATTTAACAAGCTGTGGAAGGGCGGTTTTAGAAGCAATATGGTAGAAGGTAACCCAAGACTGTGTATGGCTAGTGCAGTAGGTGGTTATATTACTACTTTTGGCTCAGATGAACCGGTTGGTAGTTATGCTGATATAGAAAGTGCAAAATGCATATTTTTAGTTGGTTCTAACACCAGTGAATGCCACCCAATTATTTTTAGACGTATAATGAGACACAAAATGAGAAATCCTGAAGTCAAAGTAATAGTATGTGAGCCAAGAAAAACAAATACTGCAAAAATAGCAGATTTATGGCTACCAGTTGACCCAGGTACTGACCTTGCTATATTCCACTCAATGGCAAGAGAGATTATTAAAAACAACTGGCATGATAAGAAATTTATTGATGAACATACAAGAATCACTGATGGTAAAAATGTTTATACTTTTGACAAGTATGTAGAATTTTTAGAGCAATTTACACCAGAAACTGTTGAAAAACTTTCAAGATGTCCTGCAGAAAATATCAGAAAAGCTGCAAAATGGTTTGCCACAAGTGGTGCATCCATGACACTTTGGACCATGGGTTTAAATCAAAGAACACGAGGTGTATGGGCAAATAACCTGATTCACAACTTACACCTTATTACTGGAAATATCTGTAAGCCTGGAGCTGATTCATTCTCATTGACAGGGCAACCAAATGCCTGTGGTGGTGTTAGAGAAACTGGTTCACTTGCTCATTTATTACCAGGCACTAAACCTGTAAAAAATAAAAAATGGCGTACACATGTAGAAAAGGTATGGGGGCTTAAACCAGGAACAATTGATCCAAAACCTGGTTTTCACACAATTAAAATGTTTGGAGCTTTAGGTGGTGAAAAAGATCCAAATAAACCAATAAAAGCTATGTTGACATCAACTACAAATCCAGCGCAGTCATTACCAAATTTAAATAAATATATAAAAGGGATGAAAGATGCATTTTTAGTAGTACTTGATATTTTTCCAACAAAAACCACACAGCTTGCTGATGTAGTTTTACCTGCTGCATTTCTTTATGAAAAAGGAGGAGTTTTCGGATGTAGTGAAAGAAGAAGTCAGCTTACCGAAAAAGCAGTAAACCCACCTGGTGAAGCAAAGGCAGATATATGGATTGCAGCTCAAATCGCTAAAAGAATGGGGTTTGAAAAGCTAATACCATGGAATATGGACGATTCTATGAAAGCCAATGAAATGGCTTGGACCGATTATATTACCGTTACTAAAGATACAGACCACAGCCTATGGGGCGCGACATACGATAGATTGAAAAAAGAAAAAGCTGGTATCCAGTGGCCTTGCCCATATCCAGGGCATCCTGGGACATACAAACGTTATGTTCGTGGTATGGATCCAATGTTTGAACACGAAGAATTTAAAAAATTCTTTGGGAAAAAAATACCAAAAGATGCAAAAATCTATTTCTATATGGATAAAAAAGGTGAAGGGAAAGCGAACATCTGGCTTAGACCTTACAAAGGGCCTGCAGAAGTACCTGATGCAGAATACCCATTTTATCTAACCACTGGTAGAGTAATTGCTCACTGGCATACCGGTACAATGACAATGAGAATACCTGAAATAGCAAGAAGTTACCCTTATGCATATGTGGAAATACACCCAGATGATGCTAAAAAATATAATATTTTTGAAGGGGATTTAGTTGAAATCGTTAGTAGAAGAGGTAAAGCGATATTACCTGCAAGAATTACTAAAAATTCCCTTCCTGGAATCCTATTCGTACCATGGTTTGACCAAGAAATCAGTAGAATGATAAACTTCGTATGTAATGACGCAGTGGATCCAGGCTCTAAAGAACCTGAATTCAAAATTGCAGCTGTAAAAATAAGAAAACATACTGGTGCTACAAAACTTACTGAAAAAGTAATCATTTCTGATATAAACTCTAACTATTATTAATAATAGGGCTCTTACAGAGCCCTATTTTTCTTTAAGGGGGTAATATGTTATATTGCGGTTGCATAATTTTTATTAAAGATGGAAACTTTGAAGCTGTAAAAGAGTCAATATATAAATATAAAGAGATATCACTTTTTACAAAAAGTGATGATAATAAAATGATTGTTGCAACAATTGAAGCAGAATCGGATAAAGAAATTGAAAGGATAATAAACGAACTCAAACAAAATGAGTATATTATAGATATTTCCCCACACTATTTACACTTTGAAGAAGAAGTAGAAAGATTGATTAAAACAGGAGAAAAGCCTGACTTAACAGGTTTTTCAAAAAGTGAGAGAAGAAAAATAACCAATGGATAAAAAAAAGCTACAAAAATTTTTTAATACTAATCCATTTAAAGGGTTTTTTAAGAAAAACAGGCTTAGACCACCTGGTGCTGTTGAAGAACCAAAATTTATGGAATTATGTATAAGATGTGCAAGGTGTATAGAAGTATGCCCTTATGATTCCATAAAAAGAGCTGATATTTTTGAAAGACTACAAATAGGTACACCATATATTTTTGCAGAAGAAAAAGGGTGTTATCTCTGTATGAAATGTCCATCAGTATGTCCAACAGGAGCACTTGATAACAACCTTAAAGAGCCTGAAAAGGTCGAGATGGGTATAGCAGTAATAAACCAAGAAACTTGCCTAAATTTTAAATATTATCTTGATGAAGAAAAAGGGGTAACAGAAGAAGGTTTACTTTGTAGCTTTTGCTATGATTCATGTCCATTAAGAGATAGAGCTATCGTTATGGAACATTTTATACTACCCGTTATTACAGATGAATGTGTTGGTTGCGGTGTTTGCACTGAAAAATGCCCCACTACACCCAAGTCTGTAAATATAATCCCAAAAGGGATGGAACAAAAAGAATTAGCTGGTTTTTATTATCGAAAATTAAGGATAAATGCTCAAAAAAAATCATCAAAAATCAAAGAGGAATACGAAAACAAAACTGAATCAGAAGTTAAGAAAAAAGAGAACATCTCATCTTTTGGGGTAAAACCAGAATTTAAAAATAACTTTGAGCCGATGGATACTATAGACGAATGGGAAGAACAATGAAAAAATCAAAATTACGCTTATATCGTAGATTTTCCCAAATTTTAACATTTTTAATAATGATTATAATACCTTTGCTAAATATATATGGGATAAACTTTATAAAAGGTACCTTCTACTCTCTTGATGTTGGTGATATTGCTGTTGCAGATCCAATAGCTATTTTTCAAGCGTTTTTTGTATCAAAGAAGTTTGTTCTTTCGATGGTTATCTCAGTGATAATCCCCATAATGTTAGTCTTAATTCTTGGTAGAGTATGGTGTAGCTGGATGTGCCCATATCACTTTCTAACTGAACTAATAAATAACTTTCGAAAAATTTTTTTTAAAAATAGTAAATGGAAAGTTAGACATAAAAAAATATCAAAAGTAAATCTTTTTAGATTTGGATTTCTTATTATTGGAATTTTTTTGACAGGGATTGCTGGTATCCCATTATTAAATCTTATTTCAGCACCAGGAATTATCTCTTCTCAAACATTAGTTTTAATAAAATTTCATTACTTTACTTTTGAAATCATTTTTATATTAATTCTTTTAATATTAGAATTTATATTGGGAAATTTTTTTTGGTGTCGATATTTCTGTCCAACTGGAACATTTTTGTCAATTTTTAGAACCAAAAAAGGGTTAAAAGTTGAAAAAATAAGGGAAAATTGCTCAAATTGTTTAAGTTGTATTAAAAATTGCCCAATGGGGATAAACCCTATGACAGATGGAGAAAACTATCTTTGTCACAACTGTGGGGATTGTATTTCAGTTTGCCCTGATAATAAAGCCGAAGATACATTGAAATTTACATTTAAATAAATATTGATTTAGTTTTATTAATCTTATAAAATTACATTATGCAGTATAAAGTTTTGATTATTGATGATGACTATGAGATTTTAGAAATATTAAAACTCTTCTTAGAAATTGAAAACTTTGATGTGGTAACAACTCAAAGTGGATTAAATGCTCTTAATTTGATTAAAAATAATCAATACGACCTAATTTTACTTGATTTAGGACTTCCAGATATAAACGGTGAACACATCTGTAAAAAGATAAGAGAAATGAGTGAAACACCTATAATAATTATTACAGCCAAAGAATCGGTATCAAACAAAGTGTTGTGCTTTGAGTATGGGTGCGATGATTACATTATTAAACCTTTTGAAAAAATGGAACTATTAGCAAGAATAAAAGCAATATTAAGGCGAAGTAATAAAATAAAATCTTCAAACGATAATAACATAATTATAACCCCACCTTTTGAAATAAACCTTGAAGAAGGCTACTGCAAAAAAGATGGTGAAAAGATAGATTTAACTGCCAAAGAGTTGGAAATACTATCATATTTGGTTAAAAATGCAGGAAAAAATTTAAAACGGGATCAGATTATTAAACATGTGTGGGGTGATGATTCACTCTATAAATGGTCAAGGTCTCTCGATGTTCATATTCAGCATATTAGACAAAAGATTGAGTTAAATCCTAAAAAACCAAAATTTATTAAAACAATCCCAGGCATTGGTTATAAATTTGATATAAACTCTTCACAATGAAGCTCACACTTAAGATTATAATAATACTCAATATAACCACGCTAATTATATTAATCCCTTTTTTCATGATACTTTGGCACAATCAGAAAATTTTGATAATGAGACAAGCCCATATTCAAGCCAAAACATTATTTGATATGATTGTTATTACAAGACAATGGGTTGCAGAAAATAGGGATGAAATAAAACCTGTACCTGCTGTTGCTACAAAGCAACTCTCAAAATATGCAAGCAAATTTGCGGATTTTAGATTTCATATAACAAGTGATAATTTAGTAAATCCTGCAAACAAACCTGATGCTTTTGAAAAATATGCATTAGAAAAATTTAAAAATGGTGTAAAAGAGGTTTATCGAATAGAAAAATCTCCAAATAATCAATTAGTTTACAGATATATGGCACCTCTTTACATAAATAAATCTTGTTTAAAGTGCCACCATTATCAGGGTTACAAAGTTGGTGACTTAAGAGGTGGAATTTCTGTTTATGTCCCCATAGACAATATGATTACAACATTAAGGCAAAACCAAAAATCAACTCTCTTTTTGGTGATAACTGCTTACTTTTTATTAAATTTTGTTTTGATAATATTACTAAGAAAAACAGTATTAAAGCCAATTAAAATTTTAGAAATAGGAACTAAGGCTATCGAAAATAAAGATTTTTCACATAAAATTATGATAGATACCAAAGATGAATTTTCACAGTTAGCAAAAGCATTCAACATAATGATCGAAAAAATATCTGAACATGAAGACGATTTAAAAACAAAAATCAAACATGCAGTTAGTCAGTATGCAGTTGCATTAGAACAATTAAAAGAATCTAATGAAAACTTAAAAAGATTAGCAAACTTTAAATCTGATATAATAGATTCTTTGGCACATGAAGTAAGAACTCCCCTTACAAAAATCATATCTTGTATTGAGATAATAACTACAAATAAGGATAATGGTAAAAATATAGATAAATATCTCGAAATCATCATAAGAAACTCAAAAATATTAAAAGATTTGTTTGACAAGATCCTTCTCCTCAATAAACTTGAATATTCAAAATACGAATTAAATAATCAAGAAATAGATATTGAAAGTCTTATCAAATATGTTTTATCAAAGTTCAAGTTAGAAATTGAAACAAAAAACCTCAAAGTACATCTAAATATTAAAGAAAAAAAATACTTGTGTGACCCAACACTTCTTGAAATCTTAATTTCCAACCTAATTTCTAACGCTATAAAATATAATAAAGATAATGGAGAAATCTTTATCGATATTTTTACTAATGATAATAAATTAATAATCAAGATAAAAGATACAGGTATCGGAATTGATAACACTGAAATAAGTGAAGTTTTCAAAAGATTTTATCGTTCAAAAAGCATAAGAAAGTTGTATTCAGGGACTGGTTTAGGACTCAGTCTTGTCAAAAGAATACTTGATAACCTAAAAGGCGGAATCCAAATTCAGTCTGAAAAAGATAAATTTACAGAAGTCACTGTATATCTTCCTAAAAAGAATAAATAACTAAGTTGTAATAAAGAGGCTGCTACACAAGAGTCTAATTTTTTGAAATCAATTTAATTTTGAGATTGCTTGGCTAACGCTCGCAATAACCAAATTCCTAGTCTTTGCGAGGAGCAAATGCGACGAAGCAATCTGGGGAGTTAAAGCATATATCTTTGTGCAACACCCTTAATAAATTATATCACTTTGCTAAGATACTCTATGATTTCTCCAAGCTCTTTTAATTTTGTATCAATATCTTCTGTATCTTTAGAATTTATAGCATTTTTAACACAGCTTCCAAGATGAGCATTTAATATTTTTACATTTGCCTTTTTTAATAGCGAAATTGAAGCAAGTATCTGTTTTGAAATATCTATGCAGTATTTTCCATCTTCCACCATTTTTATAACTGCTTCTACCTGTCCTTTTGCAGTTTTCAAATATTGTAGAGCCTCTTCTCTTCCCACAATACCTCCTTTTAATAAGCGGAGACAACTCTCCGCTTTAATTATAAATCTTTAATCTCTTTTACTTCATATCCAGCTTCGTCAATTGCATTAACCAAATCATCATTATTAATATTTTCACCGCTCACTACCGCTTTCCCAATTTCAACATTTTCCACAGTAATACCATTCAATGATTCAAGCTCCTTTTTTACATGCATTACACAGTGATTACAAGACATTTCTATAAGTATTCTTATTTGAATGCCAATTGGCATAAATATTAACAGTAATATTTAAATTTTTTATGAATAAATCAGTAAAATGTGCTATAATGTATTATATCTTATGGAGGTTAACTATGAAGATTAAATTATTATTAATTTTATTTATAACATTATTCGCAATAAATATCTTTGCAGGCTCACTAACTTATTCTCCTGATGATAAATCTTACTCAATTTCTTTTCCCATAAGCTGGCTCATTTTTGAGCAGGACAATGGTAATACTATGTTAGCTTTAGCACCAGAAAAAAAAGGTGACCCTTTTAGAGAAACAGTATTGGTCACTAAAGAATATGTTGGTAATAATACAAACATTGAGTTTTATCTCTTTAATGCTCTAAAAAATATTAAAAATAAATATCCAAGCTTTGTAAAAGAGGGTGAGAAAAATATAATAATAGACAATATATATGCAAAGGAGATAAAATACTCCGTAGAAGAAAACGGTGTGAGAGTAAACGCAAAATTGATAATTGTTTTTACAAGGGGTAACGCTTTAAAATTTTTCTTCTTATCTGACCAAAAAGATAGTAAAAATTTTAAAAATATCTTTGACGAAATTCAAAAAAGCATAAAATTAAGATAATAAAAAAGGGGGAAATCCCCCTTTATTTATGAAAAAATATTTTTCAATCTTTGATTTATTATCTCTTCAGCTTCTTTAACTATATTATCAATCAATTCTTTAACAGTAGGAACATCATTTATCAAACCAACAATCTGTCCACATGCAAAAAGAGCACTTTCACAATCTCCAGTCTTAATAGCTTCTAACCCTCTTAATCCACTCAATAATGGCGCAAGTTCTTGTAATGTAGCTCCATTATTTTCCATCTCCAAAACTTTTTCAGCGTGCTTATTCCTTAGCACTCTAACTGTATTTTTCAAGCTACGCTCAACAAGCATTGTATCAGTTTCCTTTGCCTCAATTAATCTCTTCTTGATATTTTCATGAACAGGTGCTTCTTTTGTTGCTACAAACCGAGTCCCCATATTTACACCTTCAGCTCCAAGAGCAAGTGCCGCAACAAGTCCACGACCATCACCGAAACCACCAGATGCAATCACAGGTATATCAAGCTCATCTACTGCTCTTGGGATCAAAATTAAACTTGTTACATCATCTTCTCCAGGGTGCCCTGCACATTCAAACCCATCAATACTCACAAAATCACAACCTATTTTCTGAGCTTTTAAAGCATGTCTTACCGAAGTACATTTATGAATAACCGTTATACCATTACTTTTAAGCTTATCCATATAAGGTTCAGGATTTCTTCCTGCTGTTTCAATAATTTTAATCCCTTTATCGATAATGACATCAATATAAGCATCATAATTTACAGGTCTTAATGTTGGCAAAAATGTTAAATTTACACCAAAAGGTTTATCAGTTAAACTTTTTGCTTTATCAATTTCAGCAGCTAACTTTTCTGGTGTATCAAATGATAAAGCAGTAATTATACCAAGTCCACCTGCATTTGACACTGCACTTGCAAGCTCTGCAGTAGAAATCCACATCATACCGCCTTGAATAATTGGATATTCAATACCTAATTTTTCAGTAACTTTTGTGTTAAGCATCCTTCCTCCTTATTTTCCACAAGCCTTTAAGAAATTTTGTAATATTTCAGGATTATTTGTCTTTAGCTCACCACTGAAAATCTCTTTCATTCCAGGCTTATAATTTTCATACCAGATTTTTTTAAAAAGATTTGAACTTATCTTACAAACACAATCAGCATTATCAACTGTTTTCCCATCATGCACTTCAAGCTTATCTAAATCAGCAACTACTGTTTTTTTTATGGATTCATCTACAATAAAATATATTGTAGTTTTCTCACTCATACCTTTATAATTTTGGATTGCTTCATTAAGTATATTTTCCATTAATAACTCCCCCATATTTTAAATTTAAAAAAGGGGGCTTTAGCCCCTTTAGTTTGTTTAAATCTTTACAATATTTTATTTCATAGATTTGATTTTTTCTGTTAAAGCTGGAACAAATTGCATAACATCAGCTACAACCAATACATCAGCTACTTCACCGATTGGAGCATCTTTATCAGTATTAATTGCTAATACAAACTCAGATTTTTTCATACCAGCCAAATGCTGGATAGCACCAGAAATACCGCAAGCAACATAAAGCTTAGGAGCAACTGTCTGACCAGTTGTACCAACCTGTCTAGAATGATCTACCCAACCAGCATCTACTACTGGACGGCTTGCACCAAGCTCCCCACCAAGAGCTTTAGCAAGCTCTTCAATCACAGGGATATTATCTGGTTTTCCTACGCCTCTACCTGCACTTACAATAATCTCAGCCTTTGTTAAATCTACACTTTTAGCTTCAGCTTCTTCATACCCAACAAACCCCAAAGCTGAATCAGCAGTATCTAATGTTAATTCTTCAACCTCTGGTTCACCATTTGGCTCAGCAGGTTGAAAAGCACCAGCCTGTATAGTCAAAACACCTTTTCCAGTTGCTGGCTTTACAAATCTTCTCAACTTAGCATTACAAGCTGGAACTACAAAAGTTCCATCAACAACATCTACTATTTCAGATACCTGACCAATTTTTAAACTAGCAGCAACCCTTGGAGCTAAATCCCAACCATATGATGAATGAACAAAAACAACATAATCAGGATTTTCTTTTTCAACAACTTGCAATATTAAATTTTTATGAACATCTGGGTTGTATTCCCCATACTTATTCGCATCAGCCAAATACAATTTACCAGCCACTTTAGGTAAGTTATCATTATAACCTGCTGCAAACCATACCTTTTCTGCTCCAAGCTTATCTGCAAAAGTAGCCAACTCATAAGTTGACTCTAAAAGTTCTTTTTCTCTATATTCAGCAACAAGTAATACTTTCATCTCAGCCCTCCTTTATAAAACTGAAGTTTTCTCTTTTAAAATCTGAACAGTTTTTTCAACTAAGTCTGCAATATCCCCTTCTAAAATAAGTGCACCACCCTTCTTCTCAGGATAATCCACTTTCACAGTTTCCACCAATGCCTCATCTTTCAAAAATTCACTTACATCATGTGTAAGAAGCTCTTTCTTCTTAGCTTTCATAATATTTGGTAGAGTTGGGTATCTTGGTTCATTTAAACCTAATTGACATGTAAAGAGTGCTGGGAGTTTTACTTTTACAATTGCTTTCTTACCACCCTCAAGTTCCCTTTTAGCTGTTACAACACCATCAGCATACTCAAAACCAACAATAGTTGTAACAGCAGGAATACCTAATAATTCAGCCAAAATTACGCCAAACTGTCCACTACCTCTATCTTGAGATTGCATCCCAGTAAAAATAATATCAAAACCTTTATCTTTAGCAAATTCGTATACTATATTTGCTTTTTGATATGGGTCTTTTTTATAATCTTCATCATCTTTGATGTGAACACCTCTATCACAACCCATTGCCAATGCTTTTTTGATTGCCTCTTTTACCCTTTCTGGACCAATAGACAAAACTGTGATATCAGCATCTTTTACCTGCTCTTTTAGTCTTACTGCCTGTTCAACAGCATATTCATCATATTCATTCATACGATAAGCTAAATCTGTCTGATCATACCATTTACCTTCACTATCAACTTTAAACTTTGATTCCATATCAGGAACCTGCTTAATACATACAAGAATTTTCATCCTTACCTCCTTCTATTTACTCTTATTTCCATAATAACTACCTCTCATAATTACAGAATAAAAACATTTTTCGGGTTCAGGTTTCCAAAAAATCGCCAAGGACGACGATTTTTAAGAAACCTGCCTCGCAGTGGCACTGGACGTGCCACGAGAATAAGAAAAATGTTTTTGTTCTGTTTCTATCATAATTCTAAACATCACCCACTTTTAATTATTAGCTTTCTAATCTTTCTACTAATAATTCTGCCAAATCCCTTGGTTTAAGTTTTTCATCAAGTTCAGCCATTTTTACGCCATCTTCAAACATTGTAAGACAGAATGGACAGTTTGAAACAAGCATATTTGCACCAGTTTCTTCCGCCATTTTAACCCTTTTTACACTAATCTTTTCACCTATGCTCTCTTCAGCGATTATTCTACCACCACCAGCACCACAACAGAAACTTTCTAACCTGTTTTTACTCATCTCTTTTATATTTCCACCAGCTGCTTTTAAAACCTCTCTTGGCTCTTCAAAGATATCCATGTATCTTCCGATATAGCAAGAATCGTGGTATGTACATTCGAATGAAACTGGTTTAATTTTAAGTTTACCATCGTTGATTAATCTTCTTAAAAATGTTGTATAATGCTCAACTTCAATATCAAATCCTAAGTCTTTGTAATCTCTACCCAATGTATTGAAGCAGTGAGGGCATGTAGTAACTATTTTCTTCACATTATAACTTTTAATAGTTTCAATATTCTCCATGGCAACCATTTGATACAGATACTCATTACCCATCTTTCTTACTGGTTCGCCACAACATTTCTCTTCTTTTCCTAAAATACCAACTTTTATGCCCGCAGCATTACAAAGCTTTATAAAACTTTTTGCAACCTGCTGATTCCTTTTATCAAATGATGCATAACAACCAACAAAATATAAGATATCCACATCAGAATCTTCGCTCATTACTTTAACATCTAAACCTTCAGCCCAATCCCCTCTAGAAGCAAAACCAAGCCCCATTGGGTTACCATTTACTTCCACATTGTTCATAGCCATCATTACTTCTTCACCAGGAAATTCACCCTCCATCAAAACAAGGTTTCTTCTCATCTCAATAATCTTATTGACATGCTCATTATTGGCTGGACAAATCTCCTGACAAGCACGACAAGTTGTACATGACCAGATAACATCTGTGGAAATCTTTTCTATTACGTTTGTTTCAGCACCATTAACAGCCGCTTCGCCAATATCCAAAATTAATTTCATAGGGCTCAAAGGTTTACCAGTGTTGTATGCTGGACATCTATCCTGACATCTTTTACATTTAGTGCAGGCATCAGAATCAAAAATATCCTTCCATGTAAACTCATTTACCTTTGAAACACCAAAACTTTCTGCCTCTTCATTTTCTAAATCGATAGTATCAATACTCCCTTTTTGTCTAAAATCATTAAAAAAGTAGTTAGCACTAGTAGTAAATATATGTCTAAATTTTATATATGGGATAGATGCTATAAAACCGAAAGCTAAAAACATATGAATCCACCAAAGCCCTATATGTAAGGAAAGGAGTGAGGATTCATTCATCCCGCTAAACATTTTAGCAACCATCAATCCGATTGGAGACCATACAGCTAATGATGGATTTACTTTCAATTCTGTAGCAGCCATTCTAACCCCTTCTATCAGAAAACCTGTAATTAGAATGGCAAAAAGTAATCCATGCATAATATAATCATCTTTTGAAGTTTCCAAACCTTCTGGTTTTACGAAAAATCTTCTTACAAAGAGTCCTATCATCATTAAAATAGCTATTAACCCAGCAATATCTAAAGTGAGTGAAAATAACTTGTAAAAAGCACCCTTTAAAAATTTAATACCTAAAAGCGGGTGCAATATATCTGCTTGTAAAAATACCAATGTTGTACCAATGGTAAGGAGTAAAAATCCCCAGAAAAATAGAGCATGTGCTATACCAGGGCCAGGAACTCTTAAAACTTTAATCTGCCCAATCACGTTTTTAAGCATAAATTGGAATCTTTCAGCTTTATTATCAAACCTGTTTAAAGGTCTCCCAATTTTGTATAATTCTAATCTTTTCTTAAAACCGTAAACAAGTATCCCTATTGCAATAATAGCAAATAAGTACATAGGGATTAAAACGCCATGCCCAACATTCCAATATATTTCTCTCGTTGCTTCAAACATTTATCACCCCTTATTTTAAGAGCATTTTAGAAATTACGATTCTTTGAACCTCATTTGTTCCTTCATAAATCTCAGTAATTTTTGCATCCCTAAACATTCTTTCCACTTCGTATTCGCAGATATAACCATAGCCACCATGTATTTGAACAGCTTCTTTAGTCACAAATGTAGCTGTTTCAGATGCATACATTTTTGCCATTGCAGACTCTATCGCATTAGTTTTCTTCATATCCTTCAGCCATGCTGCTTTATAAGTAATCAGTTTGCTTGCCTCAATTCTTGTTGCCATATCAGCAAGCTTAAATTGAATAGCCTGAAAAGCAGCCAAAGGCTTGCCAAACTGTTTTCTCTCCTGAACATAACTCAAACATTTTTCAAATGCACCCTCAGCTATACCTAAGGCCTGAGCAGCAATACCTATTCTACCACCATTTAATGTTTCCATAGCAATCTTAAATCCATCACCTTCATTTCCTAAAAGATTCTCTTTTGGTATTTTCACATTATCAAGTGCAAATGCTGTAGTATAACTACCTCTAATTCCTAACTTTTCCTCATTTTTAAGAATCTCAACACCTTCACTTTCCAAATCTAAAATAAATGCAGACAATCCTTTATGTTTTAGATTTTTATCTTTTGTAGCAAAAAGGACGCTTATTCCTCTAAATGCACCGTTAGTAATAAATATTTTACTTCCATTTACTACATAATGGTCACCTTCATCTCTGTATGTGGTAGATATATTAGCAACATCACTACCTGCTTCTGGCTCTGTTAGCATAATACAACCAATTCTTTCTCCGGTTGCCAAAGGTGGTAAATATTTTTTCTTCTGTTCTTCATTTCCAAACTGTAAAATTGGGTCTGCAGCAAGTGATGTATGTGCAGAAATCATTACACCTGTAGATGCACAAGCTTTTGAAACCTCTTCCACAGTCATAATATAAGAGAAATAATCTAATCCAGCTCCACCGTATTCTTCAGGTATATAAGTTCCTAAAAATCCCATTTCCCCTATCTTTTTTACTAAATCTGCTGGAATCTCATGATTTTTATCAATATCAGCAGCAATTGGAGCTATTTCATTTTTTACAAAATCTCTTAATGTGTCCTGCAATACTTTGTGGTCTTGTGTTAATTCAAAATTCATAATATTCCTCCCAATTTATTTTCCTTTAAATTCTGCTTTTCTTTTCTCAACAAAAGCCTTCATCCCTTCTTTTTGGTCTTCAGTGCTAAAAAGGATACCAAACAAAGAAGCTTCCAAATCTAACGCTTCTGAAAGTGGCAAATTAACTCCTGTCAAGATAGCTTTTTTTGCATATGCAACACCTATTGGGCCATTTGAAGCGATTTTATTAGCAGTTTCCATAACACTATTTATCAACATCTCTTTATCTTCAAACACTTCCACTACAGCACCAATCTCTTTAGCTTTTTGTGCATCAATCATTTTACCTGTAAAAATAAGCTCGTTTGCTATTTTTTCTCCACAAACTCTAACCAAATTCTGAGTGCCACCAAAGCCAGGCATAATTCCTAAAGTAACTTCAGGAAATCCAAATTTTGCATTTTTTGATGCATATATGATATCACACGCCAAAGCCAACTCAAAACCACCACCTAATGCATAACCATTAACTGCAGCAATAACAGGTTTTGACATATTTCTTACAAATCTTATTAAAGCATGCCCTTTTTTAGCAAAAGATTCAGCTTCGATAGCATTCATATTTGCCATCTCTTTGATATCAGCACCAGCAACAAATGCCTTTTCACAATCACCAGTAACAACAACCACCTTTACATCACTGTTATTTTCTAATTCATAAAAAGCACATTCTAACTCTTTTAAAACCTCGCTGTTTAAAGCGTTTAAAACCTTTGGCCTGCTAACTGTCAAAAGTGCCACACTATCTTTTATTTCTACTTTTAAATTGTTATATTCCATAACATCCTCCCTACTTTGTATAATCGTAAAATCCTCTCCCAGTTTTCCTCCCAAGCCTACCTGATCTAACCATATTCACAAGCAATGGGCATGGCCTGTATTTATCATACTTAAATTCATTGTATAAAACTTCCATTATTGCCAAAACAGTATCAAGCCCTATAAAATCTGCCAGCTCAAATGGCCCCATTGGCTGATTTGTACCTAGCTTCATAGCCTTGTCTATATCCTCAATGGATGCAACACCCTCAAAATGAGCAAAAATAGCTTCATTTATCATTGGGATTAAAATACGATTCACTATAAACCCGGCATAATCTGAAGCTACAGCGACCTCTTTCCCAAGCGACTTTGCCAACTCCACAGTTTTATTAAAAGTATCATCATCTGTTGCAAGCCCTTTTATTATTTCAACCAATTTCATAACAGGAACAGGGTTCATAAAATGCATACCGATAACCTTTTCAGGTCTTTTAGTAACTGCTGCAATTTTAGTTATTGAAATCGATGATGTATTTGTAGCCAAAATAGTATTTTGGTCTGTAATTTCATCAAGCTTTCTAAATAAATCAAGCTTTATATCTTCATTTTCAGTTGCTGCCTCTATTACAAACTCAGCATCTTTAATATCTTCAAGTGATTCAATTGTTTTAATATTTGATAAAAATTCAGCAATTCTACTCTCTTCAAAAACACCTTTTTTTGCCTGTCTCATCATATTTTTTTCAATATTTACAAGAGCCTTTTTCAACTGTTCATTACTCACATCGTAAAGATAAACCTCATTACCATGCTGAGATAATACATGGGCAATACCCGAGCCCATCTGTCCTGCACCAATAACCCCAACTTTCATCTTACACCCTCTCAAAAATTGCGCTTACTGCCTCACCACCACCTATACAAAGTGTAGCAAGGCCATATTTAGCATTTCTTCTTTGCATCTCCTTTAAAAGGGTTACAGCCAATCTCCCACCACTTGCGCCAACTGGATGGCCAATAGAAACAGCGCCACCATTTACATTAACTTTATCAAGTGGTAAATTTAATTTTTTAACAGCAAACAGTACCACAGCAGCAAAGGCTTCATTAATTTCAAAAAGGTCTATATCGTCCAATTTTAGCCCTGCCTTTTCACATACTTTTTCGATAGCACCTACTGGTGCTAAAGAAAACTCGTCTGGATGAATACTATTTGTAGCATATGCAACAAGTCTTCCAATTGGCTTTAAATTATATTTTTTTACAGCATCTTCACTAGCAAGGAGCAGACACGCTGCACCATCATTTATTGTAGAAGCATTGCCTGCAGTTATTGTACCATCTTTAACAAAAACAGGCCTTAACTGTCTAAGCTTCTCAAAATTTACTCTAAAAGGTTCTTCATCCTTATCTACAACTATGTCCCCTTTTTTAGTTTTTTTAACTACAGGAACAACCTCTTCATCAAAAATACCAGATTCAACAGCTTTTTGAGATAATTTATATGACCTTTCTGCATAGTCATCCTGCTCTTCTCTAGTTACACCTACCTTTTTAATCGTTTCTTCAGTAAGCTCACCCATATGTCTTTTTGTATAAGGGTCTAATAAAGCATCATAAATCATCAGATCTACAACTTCATTATTCCCCATCCTATACCCATATCTTGCTTGTAACAAAGCGTAAGGAGCCATAGACATATTTTCCATGCCACCAACAATTGCTAAATCTGAATCACCAAGCATTATTGATTGAGCCCCAAGCATCAAAGCTTTTAAACCGCTACCGCACACTTTATTGATAGTCATAGCATGCACTTTATCAAGCAAACCAGCATATCTCATAGCCTGTCTTGCAGGTGCCTGTCCAAAACCACCCGTAAGAACCTGGCCTAATATTACCTCATCAATGTCATCAGGCTTAACTTCAGTTTTCTCTAAAAGTTTTTTAATAACATCAGCAGCCAAAACTGCAGGATGGACATCAGATAAACTCCCTCCAAAAGATCCAAAAGGTGTTCTCAATCCCTCAACAACAAACACGTCTCTCATATCACACCTCAAAATAGAATTTTATTATCTTATAAATGTATTTTACGTAAATGTCAAGCTGTCTATAACATTATATTAAATATTTTGAACTAAAATTCACGATTAAACAATAAATCTGTTTTATTTATATAAAAACAAGGCTTTAATATCTTCAAAAATCAATTTTCTTGACAAAATGCTGTTTTAGTATTATTGAATAAATAACTAATTAACGTAAAGGTGAAGTAAGATGAAAATAAATGGTGAAACTCATTATCAAATAGGTGAAGTTGCTGAAATGTTGGGTACAACAACCAGAACAATTAGATATTATGAGGAAATAGGTTTACTCACTCCACCAAAACGATTGGACGGTGGAATAAGAATCTACACAAAAGATGATATAATCAAACTAAAGTTTATCTTAAAATTAAAAGAGCTGGGTATAACACTAAAAGAGATGCAAGAATTGGCTAGTATATATAGAGTCCATCAAACACCTGAGAAAATTGTACCAAGGCTAATAGAGATTTTGGACTCCCATATTGAGAAAATAGATGATAAGATAGCAAAGCTGGCATCACTTAGAAAAGATATCGTAGAGTACAAAGCAAAAGTTTTAGATGCAATGAAAAAAGAAAATGGAGGAAACGATGAAAAAGCTTAGTATCATATTACTATTACTTGTTTTAATAGCCCCTGTTGGTTATTCAAAAGTTGTAAAAGGGGTAAATATCCCAGACACATATCAATATTTTGGGAAAAATTTAGTTTTAAACGGAACTGGTTTTAGAAAAAAATTTTTCATCAAGGTTTACATCGGTGCTCTTTATCTAGAGCAAAAAACTGATGATGCTAACGCCGTAATCTCTGCACCAACAAAAGTTGTTAAAATGCACTTTTTATACAAAAAGGTTAAAGCTTCACAAATGAAGGATGCTTTCAAAGAAAGTTTTGAAAAAATAGATGAAAATTTATTAAAAGAAAGTGCTGTGCAAGAATTTCTAAATGCTGTTAGTTTCGATGTTGTTAAAGGTGACGAAGTAGATTTAATTATTGATAACGATATGGTTACAGTTCTAAAGAATGGTGATAAAATAGGGGATTTTAAATCTAAATCATTAGCAGACGCTTTAATAAAGATTTATGTGGGTGATGAACCTGCTGATAGTGGGTTAAAGGAAGGTTTATTGGGGAAAGAGTAGATGAAAGTAACAGTTGAAGTAGAAGTTAGATATGGAGACCTTGACACATATGGTCATGTAAATAATGTAATGTTTTTTAGATATTTTGAAGTAGCAAGGACAAAAGCTTTTAAAAAAGATTTCTTAGAATTAATGAAAGATGGTGTATTCATACTGGTTGTTAAAGCTGAATGTGAATATAAAAAACCTATAAATTTCATTGATAAGGTTTATGTTACAATGGAAGTTATAGATATCGGCAATACAAGTTTTACAATTTCATATACCTTACATGACAACAATGGTACAATCTTTGCTATAGGAAAAACTGTTATGGTAACATATGATAACAAAACAAACAAACCGATAAAAATTCCTGAAAAGTTTCTTAAAATTATAAAAGGTTAAGAGGTTAACCCTCTTAACCTACCTTTTTTACCCCCATAGTTTATAAAGCACGTCAATTATTGGAATAAAAAAAAGCGAAGGTAGCATATTTGCTGTTTTGATTTTAGTAATTCCTAACATATTAAGGCCAATTCCCAAAATTATAATACCCCCAACTACTGATATACCATTAATATAGATTTCATCGTTTAACAAAAAGGTTAATTTAAAAGCTATTAATGATAACGCTCCCTGATAAATAAAAATAACTATAATAGAAAAAAACACACCAATTCCAAAAGTAGAAGCCAATATAATTGATGTAACACCATCCAATAAACTTTTGACGTATAACACAGAAGGATCATTATTCAATCCATCTTTAATAGCACCAACAATGGTCATAGAACCCACACAAAAAAGCACAGAAGCAGACACAAACCCCAACACAAAACTACCAGAATCAGACTTCACTTTACTTTTTATATATTCAGCAAAATTCTCAATCATCTTTTCTATATCTATTATCTCACCAATTAAAGTCCCTAAGACTATAGCAAATAAAGCCATCAAAAAATCATGATCAGTAAAAGCCATTTTTATACCCAAGACAACAACAGCCAAACCAAGCCCTTTCATAATAGAATCTTTTATTTCGGATTTTATATTTTTACCAATCGTTACTCCAATAATACTCCCTACTGCTACGGTAAAAGTGTTAACGATAGTCCCGGTTATCATTGTATCCCCTTGATATATTTAATAGCTTCATTAGCAACATCTGCTGACTCAATTCTAACACTTGTTTCATTATTATATTTAAGTGCGCTATGTGTATAATTATGACTACCGATATAAACTATCCTCTTATCAATCACCATCAATTTTGAGTGTAATCTTCTTTTTGGTGAATCAAACCTAACCACAGCACCCCTTCTCTTTAATTCTTCAGCAGTATCCATATTAAATTCTGTAGTTATATCGTCTTTTTTCCCTTTATCAAAAACCACATATACCTTAACTCCTTTATCCAAAGCATCATATAGTGCCTCTTCAATTAAATTTGATAAATTAAATTTGTAATCGTCTGTTTTAAACATATAGATAGCTATGTAAATATTTTTTTTAGCATTCTCAATATCTTGAATCATAGGTTTTAACAATTTATCATCAGCTAAAAAAGTTACTTTGCCCTCAAATCGTTCAGGTTGTGCAACAATATTATTTACAAAAATAAAAGCTAAAACAATCAAACCAATTAAAAACTTATAAAGATGCTTTTTCTTTAATAATTCCCCATAACTCATCTTTACCTCGTCTGGTGACACTCGAAAAAAGAACATAATCACCAAGTCCATCACCAAATTCTTTTTTTATGATAGCCAACTGTTTTTGTATCTTATTATTTGACAATTTGTCGCATTTTGTAAAAGCGACAATGGTGGGTACATTATATGCCATAAACCATTCATACATTAATTTATCATCATTTGTAGGCCCAACCCTTATATCAATTATCAAAACTACAGCTTTTAATTGAGACCTTTTTGTCAAATAGGTTTCTATCATCACTTTCCAAAGCTCTCTATCTTTTTTAGAAACCTTAGCATATCCATAGCCGGGCAAATCCACAAATATCAATTCATCATTTATGTTAAAGAAATTAATAGTTCTTGTTTTCCCAGGTTTTTGGCTGACTTTTACAAGCTTCTTTCTATTTACAAGAGTATTTATCATAGAAGATTTGCCAACATTACTTCTGCCAACAAAAGCAATTTCCGGCAAATCGGTATCTGGATAATCTTTTTCATATACTGCAGATTTAATATACTCAGCTTTCATAAAACCCCAACCTCTTTTAAAAAATTCTCTAAACAAAAATCAAATCCCGTAGAAAAACCCGCAGCATTCTTATGACCACCGCCACCATTTGCCACAGCAATTTTTGCAACATCAACATCTTTTCTAGACCTAAGCGAAATTTTACCCTTTTGAATATTTATTATGAAAACGTAAGCATAACCTTTTTCATTTATCAAAAAATGGCCTAATTCAGAGTTATACTGTTCTGCAAAAACTACACCAAATTTTCTACCTTCTTTATCAAAAAATTCTCTCACTGTAGTTGAAACATTCTCAATATACTTTTGTTGCCTTTCATTCTCAATATTAAGTACAAAAATCTCCTTTTCATCTAAATCTACAGAAGGTTTTTTCAAAAACCTCTCAACAAAATTATCAAAACCGTATAAATAAAACAGTTTATTTAAATCAAGGCTCCTATTATCTTTTAAAAGCCATAAATCATAATCATTTACTAATCTAACAAGCTCATAATACTCTTTTAGATTTATATTCCCCAATTGTTCTAAATACTCTAAAGTTAAAAGGGTTCCACATTTTCCTATTTCATGATAAACATTGTCATATTTTTTAAAATTCTCACTTGTTTTGTGATGGTCGATTAAAATAATCTCTTTTTCATCCCTTATTTTTTCAAAAATATTTAAAGATGGAGATACATCTGTTATAAATATCTTTTCATATCGCTGATAAGTTTCTAAAAGAAAGTTATCAATCTCATCATAATTCATCGAAAAATACTCAATCCTTTCACCATACACCTTTTTCATCAAAATAGCACAACCTGCACCATCCAAATCATTATGCGTAATATGCAAAAACATTTAAACTACTCCCCTATTATTTTAATCAAAACCCTTTTTCTCCTCTGACCATCAAATTCTCCATAAAATATCTGCTCCCATGGGCCAAAATCAAGTTTTCCATTTGTTATTGCTACTACAACTTCCCTACCCATAACTTGCCTTTTCAAATGTGCATCACCATTATCTTCGCCAGTTAAATTATGTTTATATCTTGATATTGGCTCATGTGGAGCCAACTCTTCAAGCCATCTTTTATAATCCTCGTGTAACCCTCTCTCATCATCATTTATAAATACACTAGCAGTAATATGCATAGCATTTACAAGACAAAGCCCCTCTTTCACACCACTTTCATCAACAGCTTTTTGTACTTCATCTGTAATATTAATAAATTCCACTCTATTTTTTGTATTAAACCAAAGTTCTTTCCTATAGCTCTTCATACCTTCCTCCAAACCAGCAAAATTATCTCAACAATTTAATACAATTTTTTAAGAAAACAAGGTCAAGTTATAGAAACTAAAGAAATTATAAGAAAGGGGGAAGCCCCCCTTAAATAGATTAAACGAGTTTTTCTCTTAACTTTTGCTCTATCAATACTAAAAAGAAAAGAGCTAAACCGGGTATATACATATAATATTTATATTCTGGACCAAGTGGTAAGTAATGCAATAATATTTCAGGATTAAATAGTATGAGCGCTGCTACTAACAAAAATGGAATTTCAAACCATTTATTTTTTGTAATGAGCCATCCTTGAATCACACTTGTAAAAGCGAATGCTGCAAAAACAGCCATAACAAATATCAAAATTCCCAACGGCCAGCTATACACCTGATGAAGTATTAAATCAGGATTAAATACAAACATAAATGGTATAATCGCTGTTCTCATATCGTATAAGAAACCCTGCAAACCTGTTGGAATCGGCTCTGAGTCAGCCAGAGCAGCCGCAGCATATGATGCGAGTCCCACAGGCGGGGTATCATCAGCCAATATACCAAAATAGAAGCAGAATAAGTGAGCTGCCATAAGAGGGACAAAGAACCCATAACTTGCCCCAACCTCAACAATAATTGGTGCTGTCAATGACGCCATAACAATATATGTAGCAGTAGTAGGAAGCCCCATACCAAGAAGCAAACTTGCAATAGCTGTAATAACAAGTAACAAGAATATATTACCCTGAGCAAGATTCTCAACTATCTCAGTAATCATACTACCGATTCCTGTATTTACAAGCCCAACAATTATTCCTGCTGAAGCAGTCGCAAGTGCAACAGATATCATATTTCTTGAGCCACCAACAAAACCTGATTTAATAATTGATATTGCACTTTTCAACCAATGGTCATTTTCTCCTCTTTTAAATTTTACAAACTCTTGAATAAAGATAATGACAGCTAATACAATAATTGCTCTAAATGCAGCAAGTTCTGGTGAATGTCTCAAAACAACAAGCTCATAAACCAACATACCAATAGGAATAAGATAGTGTAAACCATTTCTAAGTGTTTTCTTAAAATCTGGAAGCTGCTCTTTTGGCAAACCTTTTAGCCCTAACTTACTTGCTTCAAGATGGGTAACAAAAAAAAGGGCAAAATAAGAAACAAATGCAGGAATTGCAGCAGCCTTAACTACCTCGATATAAGGTACATTCACATACTCTGCAATAATAAATGCAGCTGCACCCATAATCGGTGGCATGAGCTGCCCATCAGTACTTGCTGCTACCTCAGTAGCTGCCGCTTTCTTAGCTGGATAACCAACACTTTTCATAAGAGGAATAGTAAACGTACCAGTAGTCACAATATTTGCAATACTTGAGCCTGATACAAGTCCTGTTAAAGCACTTGAAACAATGGCAGCTTTAGCGGGTCCACCTTTATATTTACCAAGTAATGATACAGCTAAATCAATGAAAAATTTACCTGCACCAGCTCTATCGAGCATCGATCCTAAGAGTACAAAAAGATACACTATTGAAGCTGAAACACCTAAAGGTATACCATATATCCCTTCAGTAGATAGCGAAAGCTGATTAACATATTTGGTTAAAGTAACACCTTTATAGGCCAAAACATCAGGCATATATGGGCCGAAAAATGCATAAAGTGAAAAGACTATGGCAATGAATGACAAAGCAGGACCAATGGATCTCCTTGTAGCCTCAAGTAAAACCACAATTAATAACAAACCAAAAATAACATCTCTAGGTAAAGGACTACCTGCTCGCATTGCAATACCGTTGTAATCGATCACAATATATAAAGCTGAAACAACTCCTAAGATTGCAAAGATATAGTCTATCAAAGGTATTTTATCTGTTACACTCAAAAAGCGTAAAACGCGCTTTGGTTTTTTAAAGAAAGGGATTGATAAAAATACTAAGGCCATAGCAAAAGCAAGATGAATAGCTCTCACATATGTACTGTTTAAAATTAGGAAACTCGCTAATGCCAACTGGAAGAATGCCCAACCAACTGCAATTGTATCAAAGATTAATCTTTCATGAGGCCTAAACTCTCTTAATTCCCCTGTTTCCTCTTTGAGTATCTCTTCTGCTTTTTTTATATTTTCTGAGTTCATATTACCCCCATATATGACTGATAAACATAAAAAATAGGAGAGGGGGGTACCCTCTCCTATTTACTGATAATTTATTTGTTTATCACAAATTATTGAATAAGATCTTTTCTTATGTACTTGATTAAGCCAGATTCTTTATAGTACTTCAAAGCACCTCTGTGAATAGGAGCTGTTAAACCTTGAAGCATATTCTCTTTTGTAAGTACAGTGTAAGCTGGGTGTAATTTTTTAAATTTATCAAAATTTTCAAAAACTTCTTTTGTTATTGCATAAACAATTTTTGGATCTACTTTTCTTGAAGTAATAAATGTAGCTTTTACACCAACACTTGGAACATCTTCTTTGTTAACTGCATTTGGATAAAATTTCACAGGGATTACTGATTTTGCATAGTAAGGATATTTTGTTACAAGCTTCTCAGCACCCTCTCCTGCTATAGGAACAAGTTTAACTTTAATTCTACCTGAAGTAGCCTCTTTAATATTACCATTTGGATGGCCAACAGTGTAGAAGAAAGCATCTATTCTTTCGTCTTGCAATAATCCAGGTGCTTCAACTGCTTTAGCGTATTCTGCTTGGATATCATTTTCAGATAAACCATAAGCAGTTAAAACGTCTTTTGAGTTTTGAAGCTGACCAGAACCTGGGTTACCAATATTTACTCTTTTACCTTTTAAATCAGCAGGTGAATTAATACCAGCATCTGCTCTAGCAATTAAAGTGATGGATTCTGGATGGATAGAGAATACAGATCTCAAATCTTTTTGAGGACCTTTATCTTTCCACTCAGCAAGACCATGCCATGCCTGATACTGTCTGTCAGACTGCGCAATACCGAACTCTAAATCACCGCTTAAAACTGCGTTGATATTGTAAACTGAACCACCAGTTGATTCAACTGTTACCTTAAGACCATAAACTTTAGACTTCTTGTTAACTATTCTACCAATTGCACCACCTGTAGGGTAGTAAACCCCAGTTACCCCACCTGTACCAATAGTAACGAATTTCATCCTACTAAACGCATCAGGTGAAACGGACACAACAAATAACAGAATAGCAATTAGTGATAAAAACTTCTTCATATTTTACCTCCTTGGAATTTTGTTTCAATATACATAATTATGTTTGATTGTCAAGATTATGTTCACAATAAGTAAAATGAACTTCGTTCAGTATTTCAAACAATTTTTATTTATTAAGGTTATTAAATCTATTTTTCAAACAAAATAAGTTAATCTTTACTTTTTAAAATATTTTGTTAGATTTTTTTAATATGAAAAAATTTGACTTTAATACAATACCAGAAAAACCAGGCGTATACATTTTTTTGGATAAAAACTCTACCCCTTTATACATAGGAAAAGCCAAAAATCTAAGGAATCGAGTTAAATCGTATTTTACAAACAATCTTAATTTAAAAACTGAAATAATGGTGCAAAAAGCATTTGATATTAAATATATTATCACTAAAAACGAAGTCGAAGCATTACTTTTAGAAGCAAATCTGATAAAAAAAGAGAAACCAAAATATAATATTTTACTTAAAGATTCTAAGTCTTATCCTTATTTAGAAATTACTGCGCATGAATATCCAAAAATTAAAATAAGTAGGAAAATCTCCTCAGATTCAACATATTTAGGTCCATTTGTAAATGTGAGTGATTTAAGAGAAATATTGAGAGAACTTTTAAAGCTTTTCCCAATAAGAACTTGCTCTGAACAGACCTTTAAAAAAGGGAAATCCTGTATTAACTATCAAATTAAAAGGTGTACTGCACCTTGTGAAGGTTTAATAAGCAAAGAAGAATATATGTCGCTAGTAGATAATATCATAAGTGTATTTAAAGGAAAAACTAAAAATCTATTAGAATATTTTGAAGAGAAAATGATTCTACACTCTAAAAAGTTGGAATTTGAAAAAGCTGCTGAATACAGAGATAAAATAAATGGTCTAAAAAAATTAAGTTTAAATCAGCATATAGTTTATAAAACAGACGCAAATATTGATATTCTTTATTTTAAAACAATTTATGAGCAATACTCAGGTCTCTTAATCATTTTTATCAGGAACGGTAAAATAATAGGAGTAGATAGGGAGATTTTTAATTCGCAGATTTATCAAGATGATATCCCGGGTTTCATAATACAGTTTTATACAAAAAATAAGATTTTGCCTGAAAAAATATCTATTATAATAAACAATAACTATTTTACTGACAGACTGTTAGAAGACACATTAAAAGAGTTTAAAAAAAATATTAAATTAACAAAATCTATCAAAAAAGATATTTTAGATTTTGCTGATAAAAATCTTCAAATATTTTTTGAAACAGAACTTTCAAAAAAAATTAAAAGTAAAGACTTATTTGAACATCTTGCTAAAAAATGCCATTTACCAAACGATATTAATACTATTGAGTGTATAGACATTTCTCATCTTTACGGGAAAAATACAGTTGGTGTTTCTATTTTTTTTGAAAACGGTTCTTTCAATAAAAATAGATACAGAAGATATAAAATAAAATCTGCCAACAATGATGATTTCTTAGCAATTCATGAGATTTTTAGGCGAAAAGCCTTAAATATTATGAAAAATAAAGAGGAACAAGCTGATTTATATATTATAGATGGAGGAAAAGGGCAGTTACAAAGTGCCATTAGAGCATTTAAAGAACAAAATATACAGGCAAATTTCATCTCAATTGCTAAAGGAAGAAGCAAAGATGAGCCTAACAACAATCTTTCCAAAGAGGAAGTTTATATCCCAGGCAGAAAAAATCCGATTAATTTTAAAAAGGATGACCCAGTGTTGCTTTTGATTCAAAAATTAAGAGATGAAGCACATAGATTTGCTATAGAATACCAAAGAAAACTTGCCTTAAAAGACCTAACATCATCCCCACTTTTACAAATTAAAGGGGTTGGAGAAAAAACTATAAAAAAAGTTTTAAAAGAATTTCCAGATATTTATACAAATAGCAACATAACAAGCGAAGAGCTCTCTAAAAAATGTAAGATTTCAAAAAAGGTTGCAGAAGATATTGTCAATTTTTTACGAACTTTTCAAGGCAACAGCAGTTAAAAATATCCTTTCACTAACAGAGTCTTTTATAATAAATTCCTTATCGCTATGATCATTCCCACCTAAAGGACCAAATCCATCCAGTACAGGGACACCACATGCTGATATAAAATTTGCATCGGATACACCATTTCTAAATTCATTTTTCAAATTTATTCCATAGTTTGAAAACTGCTCTTTTAACTTATTAAAAAATTTCATATTATCATTCTCATCCATACATGGTCTTTCACTTGTCTTAATCATTTCAAATTTAACACCTTTAATATAGCTTTTATTAGCTATATCCAAAATCTTTTTGGCCAAATAATCTCCATCCTCTTTGCAACTATACCTGATATCAATCATAATCTCTGCATAATCTGGCACAGTATTCGCACCTATACCCCCAGCAACTTTACCCACATTGCAAGAAATCCTCTTTTTGATGTCATTTAGGTTTTCAAAATCAATTATTCTATGAGCAATATCCAAGATTGCTGATTTTTTACCTTTTATGATAAAAGCAGCATGCCCTGCTTCCCCTTTTGAAAAGGCTTTTAAACCAATTTTACCTTTTCTACCTGTAACAACTTCCCCATTTTCTCCTGCACCCTCAAAAACAATAGCGCAATTTGCACCTTTTGCATATTTTTCAATCAAAGTTTTAGATTTTAAAGAACCAATCTCTTCATCAGAATTTATCAAAAACTTTATATTTAAATTATTTAATTCACCAATAAAATGTAGAAATTTCAGCGCATATAAAGCTACAACTAAACCACCCTTCATATCGTATGTGCCAGGCCCTTTTACAACGTCACCTTCAAACAAAATTTTTTGAAATTTAGAGTCTTCAGGAAAAACTGTATCCATATGCCCCATGAGTAAAATATAATCTTTCCCACTAGAGCTATTTTCCAGCAATAAACAGTTATTTTCTAAAAATTTATACGATAGAAAATTAGCTTTTTTGCTAAAAATATTTAAACACTTTTTAATCCCTTTTTCGTTAAAACTATAACTGTTTGTCTCTACTAAGTCTGTGAGGAGTCTGAATATTTCAGACTCCTCATTTTTATAAAAATTTATAAACTGCTGTTTAATCATAGTATTTCCTAAAAGCGAACTGTTTGTCATTTTTATATGTTTCAGGATCTGCATCTGGATATTTTACAATCTCACCACTCCATGGCTTTCTCAAAATAATATTTCCATCCTCAGCAAACTCTACAACATTTGTTCTATGCAATGGTATTTTACCACCTGCTGTAGCAATATACCTTGGGATGGCATCTCCTGAGATATTTCCATACATCCCTTCTATAATATCCTGCCCAACCTGCACAGGCACTCTCATATGGGCAAATTGTGGATTTCTATAACTGCAGTTAAACACGTAATATGGTCTTACATAAGCTTCCTGTATTGTTTCGCAAAGCTTCCACATTTTTACCTTTGAGTCATTTATCCCTCTTAATAGAACTGCTTGATTTAAAACTGCTGAAACTCTCTTGGAAATCTGTTTAAATACCTCTTTGGATATAGGTGTTATTTCCTGAGCTGTATTTATCTGAGTAACAACGCGCAATGGTTTTTTATCGTTACTTTCTTCTAAAATATCTAAAAGCTCTTGATCAACCCTCTGTGGTGTTGTAACTGGTATCCTTGTCCCCAATCTTTTCATCTTTACATGATCAATTTTATCCAGCTCTTCCAATATCCATCTAATCAAAGAGTTAGGCAATACAAATGCATCACCACCAGTTACAAGTACATCTCTGATGTTTTTATTATTTTTAATATATTCTAAAGCTTCCAAATATGCTTTTTTGTTATAAATTCTGTCTTTTTTGCCAATATGAGCAATTCTTAAGCAGTGAGTGCAATACATCGCACACATATTTGTAGATTTGATCGTAACTACTCTTGGGTAAAACTGATCTATCAATCTTGCTGGAGAATGGTCAGCAGCTACAGGTGGAATCTCTACACCCACATTATCTACCATCTCTCCGGTAGGTACTGATTGGAGCAATACCGGGTCATTGATATTTCCAGGCATTATCAAACTTGCATAATATGGTGTAA